>DASYOY010000229.1:0-11442 GCA_036007245.1 Actinomycetota bacterium | reverse complement strand
CGGCGATCAGCAAGCGGATCACCGACGCCGCCATCTCGCGATTCCCGAAGCGCTAACGGCGGTCACGGAAGAAGGCGCGGAGCAGCTCACCGCACGAGGCCGCCTCGACGCCGGCCACGAGCTCAGCGCGATGGTTGAGCCGCGGATCCTGCACGAGGTTGCCCAGCGATCCCGTGAACCCGGCCTTCGGGTCGGCGGCACCGACGACGACCCGGTCGACGCGAGCCAGGACGATCGCGCCGGCGCACATCGCGCAGGGCTCGAGCGTGACGACGAGCGTGCAGCCGTCGAGACGCCAGCTGCCGAGCGTGTCGGCGGCCGCCCGCAGGGCGAGCACCTCGGCGTGCGCGGTGGGGTCTTGCCGAAGCTCGCGCTCGTTGCCGGCCGCGGCGAGCTCGCGATCTTCGTGGACGATCACACAACCGATCGGGACGTCGTCGTGGTCGAGACACCCGCGCGCCACCTCGAGCGCGCGGTTCATCCAATCGGCGTCAGTAGGCATCGATCTCGCGCAACCGGTCGTCGCTGATCCCGAAGTGGTGCGCGATCTCGTGCGCGACCGTCCGCGCGACCTGTGTACGCACGCGCTCCTCGTCGGGACCCGCGTACGCGACGATCGACGCCCGGTAGAGCGTGATCGTGTCGGGCAGCACGTTCGTATAGCCGCTGCCCCGGCGCGAGAGCGGGATGCCGTGGTACAGGCCGAGCAGGCCCGGTTGCCCCGGCGGCGGGTAGTCCTCGATCAGGACGGACACGTTGTCCATCGCTTCGTGGACCCACTCGGGCAAGCCGTCGATCGCCTCCACGACGAGCTCTTCGAAGCGGTCGGCCGAGAGGAACATGCCGCGTAGCGTACGGGTCGCCGGCGCGTTACGCCGAGGGGAGCCACGCCGCGCGCGAGGTCTCGTATGCCGCGATCGCGTCGGTGTGGCGCAGCGTGAGCCCGATGTCGTCGAGACCCTCCATCAGACGCCAGCGTGTGAACTGCTCCATGTCGAAGGTCTCGTCCAGGCCGGGCGCGCGCACGGTCAGCGTGTCGAGGTCGATCTCGATCCGCGTGGTCGGGTCGTCGAGCGACGCGTCCATCAGCGCGCGAACCGACTCCTCGCGGAGCTCGATCGGCAGGAGTCCGATCTTCAGGCAGTTGTTGCGGAAGATGTCGGCGAAGCTCGGCGCGATCACGGCTTTGAACCCGTGGTCCTCGATCGCCCACGGCGCGTGCTCACGGCTGGAACCGCACCCGAAGTTGGGACCGGCCAGCAAGATCGAGGCGCCGTCGTAACGCGTATCGTTGAGGATGAAGTCCGGGTCCTTGCGCCACGCCTCGAACAGGAACGGCCCGAACCCGGTCCGTTCGATCCGCTTCAAGTGTTCCGCCGGGATGATCTGGTCGGTGTCGACGTCGGACCTGTCCAGCGGCAGCGCGGTCCCCTCGATGCGGCCGATCGGTTCCATCACAGATCCTCCGGGGTCGTGAAGTGACCGGCGATGGCGGTGGCGGCGGCGACCCGCGGGCTCACCAAGTGCGTTCGGCCTCCTTTGCCCTGCCGGCCCTCGAAGTTGCGGTTGCTGGTCGAGGCGCTCCGCTCGCCGGGCTGCAGGATGTCCGGGTTCATCCCCAGGCACATCGAGCAGCCCGCGCCGCGCCAGTCGAAGCCCGCGGCGCTGAAGACCTCGTCGAGGCCCTCCTGCTCGGCCTGCATCTTGACCGCGACGCTGCCGGGAACGACGAGCGCGCGCATACCGTCCGCGACGTGACGGCCTTTGACGACCTCGGCCGCGACCCGGAGATCCTCGATCCGTGAGTTGGTGCACGACCCGATGAACACGGTGTCGGGGCGGATGTCGCGGATCGCGGTGCCGGGCTCGAGCGCCATATAGGTGAGCGCGCGCTCGGCGGCCTCCTTGCGCCCGGTCTCACCGAACGACGACGGGTCAGGAACCGAGCCGTCGATCGTCGTGGACTGCGCCGGGTTGGTGCCCCAGCTGACGTAGGGCCGCAGCGCCGCGGCCTCGATCGTCACCTCGGTGTCGAACGTCGCACCGGCGTCGGTCGGCAACGCGCGCCAGTGCTCGAGCGCCGTGTCCCAGTCGGCGTCCCTCGGCGCGTGGGCGCGGCCCTTCACGTACGCGAACGTCGTCTCGTCGGGCGCGATGACGCCGGCGCGAGCGCCGCCCTCGATCGACATGTTGCAGATCGTCATCCGGCCTTCCATCGAGAGCGACTCGATCGCCGAGCCTCGGTACTCGATCACGTGCCCGGCGCCTCCGCCGGTTCCGATCCGGTTGATGATCGCGAGGATGATGTCTTTAGCGCTGCAGTTCGCCGGCAGGTCGCCGTCGACCGTGACCGCCATCCACCTCGGCCGGCTCTGCGGGAGCGCCTGGGTGGCCAGCACATGCTCGACCTCGCTGGTGCCGATGCCGAATGCGAGCGCGCCGAACGCGCCGTGCGTCGAGGTGTGCGAGTCGCCGCACACGATCGTCATGCCCGGCTGGGTGTAGCCCTGCTCCGGGCCGATCACATGGACGATCCCCTGGCCGCCCGAACCCCACGGATACAGCGTGATGCCGAACTCGTCGGCATTGGCCTGGAGCGCCTGCATCTGCCGGGCGCTGACGGCGTCGGTGACCGGGCCGTCGGTGGTCGGCACGTTGTGATCCATCGTCGCGACGGTGAGATCCGGACGCCGGACCGGGCGGTTGGTCAGGCGCAAGCCGTCGAACGCCTGCGGGCTCGTGACCTCGTGGACCAGGTGCAGGTCGATGTAGAGGAGCTCCGGCTCGCCCTCGGCACTGCGGACGACGTGTTGATCCCAGATCTTCTCGGCGAGCGTCTTCGGCATGGTGGGTTGCTCCTTTGGTGCACGCGGCTGGTCTCGGCGACTCCTGGTAGCGTGAGTTCCAAATAATGGAACTCAGTTCCAAATAGTGGACATCACCATAACAGGTCAGCCCGGGTCACCGGCTCGGGAAGAACGGACCAAGGAGCGACCGAGATGCCCAAGACGATCGAGGACGAAGCCTGGTGGAAGCTCTGGCGCGAAGACGAAGGTGAGATCCGTCAAGGCGTCTCGGCGGCGACACGCCCCGCGCCGACCACAGGCGTCGGCGTCCTCGACCGAGCGGTGGACGTTCTCGATGCCGTCGAAGGCGGCGCCCGATCGTTCACGTCGATCGCCGAGGAGACGGGCCTGACCAAGCCGACCGCCCACCGGATGATCACCGCGCTGCAGGCGCACGGCTTCCTGATGTTCATCGGAGGCGTCGGCTACGCGCTCGGACCGCGCCTGCTCGACCTCGCCACCACCGCGCTCCGTGAGTTGCCGCTGCGCCAGCTCGCTCGCCCGGCGCTCGAGCAGCTCGCGCGCACGACCGGCGAATCCGCCCAGCTCTATGTGCGCCACGGCGACCGACGGATCTGCATCGACGCCGTCGAATCCGACAGCGAACTCCGCACGATCGTCCAGGTCGGCGCGTCGCTTCCGCTCGGGCGCGGCTCGGCCGGCAAGGTCTTCCTCGCATGGGGTCCGCCGTCGGACGAGGACGTCGAGGACATCCTCCAGTCGATAGCCACCACACGCCGCCGGGGGTGGGCTGACAGCTACGGAGAGCGCGAACAAGGCGTCGGGTCGGTCAGCGCTCCGATCTTCGGCCCGCACCACCAGCTGCTCGCAGCGATCTCGGTCTCCGGGCCCCGATCACGACTCCAGCCGCTGCGGGCCAAGCGCTACGGACCCGCGGTCGTCGAAGCGGCGAAACAGGTCGAAGCGCTGGTGGGCCGGAGCTAGACCCGAGCTACCAGGCGTACGCCTCCGGCGCCGGCCCGCCCGGCCCAGGAAACGTCATGTCCAGCGCCTCGAGGACGTCGTCCGACAGTCGGATCTGCAGCGCGCGCATCGATCCCAGCAGCTGAGACTCCGTGCGCGGCCCGATGATCGGCGCCGTCACCGCCGGTTGGTGCAACAGCCACGCCAACGCGACGTCGGCCGGCCGCTCCCCCAGCTCCTTGCACAGGTGCTCGAACCGATCGAGCTGCTCGCGCTCCGATTCCAACCGTCCTTGCATGTAGTCCTGCGCGCGGCGTCCCTCGGTCACCTTCTCGAGCGCGCCGGCCAGCAAGCCTCCTGCGAGCGGGCTGTACGGGATCAGCCCCATCCCGTACTCCTGGACCGACGGGATCACCTCGAGCTCGACCGACCGCTGCATCAGGTTGTAGACGGACTGCTCGGTCGCGAGTCCCAGCGACCGGCGCCACGACGCGATCTCGTTGGCGCGCGCGATGTGCCAGCCGGCGAAGTTCGACGACCCGACGTACAGCACCTTGCCTTGGCGCTTGAGATGGTCCATCGCCTCCCAGATCTCGTCCCACCACGCCTCGCGGTCGATGTGCTGCATCTGATACAGGTCGATCCGGTCGGTGCGCAGCCGGCGCAACGACGCCTCGCACTGGTGGATGATCGACAGCTTCGACAGGCGCGACTCGTTCGGGAGGTCGCCCATCTGCCCGTACACCTTGGTCGCGAGCACCACGGTGTCGCGCCGGCCCTCCCCCTTGTCGAACCAGCGCCCGATGATGTCCTCGGTCGCGCCGACACCCAGATGCCGTCCGTAGACGTTGGCCGTGTCGACGAAATTGATCCCGTTGGCGACGGCCGTATCCAAGATCGTGTGGCTGTCTTCCTCAGAGGTGTGCGGGCCGAAGTTCATCGTGCCCAGGCACAGCCGAGACACCACGAGGCCGAGCCGGCCGACGTGTGTGTATTCCATGGCGTTCGAGTCTACGACCGCTTCATAGGGCAACCCGCTTACCCTGGGGCCGATGGACCCCGTGATGGAGCCCGTGCCCGCCGCGACCGCGCCCGCAGCGCAGCCGGCGCCCTGGCGCGAGGTCTTCCGGGGCCGGAACGGGCGGCTCGTGGTGGGGCTGCTTCTGTTCGAGACGCTCGGCGCGATCCACCTGCTGATCGTGTCCACGGTGATGCCGGCGGTGTTGAGCGATCTCGGCAACCTGACGCTCTACGGCTGGGCCGGCGCGGCCTGGGCGCTCGCGATGATCGGCACGATCCCGATCGTCACCTCGGCCGCCGACCGTTTCGGCACGCGGCCGATGATCCTCGTGACGGCCGCGCTCTACGTGATCGGGCTCACGATGTCGGCGGTCGCGCCGTCGATGGCGGTGCTCGTCGCCGGTCGCTTCGTGCAGGGCGCGGCGAGCGGCGCCGCCTATGCGCTCTCGATCAGCGCGATCGCGAAGACGATGTCGCCGGCGCTGCGGCCGCGCGTGCTCGCGGTGATGGCGACCGCGTGGCTCTTGCCCGGGTTGTTCGGGCCGCTGATCGCCGGGTTCCTCGCCGACAACCTGAGCTGGCGGTGGGCGTTCATCGTGCCGATCCCGTTCCTGTTCCTGTCCGTGGTGATGATCTACCCGGCGCTGCACGACCGGCCCGACGCGGAGGCCGCGCCTGCACCGGTCCGGGGCGCGCTGCTCGTGATGCTGGGCGCCGGGCTGTTCCTCGGCGGACTCGACGGCGGTTCGTTCGTCGCGCCGATCATCGCGATCGTCGGGCTGATCGTGCTGATCGTCGCGTTGCGCCGACTCGTGCAGCCGGGCACGTTCACCGCCCGGCGCGGCGCGCCCGCGGCTGCCTTGTGCGCGTTCTTACTGTCCATGGCGTTCACAGCGATGGACAACTACGTACCGCTGATGCTCACGCACGTTCGCGGGATGTCCATCACCGCCGCCGGGGTCACGATCTCGGTCGCGGCCCTCACGTGGGCGCTCGGATCGTGGTGGCAGTCGCACGCCGTCGGGCACCGCAGTTACGGCTGGCTGGTCTCGATGGGTGCCTTGATCTTCCTGGTCGGGATCGGCGTCACGATCTGGGTGCTCCACGGGTCGCCCTTGTGGCTGATCGTCGTCGCGTGGATGGCCGCCGGGTTCGGGATGGGCACCGCCTTCCCGGTGATCCCGCAGTCGGTGATGGCGGGCGCCGCCGAGGGTGCAGAGGCGCGCGAGCTTTCGCCGACGCTGCTGATGGACACGCTCGGGATCGCGGTCGGCGCGGGCGTTGCCGGCGCGGCCATCGCGCGCACCGCCGACGTAGGCATGTCGCTCGTCACCGGGCTGACGATCGCGTTCGCGATCTCCGCCGCGGCGGGGATCATGATGGCGGCACTTGCTCCGCGGATCGATCAGCGGTAGCGAGCCGTCCGTCCCGTTCCGGATCCAGGGCGCCGGGCATCACCATGAACAGCAGCGTCGCGATCGCACCGAGCACGCCGGCCCCGATCAAGACCGCATCCGCGCCGAGGGCCTTCGCGAGGGGCCCGACAACCAGGAACGACACAGGGGTGCCGAGGATCGAGATCATCCAATCCAACGAAGACACCCGTCCGAGAAGCTCGCCCGGTACGAGCCGTTGCATCGCCGTGAACCAGATGACGATCAACACCGCGATCGAAGCCTCGGCGATGAACGACACGAGCATCGCCTGGGGGATGTTCGCGACGAGTCCGAAGAACGCCGTCATGCCCATCCCGACGGCCCACGCGATGTACATCACGCGCAGTGGTCGTCTGGGTAGCCCACTGCGCTGCGCCATGAACAGCGACGCGATCACGGACCCCACGCCGCCCGCACCGAACACGAGGGCGAGCTGGAGTTCCGTCCCGCGCAGCTGATCAGCCACGACGAACGGCACGAGCGTCTCCCATGGGCCCCACACGCAGAACAGGCTGACCATGCCGCCGAGCATCCCCCACAACAGCCAGCGGGTGGATACCACATAGCGGATCCCCTCCTTCACGTCCGCCCACAGATGCGTCTCGGTCTCTTGCGCGAAGCGATCGCCCCGCACACGCATCAAGCCGATGCAGATGGCCGATACCCCGAACGTCGCCGCATCGACGAGGAAGGCCCACCCCGTGCCGGCCTGGTGTACGACGACCGCGCCGATCGTCGGGCCGATCACGAGCCACGCGAGCGGTCGGACGGTCGAGGCGATCGAATTCGCCTGCACGAGATGCTCTTCGGGCACGATCATCGGGATGATCGAGTTGAACGCCGGGCCGAAGATCGCCTGGCCGGCGCCGTACGGCAGCACTAGCAAGATCAGCAGCGGCGCGGTGAGCGCGTCCAGCACGATCAACGTGCCGATCGCCGTGATCGCGACGAGCCGCAACAGGTCGCCGATGATCATCAGGTGCCGTCGGTCCATCCGGTCCGAGAGCGCTCCGGTCGCGAGCAGCAACAGGACCTGCGGCGCCGACCACGCGAACCCGACCAGCGCGAACGTCGCCGGCGACGCGTGCAGGTCCTTGTAGACGAACCATGCGACGGCGAAGACGTAGATCCCGTCGCCGATCATCGAGACGGTCTGGCCGATCCACAGCAGCCGGAAGTCGCGGTGCTGCAACGGCCGGAGTACTCCGACGCGCTGATACAGAGGGAGCGACTCGGCCATGTCGTTCACCCTACCCCGGCGCGCGGATGAGCCCTTCGGAACGGTTGCACGCCGGACCATCGCTCCGATCGGCTCGACGGGATCGCGAGTCGCCGCGGTCAGTCGTCGCCGTGCTCGGCGCCGTCGTCCTTGGACGGCGTTGCAACCGGAACGATCGACGCCGGAACCACGCTCGTCGCGACCGATGACGGTTCGACCGTGGGGGTCGGAGCCGACGTCGGCGACGCATCGTCCGTCGAGTTCGGGTCGCTCTCGTTCTCGTGACGGCCGGGCGTGTTCGCGCGGAGCGGGGTGCTGGTCACGACGCGGACCGCGCTCGCGGGCTGCGTCAGGCTGCTGCCGGCGACCACGAACGCACCGCTGATCAGCGCGACCGCTACGACGGCGCCGAGCGCCCCCCATGCGATCACTCCGAGAGTCCGGCGCATCCGCGAACCGTACGCGGCCGCGTGCTAAGCCCGGGCTAAGGGCCGCGGGTACCGGACCTCGACCCGCGTCCCGCCGCCGTCGGCGGCGTCGATCGCGACCGAACCGCCGTCGCCGTCCGCAAGCTCCTGCACGATCGCGAGCCCCAGTCCCGTGCCACCTGGTGGCGCACCGGGCGCCCGGTAGAACCGCTCGGTCGCACGCGCGCGCACGTCCGGCGGCATGCCGGGCCCGTGGTCGCGAACCGCTATCCACGCCTCGCCGTTGCGCGTGCCCGTCGACACCTCGATCGGCCCCGGCGCGTACGCGGCCGCGTTGTCGAGCAGTGTGTCCAAGATCTGGACGACGTCGTCGGCGTGGACGAGGGCCTCGGCGCGTTCACCGGACACGGCCACCTCGGACGGGCGACGCCGCTCCACCGCATCGCGCGCGATCGACGAGAGATCGCATCGGGCAGCAGCGGCCTGCTGGTCGCCCGCCGCCATCGCCAACAGCCGGGTCACGAGCACCGAGAGCCGGTCGACCTCTGCTTCCGCGGCGACAAGCTCGGCGCGGACGCCATCGTCGCGCTCGTCGGCGATCGCCCCCTCGAGGCGCAGCTTCATCCCGGTCAGCGGCGTCCGCAGCTGATGCGACGCGTTCGCGACGAAGGCCTCCTGCGCCTCGGCGCTCGTCTGCACGCGATCGGCCATCGCGTCGAACGAGGTCGCCATCTGCCTGATCTCGGTCGGCCCGTTCACGGGACCGACCCGGACCGACAGGTCCGGCGATCCGAACCGCTGAGCGGCATCGGCCAGACGGCGCAACGGCTTCGACAGCGACGACGATAACGCGACCGCCAGGATCAAGCCCGCGAGCAACGCGCCGGCGCCGATCGCGAGGACGCCATACGTAACCCGTCGCACGTTCTCGTTGACCGCGGCCATGGATTGCGTGATCCGAACGGCCCCGACCACCGTCGGCTGTGCACCGGGGCGTTCATCCACGATCGGGACCGCCGTCGCCATGATGTTGGTCCCGAGGTCCTGGCTGTAGCGGATCACCGACGTCGGCGCGTCGGCGAGCGCGGCACCGATCTCCGGACGTCCCGGCGTGGCGTACGGCTGCCCGGTCGCCGGCCCGAGCGAATCGCCGACGAGGGCGCCGGTGTGATCGACCACGATCACCCGCCCGGCGACCTGCGACGCCGCATCGTGCACGATCCCTCGGAGGGTGGCCGACCGGTTCGGGCGCAGGTTCTCGGCGCCGACGTCCTGCGCGATCGTCGTCGCGCGGATGATGTTCTCCCGTTCGAACTCCGCGCGAGCGCGCCGGTCCAGCGTCAGCGCGAGCGGGATCATCAGCGCCGCGATCGTGATGATCGAGACGTACGCGAAGGCGATCACGAGCCGGCTGCGAACGGTCATCGCGCTACCCCGTGGGTTTCGGATCGGTGAAGCGGAAGCCGACGCCACGGATGGTCGTGATGTATCGCGGATGCGCCGGGTCGTCTCCGAGCTTCTTGCGGAGCCACGCGATGTGGACGTCGAGCGTCTTGGTCGACCCGAACCAGTGGGGATCCCAGACCTCGTCCATGATCTCCTCGCGCCGCACCACCGTGCCCGCGCGCGACATCAGGAACGACAGCAGGTCGAACTCACGTGCCGCAAGCGACACCGGCGTCCCACCCTTGGTCAGCGTGCGCGCATCGAGATCGAGTCGCAGGTCGACGAGCTCGATCAGGTGGCGGACCGAGACGCGCCCTGTTCGACGCAGGATCGCGCGGATCCGCGCCACGAGCTCGCCCGCCGAGAACGGCTTCACGATGTAGTCGTCCGCGCCGATCTCGAGCCCGACGATGCGGTCGGCATCGGCGCCTCGAGCCGTCAGCAACAGGATCGGAACATCAGAGGTCGCGCGCAGCTCACGGCAGAGATCGCGCCCGTCTCCGTCGGGGAGCATGACGTCGAGGACGACGACGTCGGGCGGCGTATGTTCGACGGCGTCGCGGGCGTCCGCCACCGTCCCGACCGCGGTCGCCTCGAAGCCTTCGCGCGCAAGATGCGCCGCCAACGGCTCGGCGATCCCCGGCTCGTCCTCGACGACCAGGACACGAGTTCCCATGCAACCAGGGTCCGAGAAGAACCTGAGAAATCCAGCAGACGACGGTCCCGGTTCGGACGGGACCTTGGGCCCGACTGGGTTGCCGGGTCTATGTGCTGGGCTGCTCGGCGCTCGTTTCTGCCGCCCTGGCCTTGCGACCGTGGCGGAACCCAGGGAACACCAGGATCAGAAGCACGACGGCGCCTGCGAAGGCCGCGATCGCGGCCCACCCGGCCACGGTTCCCATCGTCGCGAACGCGTACCCATAAAGGAGGAGCCCTCGAAGGGTCTCGCCTTGGAAGAGGGTGGCCTTCTGGCCCGCAAGCTGTTGGCAGTCCGCCGAGGCGGCGGCCTTCGGGTCCGAACACTGTGTGAGGAACTCGCCGCTCACCTCGGAATAGGTTCTTCCGTCCGCGACCTCACTGAGGTGGACGGCGATGTAGTGGTCGGCGTACGCCTCGCCTGCTGGCCGTAGGTCATCGGCTGCCCGGCGTACGGCTCCATCGCCGCCTTGTCCTCGCAGGAAGGTTTGCGAGGCCGGTCTCATCCGTCGGCATCGTGATCTTTTGCGCGACCAGTTGGTCGTGCACCAGGTTGCCGATGAAGACGTTCGCGTACAGGAGCAGGCCACCGGCGATCAGCAGGACGATCGCGAGCAGGAGCCCGCCGGCCGAGATGAGCCTGTCGACCGTGGAACGCATCGCCGGTCCCCCTTCGGATGCGGCGACCGGGAACCGCGGCCCTGTCTCGGAGCCTGGACATGGAGGGCGACCGAGTCGACCCTGAGGGCGCTGGCGACGCTCGGTCGCGATGAAGCGGTGTTGCGCGCCGGGAGGGAGTCGAACCCCCCAACCTTCTGATCCGTAGTCACGGGCCCTCGAACGGCAAGCGGACAACCTCTTCACGCACGAACCGTGCAAGCGGCGCGTGCGCAGTTATCTGCTGAGCTTCGGAGCGTCCGGCGGGGTCGCCTCGTCCGTCTTGATGAAGGCACCTGTGCTTGTGCTCCGTGCGCGAGCCGATGTGGAAGGGCGTCAGCGCGGATCGCCGGTGGCGTAGGGTCGGTGCTCGTCTAGACATCCCGAGGCCCTCGTGCATCCATGGTTCATGCAAGCAGAAGGTGAGGTCGTACACCTCCCTACCGGACGTCTCGAGCACGGGGCCCGGTTCGACACATTCGTCGAGGAGGAGCACGTCCGGCTGTTCAAGGCCCTCTACTTCGTCACGGGAAGCCGCGAGGAGGCCGAGGACCTGGCCCAGGAGGCGTTCCTGAAGCTCTGGGAGCGCTGGGACCGGATCGAGACGATCGACGATCCCAGCGCCTATCTGTTCGGGGTGGCGCTCAATGGGTTCCGGATGCGACGCCGTCGCGCGACGATGGCGATCCGCCGGCAGCCCGCACCACCCGAGCAGCGCGACGGATACCTGGACGCCGAGATGCGCGAGGACGTGCGACGGTTGCTGCTCG
>DASYOY010000228.1:0-5378 GCA_036007245.1 Actinomycetota bacterium | reverse complement strand
CGGGAGGTGCCCGACCACCGAGGCCTTGCGCGTCGCCGGATCGAACGCCTGCACCGTGTCAACGGACGTCGACGATCCTCCCCCGAACACGACGAGCTTGCCGCCGAGCAGTTCGCCCGCCGCGTCATGGAAGACCTGCGGCATCGTGCCGATCATCGCGATGTGCCCGGTGGCCGGCGAGAACGAGAAGACCCCGTTGGTAGAGGAGCCGTTCGAGTCGAGCCCCCCCGCGATCAGGATCTGCTTCCCGTCGGTCACCGCGACCTCGCGCTCCACGGGCGCCGGGAGCTGGTGGGGTGCCCGCACGAACTTCACCGAGGTTGCGGCCTGGCCCGATGGGGCCGCCCCGCTCGGGATCGCGGACGTCGGCGGCGCCCCCGACGTGCTCGGTGACCCGGACTGCGGCGACATGTTCGACGTGCACGCGGCTAGGGCGAGCGCCACGGCGGGCATCCACCACCGGTATCGGATGCCCCCGCGCGCCGCCATCGAGTGAAGAGCCTAGGCGTCAGGCATGGCGAAGCCGTGTCGGTTCGGTATGAGCGGCCCCAGAAAGAGGCGAGGGGCCAGCGCCGAAGCGCCGGCCCCTTGTGCGCCAGGGGGGGATGGGTGAGATCTGTGCTAGCAGTCGCGCGAGCGGCTCCGCTTCCGGTCGTCCTCTCCGGTCGACCGGACGCGGACCTTCGCCGGCTCGCGCTGCATGAACGTGGCTGCCACGGCGGCGCCGAGGGGGATGAGTCCCAACGTGGGGACGAGCTTCGCTGTCGTGAGCCAGGTGTTCATGGCCAAGACATCGGCCCCAGCGCGCTTCCGCGCGCAGAGTTCCTTGGAGTCATTTCCCGCTGGTCGCGACGTGCTAGGTCATGGGGCGGGACCCAGGGAGGTAGGCCGAAGGGCTCAGTCCTCGGCCCGAGCTCGGTAGCCCACCGACCGCACGGTCTCGATGACGTCCTCGTGCTCGGGCCCGAGCTTGGCGCGCAGCCGCCTGACGTGCACGTCTACCGTCCGTGTGCCGCCGTAGAAGTCGTAGCCCCACACCTCGCGAAGCAGCGCCGGCCTCGTGTAGACCCGCCCTGGATGGGTCGCGAGGTGCCGCAGCAGCTCGAACTCCTTGAAGGTCAGGTCGAGCGGCCGGCCGTTGGCGGTGACTTTGTAGGTGTCGGTGTCGATCCGGAGGTCGCCCAGGGTCACGATCGAGCCGTCGCCCGAGCCGGCGCGGTGCCGAAGCATCGCGAACCGCACATCGAGCTCGCTCTCGGGCGCGCCCGGATAGACGAACTCGTCGGCCATCTCGTACCAGGGGTAGCGGCCGAGGTCGGGCCGCTCGACGATCACGATCGTTCGGGCGCGAGCGTCGCGCTCCTTGAGGGCGGTGAGAACCGACCAGGCCTGCCCCGGGTTCTCGCCGGCGTCCACGAGGAACACGTCGGGCTGCATCTCGAGCGCGTGGCCGATCGCGCTCAGGGCGAGCGGCACGTGCTTCAGGTCCGGGCGCAGGTCTTCGAGCGCGGGCAACGCCTGCGCGGTCGAACGGTCCGAGAGCAGCAGCACGACGGCCATGGGAAGGTCTCCACCGTACCGGGTCGGCACCCTCGCCGGTACCCTTGACCTGCGATGACGATCCAGGTGCGAGTGTTCGCGGCGCTCCGGGAGTTGGCGGGCACGTCCCGCCTCGAAGCGTCGGGGCGCACGGTGGGTGAGGTCAGCGACGGGCTTTCCGCCGCGCAGGGGGAACGCTTCGCGCAGATCGCGTCGGTGTCGACCTTCGTCGTGAACGGTGAGCGCGCCACGCGCGACACGGTGGTCGCCGACGGCGACGAGGTCGCGATCCTCCCGCCGGTCAGCGGCGGCTGATCACACGCCTGGCTTGGTCACCATCAGGACGACGATCGTCAGCGTGATGAGCACCACGCCGATGCCCCAGATCCGCGCCCGGCTCGCCACTGTTGCGTAGTCCTCATCCGGCGTCTCGCCGGCCGCGATCTGCTCCGCGAGCGCGAGCTGCCGACGATGCAGCGGCGCGAACTTCGCGATGGCGAGCACGGTGAGCAAGACGTAGAGCCCGATCGAGACCCGTAGCCACGTCTGCTGGAGCAACGCGGTGCCGATCAGCCACACGAGGATCGCGCCGGTCACGAACTGCAGCACGAACGCCGGTGTGGTCATCCGCCGGTCGATCCACGAGATCGAGCGCAGCGCGAACGCACGCTCCGCCGCACCGGTCGCATCACCGAGGGCCGTCCAGATCCCGTACGACACCGAGAACCCGACCGCGATGATCGCTCCCATGATGTGGAGCACAAGGAAGAAACGCGTCACGAACGGCAAGGGTATGTCCTGCGGAGTCGCGACGGATCGATGCCCCTGGGATACTCCCGCGATGCGGTTCCACCGAGTGTTGCTCGTGGTCAACCCTGTGGCCCGAACCGTCGCCAAGCCAATCCTGGCGGTGATCGAGAAGGCGCTGTCCGCGGACTTCGCGCTCGAGGTGGCCGAGACCAAAGAGAAGGGTCACGCGAGCGAGCTCGCCGCCCAGGCCGTGCACGATGGCATCGACCTCGTCGTCGTCTTCAGCGGTGACGGGACGATCAACGAAGCGGTCAATGCGCTTGCCGGCACCAACACCGCGCTCGCGGTGCTGCCCGGCGGCGCGACCAACGTGCTCGTTCGCGCGCTCGGACTGCCGACCGATCCGGTCGAATGCACCGGCACGCTGATCCCCAAAGCGCTCGACGACGAGGCGATCCCGTTGAACCTCGGGCGCGCCGACGGGCGGTACTTCGCCGTCAACTGCGGTGCGGGGATCGACGCGGCCGCGATGCGTCGCCTGGATCGGAAGTACCCCGATACGAAGACCAAGTTCGACCGCGCCGCGTTCCGCGCGGTGTCGTGGGAGCTGATGGTCGGCTACGCGGGCAAGTCGCCCGACCTGTCCGTCGAGGTCGACGGCGGCGATCCGACGCAGGCGCTGTCGATCATGGTCGGCCGCACCGACCCGTACACGTTCTACAAGGACCGCGGGCTTCGGATGACGCCCGACGCCTCGCTCGAGAAGGGTCTGGACGTCCTCACGATCCGCAAGCTCAGCCGGCGCAATGTGCCGCGGATCGCCTGGCAGGTGTTCGGCTCCGCGCGCCACGTCCAGGGCCGCGACCTCGAGTACGACCACGACGCCTCGCACGTGCTGGTGACCGCGGCGGAGCCGTTCCCCGTCCAGGTCGACGGTGACCCGCTCGGCGACCACCGCCGGCTCGAGATCGAGCTCGCGCGCGAAGCCCTCTGGGTCGTCGCCTGAGGGCGAACTGACTCCGTCGCCGGGCTTTCCGTATCCTGACGGGACACCGATGAAAGGCTCTTCCACCATGTCCGAGACCGACCCGATCGCGCCGCACGGCGGCACCCTCATCGATCTGCTCCAGACGGGCGATGCGGCCGCAAACCTGGCCGCCGAGGCCGCGAACCTGCCCAAGCTCGTGATCAACGAGCGCGAGCTCTCCGACCTCGAGATGCTCGCGGTCGGCGCGCTCAGCCCGCTGACGGGTTTCCAGGGCGAAGACGACTACCACCAGGTGCTCGAGACGATGCACCTGACCAACGGCTTGCCCTGGGCGATCCCGGTCGTGCTCGGCCTCGCCGACGACGACCTCCACCGGATCGGCAACGCGGACGCGATCGCGCTGCTTGCGGCCGAGGGCGCCGACCCCGTCGCGGTGCTCCGCGTCACGGGTCAGTTCAAGCGGGACAAGCACAAGGAGGCGATCTCGGTCTACCGGACCGACGACCTTGAGCACCCGGGGGTGAAGGCCATGTACGACAGCGGCGACAACTGCGTCGCCGGCACCCTTGAGGTGATCGCGCTCCCGACGCACGACGACTTCCAGAACTACCGGCTGACGCCCGCCGAGACGCGCAGCGCGTTCCGCGAGCGCGGCTGGAAGACCGTGGTTGGGTTCCAGACGCGCAACCCGATCCACCGTGCCCACGAGTACCTGCAGAAGTGCGCGCTCGAGATCGTCGATGGGCTGTTCGTCCACCCCCTGATGGGCGCGACGAAGGCCGACGACGTGCCGCCGGACGTGCGGATGCGGTGCTACGAAGCGTTGTTCCGCGGCTACTACCCGCTCGACCGCGCGATGATCAGCGTCTTCCCGGCGGCGATGCGCTACGCGGGTCCGCGCGAGGCGATCTGGCACGCGATCGCCCGCAAGAACTATGGCTGCACGCATTTCATCGTCGGTCGCGACCACGCCGGCGTGGGCCAGTACTACGGCACGTACGATGCGCAGAAGATCTTCGAGGAGTTCGAGCCCGGCGAGCTCGGCATCCAGACGCTCAACTTCGAGCACTCCTTCTATTGCAAGAAGTGCGAGGGGATGGGCTCGCCGAAGACGTGTCCGCACGAGGACGACGACCGCGTGATCTTGTCGGGCACGAAGGTGCGCGCGATGCTCGCCGCCGGCGAGCGTCCACCGGAGGAGTTCAGCCGCCCCGAGGTGGCCGACATCCTGATCGCCGCCATGCAGGGTTGAGGCGACCCGGTCGGCGCCTCGGTGTAGCATCGCGCCCGTGAGCGACCAGCCAGGCGGCGGCAACCGGCGGATTGACAAGATCCGCGAGCCGTCGTTCGTCGAGGGCTTGACCGAGCTGAGCCTCGAAGATGTGCGCGCCAGGCGCGACGACTGCTTGGCCGAGCGCGAGTACCTCTCGTTGCTCCGCCGCCTGTTGCAGGGCCGCGCCGAGATCCTCAAGGCCGAGTCCGAGTCGCGGGCCGGCGGCGACACCGCGCCGCTGGTCGATCGCCTCTCACAGATCCTCGCCGACGACGATCACCCGGTGACGTCCCGGGGTGAGGCGGTCAGGGTCGCGGTGCCCGAGGAGGAGATGCTGCTCGCGCGGCGCCGCGTCGAACGCTTGGCCGCGGACAGCAAGCTCTCGGACCCGACGGCGCTCAACGACGAGGAGCTCGGCGCTGCGATCGACGCGCTGGCCACCGAGGAGGCGGGCATCTCCGACGCCCGCCGTGAGGTGATCGGCGTGCTCGACCAGCTCCAGGACGAGCTGAAGCGACGCTACAAGGAAGACCCGAGCCTCTCGCTCCGCTGACCCCGTCGGCGGGTCCGCGCCCAGCTCAGCCCGGCCAAGGTCTGGCGACCGTAGACCCCATCCTCCCAACGGGGGATGCGTTGTGGTCCTGGTTTTCCACAGGATGGGCCGGGTGCAGGATGGTTCCGCTGCTCCGGAACCTGTTGGATGCGCTTTGCGCCGCACCTACCCGGGTGTAGCGTCACGGCCCCCAAACGAGATGAACGTTCCGTTCCTTTCCCTCAGGGATCGGGTCCGCGACCCGGAATTCCCTGCACTGCAGGCGCAACTCACCG
>DASYOY010000227.1:0-6686 GCA_036007245.1 Actinomycetota bacterium | reverse complement strand
GCGATACCGGATCGGCATCCGCCAATACTCAGGCGCGTGCTTCCCTCGGTACCCCGGGAACCACAACGCCAACGGCCGAGGGTTCTCGCGGCGCCGTCCCCGCATGATCTGCACGATCGAATAGACCATCCCGCCGTACAGCAGCACGTCGCCCGGCGATAGCACGACACCGATCGGTTCCGGCACCCCGATCACGTCGCCGAGGTGCCATAGCACATCGTCGCCGCTCATCAGATGGTGCTTGCCGACCGTCGCGTCCTGCAGCACTGCCGGGTTGCCGCCTGCCGTGGTGATCGCCTCGGCCCGGACCGGCATCCCGCCGTTCGCGACCACGACGACGAGGTTCAGCAAGAGTCCGACGATCATCACGTAGCCCGCCGGGATCCACCGGTTCGACAGAAGGAACACGGCGAGCAGGAAGTACGACAACGCGAGCAGCACGGGTCCCACGATCGTGTCCGGGATCGGCCCGATCGACAGCGCGGGGAAGAGGTTCACGATCGCCGTGAGCACAGCTCCGGTGATCGCCAGGCCCCAGCGGTTGATCCGGAGGTTCTCGAACCGACGGAGGCGCCCGCCGAGCACGTACCCGAGCAGCACCGCCACCGCGATCAACCCGGGGACGAGGAACATGCCTGGGATATTGACTGTTCGCGTGGGCCGGCGCACGGAAGCCGTTGCCGCCCACGCTCGATACGCTGGCCGTCGTGAGTGACGGAGGCGGCGACTACGGCTACTTCGGCCCCGACAGCGTCTCGTGGCAGGTTCACAAGGAGGTCACGGTCCTGTTCGGCGGCGCTCGCGCGCTCCTCATGCAAGCGGCGCATCCGTTGGTGATCGCCGGCGCGGGACAGACCGGCCTGTTCGAACGCAACCCGTGGAAGCGGTTGCAGCGAACGCTGATCTTGACCTACACGCTTACGTTCGGCACCAAGGCCGAGGCCGATGCAGCGGCCGAGCGGATCAACGAGCTCCACGCGCGGATCAACGGGACCGACCCGGTCACCGGATTGCGCTACGACGCGCTCGACCCGCATCTGTTGCTGTACGTGCACGCGTGTCTCGTCGACTCGGCGCTGTTGTTCGAGGAGCGAACGGTAGGTGCGCTCGACGACGCAGGCCGTCAACGCTTCCATGAGGAGCAGATGCTCGCGGCCGAGATGTGTCTCGTGCCGCGGGAGACGATCCCGCCGACGGTGCCGGCGCTTCGCGCGTGGATGGCCGACGTTGAGGACCGTGGTGAACTGCTCGTCACCGACAACGCGCGTCGGGTTGCCGACCTCTTCCTCGATCCGCCGCGCGAAGCCGAGTGGCGCCCGGTCCTCTCGGGCGTGTCGCGCCTGGCGTTCGCGACGCTGCCCCCACTCGTCCGCGAGATGTACGGGTTCCCGCTGGGTCCGGCCAGGCAGGCGTCGGTCGACGCTGCGTTCGCGCTCACCCGCGTGGTCCGGCCGTTCCTCCCGGCGAAGTTCCGGTATCTCGCGCCGTACGACATGTGGCGCCGGCGCCAGCGCGGCGAGATCGTGCCCGATCAGGTCGGGGACGCACGGCGCTCGCTCGGGATCCGGCTCGGAGGCTGAGCGCCCGGTGGCCGGCGTCGAGGGGCTCCTGCTCGACATCGACGGTGTGCTCGTCACGTCGTGGGAGCCGATCCCCGGCGCGATCGAGTCGATGAGGGCGTTCCGGGAGGCTGGTCTGCCGGTCCGTTTGATCACGAACACGACGACGCATCCTCGGGTTGAGCTGGCCACGACGTTGCAGCGTGCCGGTTTCGACGTCGTGCCCGAGATGATCGTCACCGCGGTCACGGCGACCGCCGAACATCTCCGCCACACGCATCCATCGGGCGGCGTGTTCGTGCTGTCCGATGGCGACGCACGCGCGGACCTTGCGGGTGTCCGGCTCGTGGATGACCCTGCCGACGCGGACGTGATCGTCCTCGGCGGCGCGTCCAACGACTTCACGTATGCGGCTGTCAACGGGGTGTTCGGTCGGCTGATGCGCGGGGACGCCTCGCTGGTCGCTATGCACCGCAACATGTTCTGGCGAACGACGGACGGCTTCGAACTCGACGCGGGGGCCTACGTGACGGGCCTCGAGGCCGCGACCGGGGTCCACGCGGTCGTGTGCGGTAAGCCTGCGCCGGCGTACTTCGAGGCGGCGCTGTCGGTGCTCGGTGTCACTGCCGACCGGGCCGCGATGGTCGGCGACGACGTGGTGAACGATGTCGACGGTGCCCGCGCCGCCGGCCTCACCGGCATCCTCGTTCGGACGGGCAAGTTCCGGCCCGACGACCTCGATCGAGGATCGCCCGATCACATCGTCGACTCGCTCGCCGACGTGCCGGCTCTGCTCGGGCTGGCTGGCTAGACTCCGGCCGCCATGCCGAAGGTTCACGAGGCGATCGGGTTCGTCGTCGTCGCGGTGTTCACCGTCGGCTGGATCTGGGGCGGGGTCGCGCTCGTGATGAAGAAGGACCCGGGCGAGCGCTTCTGGACGTGGATCACGGTGGAGCAGGTGCTCGCAGGAGGCCAGGCGGCGATCGGTCTGATCCTGCTCGTGCTCGGATATCGCCCCGACACCTCGCTGCACTACGTCTATGGGTTCGGGCCGCTGGTGCTCCTCGGCATCGCGCACGTGATGGCTCGGGAGGTCGCCGAAGGGCGAACGTCTGGGGGCCGATGGTCGGAGCCATGGGTGCTGTTCACGGCCGCATCGTTCATCTGCTTCGGGCTGTCGCTTCGAGCGCTGATGACCGGGCTCGGCATCGGCTGAGGCCGAGCTGGGCCGCCTGAGCCAACCCGCCGAGACCCCGCGGTACCCTCGCCGCGTGCCGAAGCCCCTGAAGATCGTGATCTGGGTCGCGGTCTTCGCCGTGTGCGCGGGCGTCGGCGCGTTCGTCGCGTCGCGCTCCAATCCGTTCCCGCCGGGGGTCGAGGATCCCGGTGCGCACCTCACGCCCACGCCGACGCCGACCCAGCCCGTCCCCACCTCATGGACGCTGACGATGCGCGTCAACACGCAGCACACGCTGCACGAAGGCGGCGCCTGCCGGAGCGACTGGACCGTCGCCGGCACGATCGAGATCCAGCCCAACGGCAAAGCGGCGGGAGCGGCCGACGCGAAGCTGGCCTCGCCGGCGTCCTGCGACTTCGCGCAGTCGCAGATCCAGGCCAAGGCGATCCGGCTGAACGTGACGGGAACGCGGGCCGCCGGGGTGCTGAGGCTCTCGTTCTCCGAGGCCGGCCGGTCGCCGGTCGGCTCCTCCGACCTCGGCGGCTTCACCAACACCCTGCGGTTCACGCATCCGGTGGTGAAGCTCCCCGCCGGCGCGCAGACGGGGCACACCGTTACGAAGATCACCCGCCCCGACGGCGACCTCGGATCGTACAGCTCGACCTGGGTGTTACGCGTCGCGTTGCAGTGATCGTAGCTGATCTCGATGCGCCAACGCGCAACTAGCCAGTTGGAGGCATGCAGTCGATGATTGGCGCCTAATGAACGACGAGAGCCTCCAGCGCGCCAACGCCTTCCTTGCTGCGGTCTCGGATCGGGTCGCTGTGGGCGAGGTCCTACAAGAGACCCCCGCCGAGATCGGCCGTGGGCTCGGGCTGCCGGACCCGCTATCGACGGCGAGGGCAGTCCGGGCGCTGATCGCGCGGCGACGGCTCGAGGCCGCCAACGGCTCCTACCGACTGCTCGACGCCAAGCCGCTTGAGGCCGGCGAGCGCGAGTCGATCGGCCGGCGCCCGCGGCGCTCGAAGACGATCCGTGCCGCGACCGCCGGACCGGGGCGCACGGGCGGAGCCGCGTACTCAGACCTCGGCCGTGCGGTCGTCGACAAGCTCGTCGACCTGGGCCGGGAGGCCGCGGAGCTCCGAGCCGAGAGCCGGACGCTCCGCGAGGAAGCCAGGGACGCCCGTGCGGCACGCGATGAGGCAGAGCGGCGCGCGCGCTCGCTCGGCGAGCGGACCCGCGAGCTCGAGAGCCGGGCCGAGATGGCGGAGTCCAACCTCCGCGCCCTGCTCGCCACCGCCCGGACGGGCGGCAACTCGCCCAAGCCCCACGATGCGCCCGTTGGGGACGCCGAGATGGCGGCGATCCTGGGTGTGCTGCGCGGCGATGAGGCCGACGGAGAAGCGACGGAGGCCGAGCCGAGCGATGCACCGCCTGTGGCGGTGGATCAGCCGCCTACGGCTGCTGGTTGATGTCGATCAGGTGACAGGCGGCGAAGTGCTGGTCGCCCAGCTCCTGCAGCTGCAGATCCTCGCCTCGACACCGATCCTCCATCCCGAGCTCCGCGGCGCGGCCTGACGCCACCACCGGGCAGCGCGGGTGGAACCGGCAGCCGGCCGGGATGCGTGTCGGATCGGGCGGCTCACCTTGCAAGATCTCGCGTACGACGCCCTCTTCGCCGGCTTCGGGCACGACGTTGAGCAACGCCTTCGTGTAGGGGTGCCGCGGGCGTAGGAGCACCTCTTCGGTCGGACCGATCTCGACCACGCGGCCGAGGTACATCACGGCGACGCGGTCGGCGACCGTCCAGGCGAGCCCCAGGTCGTGCGTGACGATCAAGATCGAGATCCGTAGCTCGTCCCGGAACTTCATCAGCAGGCCGAGGATCTCGCCGCGCACCGATGCGTCGAGGTTCGACACCGGCTCGTCGGCGACGATCACCTTCGGCTCGAGCACGAGGGCGCCCGCGATCACGACGCGCTGGCGCTGGCCGCCGGACAGTTCGTGCGGGTACAAGAGGTAGAAGCGCTGCGGCGGCCGGAGTCCCGCGCGGGAAAGCGCCTGCGCGACGAGGTCTTCTTCGGTCTCGCCGTTCGGCCCCTCCTCGATGTGGTGGATCCGCAGGCCCTCGGCGACGATCTCGTAGATCGTCTGGCGCGGGTTGAGGGACCCGGTCGGGTCCTGGAACACCATCTGGACCTCGCGGCGGAACGGCCGGAGGCTTCGGGCGTCCCTCGGGAGGATCTTGCCCCGGAACTTGATCGTGCCGGCCTGCGGCTGGATCAGCCCGACCAGCGCACGCGCCGTCGTCGTCTTGCCGCACCCGGACTCGCCGGCGAGGGCGAGCACCTCGCCCTCGTGCAGCGTCAGATCCACGCCGTCGACCGCCTTGGCGTCGGCGCCCTTCTTGCCCATCAGCCCGCCGATGAGGCCGACGCGTGCGGCGAAGTTCACCCCGAGGTCGTCGATCTCGATGATCGGTTCGCCGAGCTTGAGGGCCTCGGTGCGTGCCGCCTCGGTGTCGGTCACGAGCCCACCGACTCCAGACTCGGGGCGCCGGCGACATGGACGCACGCGGCTCGGCGATCGGTCCCGGCGTCCCAGAGCTCAGGAACCACGGTCTTGCACGCGTCTATCGCCCGGTCGCAGCGGGGGTGGAACGGGCAACCCGACGGGATCTGCTGCGGGTCCGGCGGATCGCCGCCCAGGCCGGTCGGCTTGTGGCGGAATCGCGTGTCGCCGATCTCGGGGAACGCCGCTGCGAGGGCAGCGGTATAGGGATGCTGCGGCGCGTGGAAGACCTCGCTCGCCTTGCCTTCCTCGACGATCTTGCCCGCGTACATGATCGCCAGGCGGTCGGAGACGTCGACCAGGACGGACAGGTCGTGCGTGATGAACAGCATCGCGAGGCCGAGGTCGTGCTGCAGCGAGCGCAGCAGCGTCAGCACCTGCGCCTGGACCATCACGTCCAGCGCCGTGGTGGGCTCGTCGGCGATCACCAGGGTCGGGCTGCACGCGAGCGCCATCGCGATCATCACGCGCTGCTTCTGGCCGCCGGAGAGCTCGTGCGGGTAGTCGTCCTTGCGGCGCGGCGGGAGGCCGACCTGCTCGAGCAGCGCCCCGGCGCGCACGGCGGCCTCCTTCTGTGTCGCCATGCCGTGGACCTGGATCGCCTCTTCGATCTGGTCGCCGATCTTCTGAACCGGGTTCAGCGCGTGCAGCGCCCCCTGGAAGACGATCGATGCGCCGGTCCAACGGACGGCGCGGAGCCGACCGGGCGTGAGCGCGAGGATGTTCTCGCCTTCGAGTTCGAGGGTGCCCTCGATCTTCGTGCCGGGGGAGTGCAGCCGCAGGATCGCGCCGGCGATGGTCGACTTGCCGCAGCCCGACTCGCCCGCAAGGCCGAGCACTTCGCCCCGCTCGATCGAGAAGGACACGCCACGCACCGCGGGGACATCGCCCCCCTTCGTCGTGTAGGTGACGCGGAGGTCCTCGACGTTCAGGACGCTCATCGTTCGCGGATCCTCGGGTTCACGATCTCATCCATGGCGAAGCCGACCATCGTGAAGCCGAGGACCACGAGCACGATCGAGATGCTCGGCGCCATCAACCACCACCAGGCGTGCAGCGTGAGCGCGCCGTGGTTGAACGCCTCTTCGATGAGGGTGCCCCATGACTTGGCGTTCGGGTCGCCGAGACCGAGGAAGGACAGCTGGGATTCGGACAGGATCGCGATCGCGATGGTAAGGATCGTGTTCGCGAAGATGATGGGCATCAGGTTGGGCGTGATGTGCTTGATCACGACGTGTGCGTCGCTCGCACCGAGCGCACGCGACCGCTCGATGTAGGTGCGTTCCTTGACGGACAGGACCTGCGCACGCACGAGTCGGGCGGTGCCGGCCCATGACGTCAGCCCGATGATGATGATGATGATCCAGAAGTTCTGACCG
>DASYOY010000226.1:0-2532 GCA_036007245.1 Actinomycetota bacterium | reverse complement strand
CTCAGTACCGACCGATCCGTCGACTCGTTCCACGCTCGTTCCGATAGAGCCCCCACACGCGGTGCCGGAACGAGGTCGTGCTCCGCAGCGCGTGCAAGACGGCCTCCGCGTCACGCGAAACCTCTTGCGCGGTCGCCTCGTCCGGTGGTTCAGCGGAGTACGCAGCCCGCACGACCTCGGTCGTCATCCGAACGAGGGGCTGGTCAGCCTCCGACAACCGATCGGTCGCGACGAGTCGGTCTCGGAACTCGTCGAGCGTGTCGCCCGGTGCCCGACCAACGCCTAGTTCTCGCGCCCGATCCGCGAAGACGTCGTACGTCGTGATGATGAGGGTGCGAGGGTCGTTCGCGGCGTGGAGCCGTCGGCGGCGGCGGAACCCGCGCACCAAGGGGATGGCCACAGCCATGAGGAATGCGACGGCGACGGCTGCAAGCGCGATCTCTGGCTTGCTGATCGTGGGACCGGTCGTAGCCTGTTCCGCCGGGGGCCCGACTTGCGTTGTGTTGCCCCCATCGCCGCCGACCGGGGGGCGCTTCCCGCCGATCTCGGTAGGTGGTCCCTTGCCACAACGCGGGGTGCCCGGCTTGCACGGCTTGATCTTCGGCACCTTCGTAACGGTCGCATAGGAGGTGCTCGACAGGTCCGCGAAGCCGGGGGTTGGGTCGAACGTGATGTACCCGAACCCGTTGAACGGGACCTCGACCCAGGTGTGATAGTCCTGCCCGTTCACGACGTATGTGCCCGGTTCGCTCGTCGAAGTCCCTTGCGTGAAGCCCAGTCCGAGCCGTGCCGGGATGCCGAGATAGCGAAGCATCACGGCCATGAGGCCCGCGAACTGCTGGCAGAACCCCTTGCGCTCGTTCAGGAAATCCGCGAGCGCCTGCGAATCGTCCTGGAGGTCGACGGTCGGGTCGTAGATAAAGCCGTGACTCGACTGGAGGTGCCGCATGATGGCCATCACTTCGTCGTACCGGGTGTCTGCGCGGGCGGTCCATCGCAGGGCGGCGGTCGTGACATTTGCGGGGATCGCCATCGACGGGTCGGTCGGCAGACCGAGATCGAGTGGATCGACGGGCCCGACCCCAGCAACGCGCAACTCGTGCGGCGTCGGGTTCGTGTAGGTCGAGGTGACGGTGTAACTCTCACCATCGTTGGGCCATCCATCCATCGTGAGGGACGAGGACGGCGGGTGCCACGAGACCGCATGGTCGATCGAGATCTGCGTCGGCACGTTCCCTCCGGAGACGAGCCAGCTGTACCCGAGATCGTCCATCATCGTGAAGGTCTGCGTGACGCTCCGGCCCGCTTCGGGAGCGGTGGGGATCGCCCCGTTCTGCACCTGCATCTCGGCGCCGTTGTCGGGCAGCGCCTCCCATGTGTTGCCGTCGAAACTGTCCAGCGACTCCATCCGCCAATAGGAGTGCCGTCCCGGCGGATCCACGTGCACCGTGAAGAAGGGGACGTTGTACTTCGGGTTGGTCAAGACCGAGCCCATCTGCACGAGGGGGCTCACGCTGACCCGGTGGTCGCCCCAGCGCGAGATATCCAGCAGCGATGTCGTGCCGAAGCCGGGCAGGAGGAGCGGCGCCAGCACCGCCGCCACCAGCGCACTCGCGCCAACCCAGCGCGCGTTCCTCCCAGCCACCGGGAGCAACCGATCGCGCCCGGCGACCGGCGACCACACAGGCCCCCAGGCGCGGATCCGACGGAGGGAGTCGGCGAAGAGCACGGCGAGCGCCGCGATCAAGAAGAGCACGCCGTAGACGGGCTTGATCGCGTCGTCCAAGACGCTGTCGGCGAACACGACGAGGGCGAGTGGCGGGACCAGGGCGAGCAACGGGCTCTGCGCGCGGAACGCGAGGGCGTAGCACGAGAACACAGCCGCCCACACCGCGACGGCGCCGGCCATGACGAGTGACGGCGTCGCCGGCGCAGGGGACACGTACTGCCGAGCCTGTGCGCCGACCAGGGTGGCGAGGGTCCCGAGGGACCGGACGCTCGTGGCGGTTGGCAGCGCGAACCAGGTCGTGTGGGGGACTGCGAGCCACGTCATCGCGAGGAGCAGCGCCGCGGCGCTGACGAGTGTCGCGATGAGCATCCCCCGTCGCTCGGTGGCCCAGGCGAACACACCCGACGCCAGGCCGACCGCGATCATGCGATAGGTCGCGCCGGGCCCGTCGAGGATCCGCCCGAACGCGAAGCCGGTCGCGATCGCGACCAGCGCGATCGCGACCAGCGCGCTCAAGCGCTGGAGACGGATGGACGTGCCCGCAGTGTGTCCCATCGTTCTCGCGATCAGGTGGACCCAGACAGGGCCCGACGATACCCCTCGCTCAACGCCGCCGCGACCCCGCCGGAGCTCACGCGAGACTGTCCGGGAACCGGTTGCCGCTTATGGCCCTTTCGCCCGATCGTGTCGGGCACCGCGTGGATCTCTTCCCCCACACCAGTAGAGACGCCTAGCGGCCGCGAAACGCTTACCCGTCGTGGCGTGCGACCTCTCGCTTGATGAGCGTGGCGTACGCGATCCTG
>DASYOY010000225.1:0-6447 GCA_036007245.1 Actinomycetota bacterium | reverse complement strand
TGTCTTCGATCACGCGCCGAGCCTCGTCGCACAGGTGACAACCGTCGCGCGCATACAGGACGACGCTGGTCACGGCTGCCAGGATACGGATGCCATGGCCGTCCAGGACACCGCCGACGATCTCGAGCTGCACCGACGCCTCGCGGCGGGAGACCGGTCGGCGTTCGACGAGCTGTACCGGCGCTACGCAGCACAGGCCTACGGTCTCGCCTACCGCGTGACCGGCCAGCAGATGATCGCCCAGGACGTGGTCCACGACGCATTCATGGCGCTGTGGCGGGCCCCGGAGGCCTTCGACGCCCGCCGGGGGTCGTTCCGGACCTTCTTCCTGTCGATGGTCCACCACCGGGGCGTGGACCAGGTGCGCAGAGAGCAACGCCTCCGGGCGCGAACCGAGAAGGCGGCGAACCTTGACCCGCTCGAGGACGAAGACCCTGCGGACGCCGTGGCCGAGGCGGGCTACCTGAGCGTTCGACGCAAGGAGGTCCGAGAGGCCTTAACCGAACTTCCGGCTGCGCAGCGACAGGTACTCGAGATGGCGTATTTCGACGGCAAGACCCAGGTCCAGATCTCCGAGGAGCTCCAGATCCCGTTGGGCACCGTGAAGACCAGAACCCTCGCCGCCATGCGGAAGCTCCGATCCCTGCTTGAGGAGGCTCCTTGATCGACCACGACGCGGCCGACGAGCTCCTCGCGGGATACGTCCTGGGGTCTCTGACCGGCCCCGATGCCGAAGAGGCCGATCGTCTACTCACGGAGCACGTGCCGGACTGCCTCACCTGCCGCAGCACCCTCGACGCCTTCCGTGGCGTCACCGGCGAGCTCGGACTGGTGACCGATCCGGTAAACCCTCCCGAAACGCTCCTCCCACGACTTCAACGTGACCTCGACAGCGGCCGACACCGTTCCCGGCCCCGCGCCTGGAGCCCCGCCCGGATCGTGGCGGGCGCGGCCGCAGCCGTCGTTCTCCTGGGAGCCGGTGGACTCGCGCTGACGCAGGGAGGTGGGTCGGGTCCATCTGGGCCCTTGACGCAAGCGGACCTCGCGCAGGTCCAAACGATGGCCGCCAACCCCGGCACCGAGTCTCATGACCTGGGCGGAGGTACGAGGGAGATCGAACCCCCTGATCGGGAAGAGCTGTACGTATGGGGAACAGCAGTGCCCAGCCCCCGACCCGGCTTCACCTATCGGCTATGGGCGATCAAGGGAGACGCTGCGACCTTCATCGGCGACTTCGTGCCGCTCGACGGCATGGTCGCCCTGAAGGTGTCCGTCGATCCCAACACGGTCGACAGGCTCGAGGTGACGGAAGAGCCCATCGGCTCGACTCCGAGCCAGCCCGGCCAGCCCGCCTGGACCTCGACCGGCTGAGCGCCTAGGCCGTCGGCTCAGGCTGCGCGGGCTCTGCGACCACCGGCGCCGCCTCCGGCACGACGACCGGACGTGACGCCCGCAAGAAGCCCCAGAACATCAGGCAGATCCCCGCGACCAGCGTCCCGATGAATCCCGCGAGTACGCCGGTCGCGGCGAACGCTGCGCCTGCCGCAACCACTGTGGCCCCGAGGGCGATGAGCAACGTGCCGATGAACCGGTCGCGGAGCTCGGGCCGGCCGCGCATCTTCCACGCCGACCAGATCGTCCCCAGCACGAGGATCGCGAACGCGGGGTAGGCGACGACCTGGGCGAGCCCATGTGCCGCCGTTCCCCCGCCGAACACCTTGATCCCCCGGGGAAGCTGCACCGCCAGCGCCTCCGCTGACACCTGCGCGCCTGAGATCACCGCGAACGTGTAAGCCGTCGCGAAGACCAGCACGAGCCACACGGCCCACCGCACCCAGGGCTTGCGGAACAGCAACACCAGCTCGCCGCCGGCGAGGAACGCCACGTTCAGCACCGCGCCGAGCGCCCAGTAGATCCCATAGAGCCGGGTCGTCCAGCCGGACGCCACACCGATCGTCACCGCCGCCGAGGCAACCGCGAACATCCCCATCGCGATCGCCCAAAGCAGCTGCGCCTGGCCGTGCCTCGCGAGGAACTGCCGGGCGAGCATCACGGCGAACACCCCGGCGACCAAGGTCGCCACCAGCGGGATCAGCCACATGGGCCCCAGGATACGGCCGGGTGGTTCCCGAAGGCCCGGCGACGCTAGCCTGCATGGGCCATGGCCGGCTCTCGCGTTCTGCTGTCCACCGCAGCGTTCTTCGCGCGGCCGCTCGCGACGACCTTCGAGCTGGCCGCCGAATGCGGCTATACGGGCGTCGAGGTCATGGTGACGAAGGACCCCGCCAGCCAGAGCGCCTCGGTGATGCGCGACCTCGCTGCCGAGCACGACCTCTGGATCGGCGCCCTGCACGCACCCGCGCTCCTGCTCACCCGGTCGGTCTGGGGCAAGGACCCGGTCGGCAAGATCGACACCGCGACGCGGGTGGCGACGACCGCGAAGGTGCCGCTGGTCGTGATGCACCCCCCGTATCGGTGGCAGACCGCATACCGCCACTGGCTGCTCGGCTCACTGTCGAACCTCGAGGAACGCACCGGCATCACCGTGGCGATGGAGAACATGTTCCCGGTGCACGTCGGGCGGCGTCCCCTGATGCTGCACGCCGACCAGGACCTGGATCAGCTGATCGGCATCCCGCATCTCGTGCTCGACACATCGCACGCGGCGGTCGCGAAGCACGACCTCATCGAGGTGCGGCACCTCTTCGGCGAACGCCTCCGCCACGTGCATCTCTCCGACAACGCCGGGAAAGGCTGGGACTCGCATCTGCCGCCCGGCGAAGGTGTGCTCGACCTCGACGCGTTCCTCCGCGACCTCGCGGGAAGCGGCTACGACGGCACGGTCTCGCTCGAGGTCGACCTCCGCAAGCGCCTCGACGACCCCGCAGGCCTCCGATCGCTTTTGGTCGACATGCGTGAACAAGTCGAGTCGTTGCTGGCAGTCGCCTAGTTATCCTGCACGATGTGCGCCGCGCGACCGCCATCACGCTCGTGATCTTGTTCGTGCTGTTGGTGATCGCCGCGGCCGTGCAATTCAGCCAGCCGACCCCGTCGACACCGTTCCCGGGCCCGTCGAACGGAACCGAGCTGCCCTCGCCGTCCTCCTAAGCGCCGGTGGGCGTCGGCCGCGAAGCCAGATAGCGGCTGAACCACGCCTCGATCAGCTCCTGCACATGTTCACCCTGCGAACCGGTCAGCAGGTCGGTGCCGTGCGAGTCATCCGTGACGATCTGCTCGTCCGACGGCTGCGGGCTGTTCGCGTACATCGCGTCGGCGGCTGCCACCGAACCGGCGGGGTCGCCGAGGCCGGCGATGTAGAGCTTGGGCGCGGAGATGGTCGCGAGCTGCGACGGCCCGACGGCAAGGCCCGACAGCACCGCCGGAGCCGACAGCGAGACGACGGCGTCGATGTCCTCGGGATCGGTCCCGGCCACGAGCAGCGACGCGGTGCCGCCCATCGACGCGCCGGCGAGTCCGATCCGCGTGGGGCCTTGCTTGCGGAGATAGCGCAGAGCGGCGTCGAGGTCGGTCGGCGCCGCGTTGATGTCCTTCGCCCCTCCCGAGCACCCGGCGTCGCCGCCCGGGCAGTAGCCGCGGAAGTCGAAGGTGAGCACGCGATAGCCCTCGCCCGCGAGCCGCTGCGCGAACGGGTACCACGAGCTCTGATCTGCGGGGAGCATGTGCGAGAGCACCACGCCCTCTTGCGCATCGGCGGGACCGAACAGGCGGCCCGACAACGTCACGCCGTCCGAGGTTTTGAACGTGACCGCCTGCGACGCGCTCGCATCGAAGGTCGAGGACGCGTTGCCGCACGCGACGAGCGAGATGGTGAGGAGACCGATCGCGACCGCGAGGGTGATGCGGGCGGAGGAGCCCACGCGGGTGGGCGGGCTCACGGGAGCGCCTACTTGCCCAGCTTCATCCGCTGGTGCCGGGTGCGCTTCAGGAGCTTCTTGTGCTTCTTCTTGCGCATCTTTTTCCGGCGCTTCTTCACGAGGGATGGCACGCGTTCTGGCCTTTCATTCGGTTCCGAAGAGATTCCGGAGGTCCACCCGCTTTGCGCGGTAGGTGTCCTCCAGACGGACGGAGCCCAGTCTAAGGGCTTTCGGGGGCTCTGCCACCGGCGTCGTGAGGCGGAGCCCGGCGTCCTCCGGTACGAAGCCGAGGAGGCCGAGCCCGATGAATCCGCCCGCCCCGTCGGACAACCCGACGAGCATCCGGTCGAGCATCTGCAGGTCGTACAGCGGCGGGATCGTGGGCACGAACACGGTCGGCTTGATCCGGAAGCGCTGTTGCTCGCCCTCGAAGTAGCCGGCCATCGCCTTCTCGTGTGCCTTCATGCGCTCCTCGACGCTCGTCGTCACGACGTCGGGGTGCACCGGCGCCCGCGCGATCTCGATCCCGAAGAAACGATCGACGATCCCGAAGATCGGCTCGAGCTCTTGGCCGCGCTGCAGACCGGCGACCAGGTCGGGCTCGAGCACGTCGACCATGTAGTACTTGAGCAGCTCGCCGGCGATCCCCGACACCTCGCCACCGGTGTCGACGATCAAGAGGTCGGCGCCCTCGGTGCGGGCTCGGTCGCGCAGGCGCTGGAGCGCGCCGATCAACGCCGTCAGGTCGTCTTGGGGTCTCGTGGACCCGACGAATCCGAGCGCGTCGGCGTGCGCCAGCGCGTCGAGCGTCAGGTCATCGGCGGTCCGGATGTGCTTCATCCCGACGGTGGTCGGGGGCCCGACGGTCTTCTCCGCCACGTCGGCGTCGATGTAGGCGACGGATCGGCCGATCCGCAACGCGAACGCCGCGGTCGCGCGCGCAAGGGTCGACTTGCCCGCGTCGAGTCCGCCGAGGAACACGACGGTGTGCGCGTGGCGGGCAGCTCTGTCGACGAGCTGCTCGTGCTCGTTCATGGACGGTACCTCCTGTCACCGGAGGCCCCGCCGCGTCGCGTGGGTGCGCGAGGTGGTCCGTTAGATGGCTTCGGTGTACCGCTTGCTCAGGTACTCGTCGACGTCGTCCTCACGGAGTCGGTAGCTTCGGCCGACCCGAAGGGCCTTGAGCTGCCCCTCCTTGATCAGCCGGTAGACGGTCATCCTCGAAACACGCAGGAGGTCAGCGACCTCGTTCACGGTCAACAGCCGGGCTTGGGTGAAGCGTGTGCTCCTGTGTGGCGCGATGGTAGGTGCTGGCGTGTGACGGCGTCTAGCCCTGCTTGTATCAGCCCAGGTCAGGGGTCACGAGCGCGAGGAAGACCGGCCAGTAGTTGTTGGGGTCGACGTGGTCGTCGAACACCAGCACGTGCTCGACCCGGCCCTGGTCCTGGGCGACCAACAGGGCGGGATCGTTGACGTCGGCGATCGCGATCGTGTCGACGCCTGCCTCGACCGCCGCACCGGCGAACCCGTGATCGGCGAACACGAGGTCCGGACGCTCGGCGTCCAGGATGCGGTGCATCGCGTAGGGCCAGTGGGTGTGGCGGGGCTCGCGCGTGTCGGACAGCATCGCGACGCGATCCCAGAAGACGACCTCCCAGTCGTGGTCGAGGCGGGGCTCGCGCCAGCGAGCCCCGCTGGCCGGCGTGCGGACGTCGGCGCCGTTGGTCGCGAGCCATGCGGCGAGCTCGTGATACAGGTAGGCCAGCCCGACGGGATGGCCGGTGGCGAGCACCACGCGTTCGCGGCCTTCGGCCGCCGTGCGGAGCCGCGCCCCCGCCGCGAGGCACGCGTCGACGATCGGCTCCGGGCGGATCTCGACGGGCCCGCTGCGCGCCTCGCGTTCGATCGGCGCGCCCGCCGCGGCCTCCACGAGGTCCAGGATCGAGTCGAGCGACCGGCCGTCCTGCAGCCCGGTGAGGCCGAACTCCTTGTCGGGGTCACGATCGAGCAGCATCTGGGCGTTCCCTCGGACGTTGTCGAGCGGGTGGGTGGCCCAGCCTGCGACGAGTCCCGCGAGCAACGCGCGCTCGAGTTCGGTCCGCGCGATCGGCCGTAACGCCCACCGGTCCGGATCGAACCGCGGCAGACGGCGGACGTGAGCTTCGATAACGTCGGGCGGCATCGGACCGGCAGCGTAACGAAAGGACCGGGATGGACCTGCGAGACGCCAACGTCGTCGTCACCGGCGCGTCGTCGGGCATCGGCGAGGCGACGGCGATCGCGTTCGCACGGCGCGGCGCACAGGTGATCCTCGTGGCGCGCCGGAAGGACCGGCTCGAGGCGGTGGCCGCGCGGATCGAGCAGGCAGGCGGCCGAGCCATCGCGTGGACGTGTGACGTGACCGATCTGGCTCGGGTCGAGAAGCTCCCCAGCCTCGTGAAGGAGCTGACCGGCAACACGGCCGACGTGCTCGTGAACAACGCCGGGATCGCGGGCGGCGGGCCGTTCCTCGAGCTGAGCCACGACCGGATCGACGAGGTGGTCCGCGTGAACCTGCTCGCCGTGATGCACG
>DASYOY010000224.1:0-11560 GCA_036007245.1 Actinomycetota bacterium | reverse complement strand
TCCTCGGAGGGCGCGCGCACGACGACGTCCTCTTGTTCATAGGCGTTCGGCGGCTCCTCCCAGACCGACCGCATCTCACCGGACTCGTCGACGGCGGCGGTCTGCTGCGGTTCGTCGACCTCACCGAGCATCACGACTTCGGGCTGTTCGGGCTCGCCCAAGATCTCGTCGATCTGTTCGAGCTGGCCTGTGTCGTGCCACGCTTCGTCGTCGTCCTCGACCGCCGGCGGCGGGGGCTCGGGCGACGTCTCCGCCGGCATCGTGACCTCGGCCACAGGTTCCTCGGTCCGTACCGTGACGTGCTCCTCGGACGGGGTAACGGCGGCGGGTTCATCCGGCTCGTCCCAGTCAACGTCGCGGATCGGCGCGAAGAACTTGTCCAGGTCCTCGAAGAGCTCGTCGCCGTTCTTCTCGTCGGGCATCGGGCTAGACCTCCATCAGTTCCTGCTCCTTGTGACCTTGGATCTGGTCGATATCGGTCACGAACCGGTCGGTCAGCTTCTGCAGGTCCTTCTCCGCCCTCTGCAGGTCATCTTCCGAGATGTCGCCCGCATGCTCAAGCTTCTCGAGCTCGTCCTTGGCATGGCGCCGAACGTTGCGGACCGCCACGCGGCCGTCCTCGGCGCGTGCGTGGACCTGTTTGACCAGCTCCCGGCGCCGTTCCTCGGTCAGCGGCGGGAAGGCGAGGCGGATCACGTTGCCGTCGTTGTTCGGGGTGATCCCGAGGTCGCTGGTCTGGATCGCTTTCTCGATCGCCGAGATCGCGCTCTTGTCGAAGGGTTGCACCTGCAACAGACGCGGCTCGGGCACGTTGACGCTCGCGAGCTGGTTCAGCGGGACCGGCGTGCCGTAGTACTCGACCATCACGCGGTTGAGCACCGCGGGCGTGGCGCGGCCGGTCCGGATGCCCGCGAGGTCATCCTTCAGATGCGTGACCGCCTGGTCCATCTTGTGCTCGGCGTCGCGCATCGAACCGTCGATCGTCACGGTCGCTCCCTCAATGGATCGTCGTTCCGATCTGCTCGCCGGTCACGACGCGGCGGATGTTGCCCTCGTCGCGGAGGTTGAACACGAGGATCGGGAGCTTGTTCTCCATGCAGAGCGACACGGCCGTGGCGTCCATCACGCCGTAGCCCTCCCGCAGGAAGTCCGAGTACCCGAGCGCATCGATCCGGTCGGCCGAGGGATCGAGCACCGGATCGGCGGTGTAGACGCCGTCGACCTTCGTGCCCTTGAGCAACGCGTCGGCGTTGATCTCGAGCGCGCGCTGCGCGGCGCAGGTGTCGGTCGAGAAGTAGGGCACACCGAGCCCGGCGGCGAAGATCACGACCCGGCCCTTCTCGAGATGGCGGATCGCACGCAGCGGGAGGAACGGCTCGGCGACCTGGGTCATCGCGATCGCGGACTGGACGCGCGTGGGGACGTGGATCTTCTCCAGGGCGTCTTGGAGCGCGAGCGCGTTCATGATCGTCGCGAGCATCCCCATGTAGTCGGCGCGGTTGCGCTCGATGCCGGGCGCCTGGCGGCCGCGCCAGATGTTGCCGCCGCCGACCACGACCGCCGGCTGGATGCCCATATCGACCACCTCGGCGAGCTGGCGCGCGATCAAGCCCGTGGACGCGTCGGAGATCCCGGAGCCGGAGGCCGGAGCGAAGGCTTCGCCGGAGAGCTTCAGCAGGACCCGGTGGTACGTGGGTCGTGCGCCGCCGTCATCCATGCGTGTCGCGATCCTCCCTCGGGGCCGCGGCCCCCAAACAGGAGGGGTGGCCGTCGGTGCGCCCCAGCTTACCCTGGCGCTACTCGGCCTCCTCGCCGAGCTTGAACCGGGCGAACCGCTTGACCTGCACCTTCTCGCCGGTCTTCACGCCAACCTCGTCGAGGTACTGCTGGATCGTCTTGCTGTCGTCCTTCACGAACGGCTGGTCGAGCAGCACGTTGTCCTTGAGGAACGCCTCGATCTTGCCCTCCACGATCTTGGGCACGACGTTGTCGGGCTTGCCGGTCTCGCGGGCCTGCGCCTCGGCGATCTTCTGCTCGGACTCCAGCACGGAGGTGGGCACCTCGTCGCGGCTGATCCAGCGCGGAGCCGACGGGCTCGCGATGTGCAGCGCCAGGTCCTTCACCAGCTGGCGGAACTCGTCGGTGTTGGCGACGAAGTCCGTCTCGCAGTTGACCTCGACGAGGACGCCGACGGTGTTGTTGAAGTGCACGTAGGCGTCGATGAGGCCCTGGTTGGCGCTGCGCCCCGCACGCTTGGCGGCGCTCGCGAGACCCTTCTCCCGAAGGAGCTCGGTCGCCCGGTCGACGTCGCCGTCGGCCTCGATCAGCGCGCGCTTGCAGTCCATCATCCCCGCGCCGGTCGCGTCGCGGAGCTCCTTGACCATCGCGGCGGTGACCTCGGCCATCAGGACCCCTCCCCCGCGGCAACGGGCGCGTCCTCGGCCTCGGGGTCGGCGGTCGCGGCCTCGGGCGGCGCGTCCTCGGCCTCGGGGTCGGCGGTCGCGGCCGGCTCGGACGGCGCGTCCTCGGCCTCGGCGTCGGCGGTCGCGGACGGCTCGGACGGCGCGACCTCGGCGACGATCTCGTCACCCTCGGGCTCGGTGGAGGGCACGTCCGGTTCGAAGACCGTGCTCGCGGCGATCGCCGCCGCCTCTTCCGGCGACGGTGTGTCGTCGACCGCGGCGGGAGCGGCCTGTGGCTTGGCGCCCGTCGCGCGCGGCGCCCGAGCGGTCACCTTCTCGACGACCTCTTCCTTGGCCATCCCGTATCCCTCGGCGAGCGAGTCGGCGACCACGCGCGTGACGAGGTTGACCGCGCGGATCGCGTCGTCGTTGCCCGGGATCACGTAGTCGACCTCATCGGGGTCGCAGTTGGTGTCCACGATCGCGATCACCGGGATGCCGAGCTTGCGCGCCTCCGTGACGGCGATGTGCTCCTTCTTGGTATCGATCACGAAGACCGCGTCGGGCAGTCGTTCGAGCGAACGGATGCCCCCGAGGTTGCGCTCGAGCTTCTCGCGCTCATGGCGCAGGCGGATCGCCTCCTTCTTCGGGAGTCGCTCCATCGCGCCGGTCTCCTCCATCTCGACCAGCTCGCGCATGCGCAGCAGCCGACCGCGAATCGTCGCGAAGTTGGTGAGCATCCCGCCGAGCCAGCGGTTGTTCACGAACGGCATACCAACGCGCGTTGCGTGGTCGGCGACGACTTCCTGGGCCTGCTTCTTGGTCCCGATGAACAGGACGATGCCGCGACGGCGGCCGAGGCCCTGGACGAAATCGTGTGTCTCTTCGAGGCCACCGAGCGACTGCTCGAGGTCGATGAGGTAGATCCCGGAACGCTCCCCGAACAGGAAGGGCTTCATCTTCGGGTTCCACCGTCGGGTCTGGTGGCCGAAGTGCACCCCTGCTTCGAGGAGCTCCCGCCGGGTGACGACCGGCATGAAGGTGCTCCTTTCGGTTTTGTCCGCCGCCCGGATCTCCTCGTCGCCGGCCCTGATGGGACCCCGGCGAACGATCCCCGGACGTGTGAGCTCGGCGCTCGCGCGCCGGCGCGGGCGAGTCTACCAGGGGCGTTGCAGCCGACCGACAGACGGCTAGCGCGCGGCGCGCTCGCGTTGCGGCGGCTGCTCGGGCACCTCCGGGGCGACCACGAGGTATCGGTACACCAAGGTCGCCTGGACGAGGACCCCGAACAGGTTGACGAGGATGCATGCCGCCCAGGCGCTGATGCTCGGCGTCACCCCGATCTCGGATCCGGGCAGCGGCGCGACGACGCTGATAAGAGCGAGCAGGACGTACCCGATCGCGAACCACAGGTTGGCGGAACCCGGCATCCGGGAAGCCCGCACGCTGCGGATCAAGATGTCCGAGACACGCCGGTCTTCATCGGCGGCGATCGCCGGCGCGAACCCGAACAGGTAGACGCCGACGACCATCGAGCCGACGAGGCCGAGGATCACGCCGATGCTGCCGAACAGCGCGGCGACCAGGTTGCCTGCGACGAGCAGCCCCAGGCCGAGCAACCCGACCGCCGCCGTGGTGCGGATGACTCGCAGGGCCCGGCGCAACGCCCAGCTGCTCGTTCCGCCGGTTCGAAGCTGCTCGACACACAGCGTCGCGATGACGGCGGAGAGCGCCGCGTGGAGCAGGAGCAACCCCGCGAGCCCCACGAAGCCCGGAAGGGTGGACGCGAGACCCTTCGCGTCGACGGCTGCCCGGAAGGCTCGGCCGGCGACCTGTGCATCGGCGAAGGTGGTGACAGGCGGGATCGCGAACGTCACACCGAGCGCCGTGAACGGACCCTGGAACCCCACCAAGGTCAGAAGCACCCAGACGAGGAGCAAGACGACCGGGATCGCGATCAAGAGTCCCGGGATGCCGAGAGCGGTCAGCGTCCCGTTCGCGATCGTTGTGCGGAGCTTCGGCATCGGCGAGGCACCCGGGGTCCGCGGCGCGAGGATGCTGTCGAGGAGCCCACGGCGTGGCCGCTCGGCCTGCGCGGGAGCGCGGTAGGTCGAGGTCGAGCCCGACGGCCGCTTGCGCTTCTTCTTGCCGTTGCTCATGTGTCGTCCTCGAGGTCGGCCTCCCACGGGTCGATGGGAAGGTCGTCGTCGTCGGTCGGCGCGAGGAGCGGCTCGCTGCGCCGTTGGTCCCAGGAGCGGCCGATCAGGACGAGCGCCGCTGTGAGCGGCAAGGCCGCGGCCAGCCATCCGATCGCCAGTCCCGCCGGGTCGGCGGACGTCGGGCTTGCGACGTCGGTGAGCGTGCCGGCTGGGTCGGCCTGCAGCGCCGTGATCCCCGGCGTCGAGCCCGTGTGCGCCGCGACGATAACGTCGGAGGTCGCAGCGAGACCGAACACGGCGCTGTCCGCGACCGATCCCTCCCAGATGCGGTGGCCGCTGTCGGGCGCGATCGCGATTACCGCGCCGTCGCTCGTCGGCTGGAGCACAGCCGTCGCCGTGACGACCGGGGCCCCAACCGCGCCATGGTTGGTCGCGAACCGCCATCGCTCGGCACCCGTCGACCGGTCGAAGGCATACACCGTCCCAGACTGGTCCGCGACGTAGACGGCGTCTGAGGAGATCGCGGGTGGTGAGCCGGACGTGGCTGTGTACAACGGCTCCGCCCAGAGCTGTGTGCCATCGGAGCCGATCGCACGCAACGCAGCGTCGGAGCTCACGAGGTACACGGTCGAGCCCCCCGTGTCGGTCGCGACCGCCGGCGCGCCGAGGTCCACGACCGACGCAGATGGTTGATACCGCCATGCCTCCGACCCATCGGAGAGTTTGAGCGCCACCAGCTGCGCCGTGCCGTTGGTCTCCGGACGGACGCAGACGTAGACCTGCTCGTCGTCGGCGGCCATCGGCGCCAGCGCGTGATCACCAACGTCGACGCTCCACGCCTGCGTGCCGGTCCCAGGATCGACCGCCGTCACGGTGCCATCGTCGGCTCCCACGATGGCGACACCCCCCGCCACGACGACGCCGGTATGGCTCACGTCGGACAACGGAACGGTCCAGATCCGACGCTGGGTCGATGCGTCGATCGCCACGAGCGTCGACTTGGTCGTCGTCGCCGAGGGTGACGCGATCACGCTGGGCGCCGACGCCGACTTCGTCGGAGATGTGCTCACCGAGGGCGTCGCGCTGGGTGCTGCCGATGCCGAGTTGGAGGCTGAGACGGACTCATCGCCCCCGCCCTCAACGAAGAGCACCGTGTTACCGACCACGGCCGGCGGGGACGACGGTCCGAGCGACCGAGGCGCGCTCCATGCGGCTTGGCCGGTGGTCAGATCGACCGCATCGACCGACTCTCGACCAACGACGATCGCATCGCCATCGGCGATGACGGGCGCCGGTATGCCAGCGGCGTGACTCGCGTCACCGATGTCCGTAGCGGCGGACCAGGCGACGCGGTACGGCGGAGCGGGCGCTTGGATCGCGTCGCCCATGCGGGCCGCCGACCCTTGGTACTGCGGCCACGGTGCGTCGGACGTCGCGGCTGCGGCGACCGGCGTCAGCAAGGCGGCGAGCGCCAACGAGGGCACCACGAGGAGGAGGCGGATACGCAAGGCCCGACATCCTACCCACGGCCGATGCGGCCAGCGCCGCAGTGCCGTTGGCCCCAAGCGGCGCGAGCCTGATCAGGCTCGTGACCGACAGCGACCCGAGGAACAACAGCGGGTCGACGTAGGTGCCGTTCGACCGAACGCCGAGATGCAGCTGCGGCATGGGCATCTCGGGGTGCCCCCATCCGGTGGTCGCGACCGACTGGCCTCTCGTGACGTGATCGTTCTTACGAACGAGAACGCTCGTGAGCCACGAGCACGTGCTCGAGATGCCTCCCCCGTGGTCGATGGTGAGGAACAAGCGCCCGCCCACCTTGCCCGCGAACGTTACGACACCGTCATCCGGAGCCACGATCACGGTGCCCACTGCAGCTGCGATGTCGATGCCGCGGTGACCGGCGCCGTACGGGTCGTCGGGCGGATCGAAGCCGCGGACGATCGCTCCAGTGACTGGCCACGTCCACGGAACCGCCGCGCGAGCGCCGAGTGACGGCCACAACACAACGGCGATGACAACGAGGGCTGAACAGGATCGTCGCATGCGGCGACGTTAGCGGTGACGTTGACGCGCGTTCGTGACCGACGTCACGCAGCAGAGCTGCTTAGTCGTACTCGGTCATCTGACCGCGGAGCACACCGACGGCCTTCGTGTGGATCTGGCAGACGCGAGACTCGGTGACCCCCAGGATGGTGCCGATCTCCGCGAGCGTCAGCCCTTCGAAGTAGTAGAGCGTCACGACGATCTTCTCGCGTTCGGACAGTTCATTGATCGCGGCGGCGAGCAAGCCTCGCGTCTCCTGTGATTCGACGCCAGTGCTCGGGTCGAAGCCCTTGTCTGCGAGCGTGTCGACGAGCGACACCTTCTCGCCGCGATCGGCGCCGACCGATACGGTCTCGTCGAGCGCGAGCACCGACACGAACGAGATCTGGGTGATCACCTCGTGCAGCTCGTGCATCGACATCCCGAGCCGCTCCGCGAGCTCGCGCTCCGTGGGCTGGCGCTTCAGCATGGACTCGAGGTCGGCAAGCGCCTTCTCGATCTCTCGCTGCTTGAACCGGACCGAGCGCGGAACCCAGTCCATCGCACGCAGCTCGTCGATGATCGCGCCACGGATCCGCGGGATCGCGTAGGTCTCGAACTTGTTCCCGCGAACTGGCTCGAACTTCTGTAATGCGTCGATCAGCCCGAACATCCCGTACGACACGAGGTCGGCTTGATCGACGGAGGCCGGCAACCCGGTCGCCACGCGGGAGGCGACGTACTTCACCAGCGGCGCGTAGTGCAAGATCAACCGCTCGCGCGCGTCGACATCCCCGGTGGACTTGAAGGCGTGCCAGATCGCGGCGAGCGCCTCATCGACCTGCGGCGGCACGGTGGCGGACACGGCGCGAGGGTCTTGCACAACGGCGGTCTTCGCCTTCGGCTTCGCCTTGGTCGCGGTCTTGGCCTTCGTCGCAGTCTTGGCCTTCGTCGCCGTCGCAGTCTTGGCGCGCGTCGCGGCGGCGGTGGCGGGCTTCTTGGTCGGGCTCACGGTCATGCCCTCGGGTGCGCCTGCTCGTGCGCCTCGAACAGGCGGGCCCTGGAAACGTGGGTATAGCGCTGCGTCGTGGCGACGCTGCTATGTCCGAGGAGCTCCTGCACAGCGCGGATGTCCGCCCCTCCTTCGAGCAGATGCGTCGCGTACGAGTGGCGGAGCGTGTGGGGTCCGATCCGTCTTCCCGGCAACAGGACCCCAGCATGCCCATCGACCATCGCTCGGACGTCGCGCGGGGACATCGGCTTGTGTTTGCGGTTCAGGAACAACGGGCTGCCGGCGTCGGCGGCCAGGTGGACCCGGCCGTCTGCCAGCCAGGCGCGCACCGCCAGGACCGCGTCGTCGGACACCGGGACCCGGCGTTCCTTCGAGCCCTTCCCCCGCACGAGCACACGGGCGCCGTCCAGGTCGAAGTCGTCGCGGCGCAGCGATGTGACCTCGCTGACGCGCAGCCCCGAGCCGTAGAGGAGCTCCAGGATCGCGCGATCGCGGAGCGCCACCGCCCGTTCGATCGGGTCGTCCGTCTCGTCGGCGTCCGGGACCTCGACGAGATCGGCGGCCTCACGTGCGCGCAGCACCGTCGGGAGACGGTTCGCCACCTTGGGCCGGCCCAGCAAGAGCGACGGGTCGTGCGCGATCGTTCCCTCGTCGACGGCCCACCGGTAGAAGGTGTGGATCGCGCCGACGCGCCGCGCGATCGACGCCCGCGCGTACCCGAGCGCGTGTTGCTGGGCGAGGAAGCGCCGCAAGAGCGCGTGGTCTGCGTCTTCGAGCGACGACGACGAGCGGTGCAGGAACGTCGCCAGATGGATCAGATCGGTTCGGTACGCGGCGATGGTGTTCGCCGAGAGGTGGCGCTCGAGGCGCAGATGCGCGGTGAACCCGTCGATCAGCGCGAGTTGCGGTCGCGGGAGCGCATGGTCATCGGATGCGGGCGACACGAACCTCTCCAGGCATGCCGGCGGGTCCGGCCGCTGCCAGGGCGTATCGTCCCAGCGGCCTGGGGGCGACGCAATCACCCGGATGGGCGTCGCCCAGCGCCGCCGGCCCCCGGCGGCAGATGCCGATCGTGTCCCGCGCGGGTGTCTTGCCCCTACCCCGGTTCAGGTAGGTGAGCCAGCTTGGGCACCTTCAAGCGTGGTGCGGAAGCGCCCACCCTCCCCCGTGATGAGGCCGCGCATCTCGAGACCCATGAGGGCGCCGAGCGCATCGGGCAGCGAGAGGCCGGCTGTGGCGGCCACCTCGTCGGCCATCATCGCCCGCTCGAGAACGCCGAACACCGCCGCCTCTGCAGCAGGAAGTCCCTCGGGGTTGACGATGCGTTCGGTCCGTTCGATCTTGAGATCGTCCAGCAGGTCCTCCGCGGACCGGATCAGGTGCGCCCCATCTCTGATCAACGCGTTCGGCGCTTCGGACAACGAACTCGTGACCGCTCCGGGCACAGCGAACACATCGCTGCCGACCTGGGAGGCGAAGTCCGCCGTGCTGCGTGTTCCGCTCGACGCGACGCCTTCGACGATGACCACGCCGATGGAGAGTCCCGCGATGAGCCGGTTGCGGGCCGGGAAGCGGAACGGCTCGGCCGGCACGCCCGGCGGATACTCGCTCACGAGTGTTCCACGCGCCTCGATCTCGCGGAACAACGACCGATTCGTCGCCGGGTAGTCGCGATCGATGCCGCAGCCGAGCACGGCGACCGTCGAGCCGCCGGCCTCGAGGGCGCCCTCATGTGCGCGGGCGTCGATGCCCAGCGCGCCGCCGCTCGTGACCACGAGCCCCGCCATCGCGACGTCGCGCGCGAGCGTCCGGGCGACCTCGACCCCGACCGCGGACGGGCGGCGCGAGCCGACGATCGCCACCCGCCGGTGTTCGGGCGACAGCGTGCGCCCTCGGCAGAAGATGCCTACCGGCGGATCGTTCAAGCGCAGAAGCGCGGGCCAGTACTCGGGGTCGCCGGGCCGCGCGAAGCGTGCCCCGGCTTCGGCGAGCTGTGTCCTGATCGCGGGGGCCGACGCCGTGGCGAGCCAGTCGCGATCGCGAGCAGATCCCGCCGAGCCCCCGCCGATGGCTGCCACCGCTGCCGACGCGCTCCCCTCGCGCCACACCAACCGATGCAGGGTGCGGGGCGAGATCCCGAGCAGGCACCGCAGGAGCAACACGGCGTCTGCCTCACTCGTGCCGCGGCCGAATCCCGGTGGGAATCCCCTGGGAACGGATTGATCCTCGCTCTGCGTGGCGTGCGCGTCGTTCGGGTCAGCTCGCACTCTTCACCCGTCCGGTCTCGTCCAGGGCCTCGCGGTAAGACAACGCCTCTTGGATGTGCACGATGTCGACCCGCGATGAACCGGCGAGGTCCGCGATCGTTCTTCCGACGCGCAGGACGCGATCGAAGCCTCGTCCCGACAGCGCAGCCTTCTCGACGGCACCGCCCAGGTATCGCTCGGCGGCGGCCGTGAGCGCGGCTTCGCGACGAACGAGCGGCCCGGGCAGGTGCGCGTTGCACGTCACGCCGATCGATTCGTATCGATCGAGCTGCCGTTGGCGCGCGGCGACGACGCGTGCACGGACCGCCGCGGAGGGTTCCCCCTCGTTCGCGCCGAGCAGTTCGTGTTTCGTCAAGCGGGGCACGGACAGGCGCATGTCGATCCGATCGAGCAGCGGACCCGAGAGCTTCGCCCGGTACCGCGCCATCTGGTCGTCACGACAGACACAGCCGCGGACCGGGTCGCCGCGGAACCCGCAGGGACACGGGTTTGCCGCCGCGACCAACGTGAACCGCGCGGGGAACGTCACCGAGCCGCCGGCACGGGCGATCACGAGGACGCCGTCTTCGAGCGGCTGACGGAGCGCTTCGATCGCGTCGCGACGGAACTCCGTGAGTTCGTCGAGGAACAGCACGCCGCGGTGCGCGAGGCTCGCCTCCCCCGGCCGAAGGAAGGTTGAGCCGCCGCCCAGTAACCCCGCGGTGCTGATCGTGTGGTGCGGTGAGCGGAACGGCCGCTCGCGAAGGAGTCCCCTGCCGGCGAGCAGCCCGGCGATCGAATGCAGCTGCGACGCCTCGAGCGCTTCGTCGCGTGTGAGCTCCGGCAGGATCGATGCCAGCCGACGAGCGAGCATCGTCTTGCCGGCGCCGGGCGACCCGACGAACAACAGGTTGTGACCGCCCGCCGCCGCGACCTCGAGCGCGCGGCGCGCCTGTGATTGTCCGCGGACGTCGGCGAGGTCGACGTCGGGCGCGTGCCATCCATCGGCGGACGGCCCCGCCGTGTCGCTCGGCTGCCAGGTGCCGCGGAGATAGCCCACCGCGCGGTCGAGCGTCGCGACCGGCACGACGTCGATCCCACCGACCTGTTCGGCCTCCACCGCGTTGGCCTCGGGAACGATCACGGTGCGGTAGCGCGCGCGCACCGCCGCGATCACGATCGACAAGATCCCCGGTGTCGACAGCACCTCGCCTCGGAGCGAGAGCTCGCCGGCGAGCACCACGTTCGTGAGGCGGTTCGATGGGATCTGTGCCGTCGCCGCCAGAACGCTCACCGCGATCGGCAGATCGAGACCCGCGCCCTCCTTGCGCAGATCGCCGGGGGCGAGGTTCACAACGACCCGCCGCAGCGGCCACTCGAGCCCGGCGTGCTCGACCGCGGGACGGATCCGCTCTCGCGCATCCTGCACGGTCGCGCCGGGAAGACCGGTCACGATCAACGACGGAAGGCCGCGGCCGACGAAGGCCTCGACCGTGACGGGCCTCCCGCCGACGCCGACCACCGTCATCCCCATCGCCCGCCCGTACATCGCGCCGACGCTACGCGCGTGCCGATGCACCGGTTGTGCGTCGCGTCACGGATCGCCCTTAGTAGCCTCCCCGCGATGCGCGACGACCTGCCGAACGTGCCCGACCCCGAGCTGCTCGACATCCGCGCCGACGGCGCCCGCGAGGCGTTGGAGCACCTCGTCGCCGC
>DASYOY010000223.1:0-34701 GCA_036007245.1 Actinomycetota bacterium | reverse complement strand
GCCGAACGTCGTGATCGCCGATTGGACGGCGCTCGCTGCCGTTTGCCCAAGCCCGCAGATCGAGGCGTCGCGCATCACGGCGGCGACGTCGCCGAGCAGCGTCAGCTCGGCGTCGCGAGAGCCGATCGGCCGGCCGATCACGAGCCGGTGCAGGGCCTCTTCCTGTCGGACCGTTCCCACGCGGCACGGCACACATTGGCCGCAGCTCTCGTCGCGGAAGAACCGCGCGAGGCGCAGACAGAGGTCGACCAGGTCGGTGTCCTCGTCGAACACCATGACCACGCCCGAGCCCAGCGTGTAGCCGCCCGCGCGCGCGTCCTCGAACGTGAGGCGCGCGTCGAGCCGGTCGGGGCCGACGAAGCCGCCGGCCGCGCCACCCAACAGGACCGCCTTGATCGCCTTGCCGCCGCGGACCCCACCGGCCGCGTCGATCACTTCACCCAGCGTGATCCCGTGCGGGTGCTCGTAGACACCGGGCCGCTCGACGTGACCCGACAAACAGAACAACCTCGTACCGGTCGAATCGGCCGTACCGACCGAGGCGTACTCCTCAACCCCAAGGGTCAAGATCGGGAGGACGTTGATCAGGGTTTCGACGTTGTTGATCGAGGTCGGCTTGCCGAAGACGCCGTGCGTCACAGGGAACGGCGGCTTGTTCCGCGGCTCACCGCGCTTGCCCTCGATCGAGTTGAACAGCGCCGTCTCCTCGCCGCAGATGTAGGCGCCGGCGCCGCGGCGGAGCTCGATGTCGAACGGACGGCCGGGGCCGAACGCACCAAGGCCGAGCAAGCCCGCGTCACGCGCTTCCGCGATCGCGTCGGTCAGCCGTTGGGTGGCGAGCGGGTATTCACCCCGGATGTAGAGATAGCCCTGCTCCGCGCCGGTCGCGAAGCCTGCGATCGTCAGCGCTTCGATCACGGCGAACGGGTCGGCCTCCATCACCGCGCGGTCCTTGAAGGTGCCGGGCTCGGACTCGTCGGCGTTGCAGATCACGTACTTCGGGGTGACCCGCTGGTCCGCGACGCCTCGCCACTTCACCCCGGTGGGGAACGCGGCGCCACCGCGGCCGAGCAACTTCGCGTCGGTCACGAGACGGATCACCTCGTCGCCGCCGAGCTCGAGCGCACGCGGAAGCGCTGTGTATCCGCCCAGTGCGCGATACCCCTCGAGCGACGTGGCGGCAGCGTCCGAAACCCGCGCGAGCAAACGGTCCCCCGTGTACACGGGCGCCTGCGCCGCGGGCACCGCCGACTCGGTCTGCTCATCGCGGACCGCTTGCGTCACCCGTTCAGGTGTTGCCGAGACGTCGGTCAAGACCACGTCATCACGGTCGCCCGCGCGCTGCACCAGCACCGCCGGCGCCCGCTCGCACTGCCCCAGGCATGGACTCGAGACGACGACCGCTTCCTCCGGGTGCACCTCGCGGCGGCAGGCCTCCAGCAACACTTGGCCGCCCTGACCCCGGCACGCAAGGTCGTCGCAGACGTGCACGACGGTGGAGGGGCGCTCCTCGACGCTGAACATCGCGTAGAACGTCGCGACCCCGTAGGCCTCCGCGGGCGGCACGGTCAGCCGCTCGCAGACGTAGTTCAGACCCCCCTCGCTTATCCACCCGACGGCGCCCTGCAACGCGTGCAGCGCGGGCAGCAGCAGGGTTCGGCGGTCCTCGGGCGCGCGGGCGACGCGAAGGTCGGCCGCGGTGCGATCGCCGCCCTCCCAGCTCGACTCGGGAGCCCCGAGAAGGGCGTCGACGGCGGCGCGCTCGGCGGCGGTCGCCTCCGCCGTCATGAGGTGGAGATCCACGCTAGGAGGCTACCTCCGCGCTTCGACCGTTCAGCTTCTCCACGCGGATCGCGGTCGCCTTGAACTCCGCGGTGCCCGACTTCGGGTCGGTCGCCTCGATCGTGAGGACGTTCGTCTCGACCTCGTCGGGGAAGTGCATCGTCATGAACGCGAGTCCCGGTCGCAGCGCGCTCGAGATGTGCACCGGCGCGACAACCTCGCCGCGGCGCGACGACACCAGGGCCTGTTCTCCCTCTGCGAGTCCGAGCGCCTCGGCGTCCTCCTGCGACAGTTCGATCGACTCGGGGCGCCGCAGCGGCGACGTGTAGCCGGCCGTCTGGACGCCGGTGTTGTACGAGTCGAGGCGCCGGCCCGTCGTCAGCCGGATCGGGAACTGCTCGGTGAGCTCATCCACCGGGGGGTCATCGTCGACCACGCTGAACGGCGCCGGCAGCAACCGCTCATCCGGGTCCTCGGACCACAGGCGGGCGTGCAGATACTGCGTGCCCGGATGGTCGATGTCCCAGCACGGCCACTGCGCGCCGCCCATCGCGTCCAGCCGGTCCCAGGTCATGCCCTGATGCATCGGTGAGAGCGACCGGAGCTCGTCCCACGCCTCCTGCGGGGTCAGGTCGCCCCAGTCGAAGCCCATGCGCTTCGCGAGCTGCGCGATGATCCAGATGTCGTCCTTCGCCTCGCCGGGCGGGTCGAGCGCCTTGCGGACCCGCTGGACCCGCCGCTCCGAGTTGGTGACGGTTCCGTCGGACTCGAACGAGGCGTTCGACGCGGGGAAGACCACGTCGGCGATCTCGGCCGTTTTCGTCATGAGGATGTCCTGCACGATCAGCGTGTCGAGGTTCTCGAGGAGCTTCCGCGCGTGCTGGCTGTCAGCCTCGGAGCTCACCGGGTTCTCGCCGATGCAGTAGATCGCGGTGAGATCGCCTTCCTCCATCGCGTGGAACATCTCGGTGAGGTGCCAGCCGTACCGCGGCATGATCTCGGTGTCCCAGGCGCGGTTGAACTTCGCGCGCGCTTGGTCGTCGCGGACGATGTCCTGGAATCCGGGCAGCTTGTTGGGGATCGCGCCCATGTCGCCGCCCCCCTGCACGTTGTTCTGGCCACGCAGCGGGTTCAGCCCGCTGCCGTACTTCCCGACATGACCGGTCAGCAAGGCGAGGTTGATCAGCGCCAGGACGTTGTCGACGGCGTTGTGATGTTCGGTGATGCCGAGCGTCCAGCAGATCATCGCCCGGTCGGCCTTCGCGTATCGGTGCGCGACCTCGCGGATCACATCGGCGGGGATACCGGTCACCGCCTCGCCGCGCTCGAGCGTCCAGTCGGCGACGCTCTCGGCGTACTCCTCGAAGTTCTCGGTCCCACGCGCGATGAACGTACGGTCGTGCAGGTCGGTAGCGATGATCTCGCGCGCCATCGTGTTCGACAGCGCGATGTCGGTTCCGACGTCGATCCCGAGCCACAGATCCGCGAACGCGGCCGATTCCGTGCGCCGAGGATCGACCACGATCAGCTCGGTGCCGTTCTCCATCCCGCGGAGGACATGGTGGAAGAAGATGGGGTGCGCGGCGCGCGCGTTCGAACCCCACATCAAGATGAGGTCGGTGTGCTCGACCTCTTCATATGAGCTGGTACCGCCACCGGCACCGAAGACAGTCGCCAGACCGACGACCGAAGGCGCGTGTCAGGTGCGGTTGCAGCTATCGATGTTGTTGGTCCGAAGGACCTGACGAGCGAATTTCTGTGCGACGAAGTTCATCTCGTTGGTGGCCTTCGAACAGCTGAAGATCCCCGCTCCCCAGCCCGGGTTGCGATCCATGGCGCGGCGCAGCCCCTCGGCGGCCCGATCCAGGGCCTCGTCCCACGTGGCGGTGCGCAGCTCACCGTGCTCGCGAACCATCGGCTCGGTCAGCCGGGTCATCGTCGCCGACATCGAAACAGCGTCTCCTTCCGTGTTCGGATGTGCGTATCGTACGACCGCGTTGGGCCGCATCGGGAACGGTGCGGCCACGCGCGGCTGACCGTGGTTCAAAAGGGAGGGCCATGAAGCTCGCCGAAGCGCTGCAACTCAGATCCGACGTGCAGAAGCGGATCCAACAGCTGCGGCAGCGGATCGCGCTGACCGCGCGCATGCAGGAGGGCGAACAGCCGGCCGAGGACCCCAACGCCCTGCTTGCGGAGGCCGCCGAGCTCACCGACCAGCTCGAGTCGTTGATCACCGGGATCAACCGGACGAACGTCCGCACCGAGCTCGAGCCCGGCATGACGCTGACCGACGCGCTCGCGCGGCGCGACGTGCTGCACCTGCGCTTCTCGATCCTGGTCGAGGCGGCGGGTCACGCGTCGGTCCGTCAGGATCGGTACTCGCGTTCCGAGGTGCGGTTCATGACGCCGCTCGATGTCGCCGCGCTGCATCGCCAGGCGGACGAGCTGGCCAAGAACGCCCGAGAGCTCGACGCCAAGATCCAACAGGCGAACTGGAACACGGACCTGGAGGGCTGATCGGAAGTCGGTAGGTGCGGTGGAGAGGGCGTGACGCCACCGGCTCCCTGAGCCAGGCGGTTCGGTCAGGGGCGGCCGATGGGGGTTCGAATCCCCCGAGTGACGCACGAAGCCCAGCACGGCGTACAGCTGCATAGGGCAACGGGCACCGAGCACGACCGGGCGTCGACTCGAAACCGCACCGAGGGTGGGAACGGGGATCTTCCGAACGGGCGTCGGCTGCGCCACGACAACGCGACTCGATCGCCATGGCGCCGTGGCGAACGGCGCGGCCGCCCCGGCCACGCGGCGCGATCCTGCACACTTCTCTGCGTCCATACAGGGAGGGAATGTGACCTCGTCCCCACGTCGTCCCGGACGACGTGGATCCCACCTCGTCCCCTCGTCCCCCCCTCTAGGGGACGAGGACGAGGACGAGGTCGCGGAGGACGCTCGAGCTGGGTCTGCCGGTCCTGGAGTTGGGGATCGACCCTGATGACCTGTCTCCGTAGGAGAGGGTCGTCGATCCGCTGTGGTTCCTAGATCGGCTCGTGACCATGCCAGTCGATGCCAGTGCAGGCGAGTTCTCTACCGGGCAGCGCCTTGATCTGCTGCGGGCCAATCGGCAGGAGGAAGGTCGCCGTCACGGTTCGGGTCGTGTTGCTCGGAATGCTGAGGCCCGCGATCCCCATCACGGGGAGCCGCCCGAGACCTGCGACCGGCAACACGAGCCCGCAGTCCTGCACGTTCGCGTCGCCATCCGTCGGGTTCGTGATGCGGACGCGGTAGGTGGCCATGCACCGCGCCTGCGTGCACGGTCCTCGGTTCGCTTCACCGGCGGAGAGCACGGAGCCGGGGAACGGGGTCGATAGAAGCTCCCCCGTGGTGGCACCGTCGCTGCATGACACCAGCAATGCGACGACCAAGCAAGCGGTGGCGAGCACGCGCATGACTCGAAGCGTTGCACCACGGACTCACCCCATCAAGCCAATCGTCGGCGGCGCACCCGTACCGGGAGGGGGTCGTGACGCAAAGTGCCGGATTTGCATTACCAAGCCAAACGCCTAACTCCGCTCAGCTAGCGGGTTCGCTGGCCCGACGCACGACGATCTCCCGTCCGTCGTTTCGGTAGAAGATCCGGGTGGCCCACTTCTTCTCGATGAACTGCTCAACGTGAGCCTGACACAGAGGAATGGGCAGAGGTTCCTCTGTGGGATCGAGAAGGCCCCGGGGAACGACGTCGGCGAAGTAATCGGCTACGGCATGTTCTCCGCACATGGAGCAATTGCTGATGTCCACGGATGACAAACCTACGCGCCTGACACCGATGCCCGAAACCCCAGGACGGGGGGGGGTAGGGCGGCGACGGGTGAGGCCTCGTTCGCAGCACCAAGCCCAAAGCCGCGGCGCGCGCCGGGCGCACTTCCCTCGCGGTGGAGAAACCTTGACGCCGGCTGAACGCTAAGCCCATGAGCACAGCGACCGTCACGCGCCTGCGATGTCTCGTGTGCCACCGACCGATCGAGCGCCCCAAGACGGGGCGGCCGCCCTCGTATTGCGGCGACAGTTGCCGCCGGCTCGCGGAGTTCGAGGTGAGACGGGTGGAGCGCAGGCTCAGCAAGCTGGAGGACCTGGCCTCAGATGCTCGCATCCAGGCTGCGACGGCCCCGACCGAGAGCGTCCGGGACCTCCACGCTCGTTACCTCGATGCCTGCTCGGCGGAAAGCGACCGCCTGTTAGCGCGTTTGCGCGACCTGTTCGACGGAGGAGAGGGCGCGTGACCGACCCGATCGCGACGCGAGAAGAGGTAATGGCGATCCTGAGCGCAGCGGCACGAGCCGGAAGCGTCACCGCATGCCGGGTCCTGCTCGAGGAGCTCCGCCGTTCCGAGGTCTCAACCCAGACCGACACGATCATCGATGAGCTCGCGCGACGGCGCACCGGGGTGACCATCGCATGAGTCAAGCCCATGCAACAGACCATCTGATCGACGAGGAGGAGTCCATGACACAGACCAAGGAGCGGCAAGCCGACGGACGCACGCCGTTGTCCAAGCTGCTGATCTGCACCAGGCAGATCATCAGGAGCGAGGTGGGTTCCTGCGAGGAAGGCAAGATCGTCTCGGTAGACGATCCCCGAGCGGTGCTCTTTCCGGAATGCTTCTCGCCATTGATCGACCGCCTCGGGTGATCTCGGCGACTCCGACGTCGAAGCCGGGCGGCGAGTGTGGCCGGGGGGCCCGGTGGCGTCAACTCCTCCTCCGCCGGCCTCCCGGTCACCTCGGAGATCAAGAGGATGGCACGCCTACTCGCACCTATGGCAGTTCGCATCACCGTAGTCGAGGTCGAAGGTGACTACGTCGGGTCGGGAAGGCCAAGCCGCTTCAGGAGCAGCGCGTTCATGGCGACGATGAAGCTCGAGCCCGACATCGCCAGTGCCGCGATCTCCGGGCGTAGCACAAGCCCGAAGGTCGAAGCGAACACGCCCGCGGCGACCGGGATGGCGATCGCGTTGTAGCCGACCGCCCAGCCGAGGTTCTGACGCATCTTTCGCAGCGTTCCCCCGCCGATCGTGAGCGCGGTGGCGATGTCCATCGGGTCGGAGCGCATCAGCACGACGTCGGCCGTCTCGATCGCGACGTCGGTGCCCGCGCCGATCGCGATGCCGAGGTCGGCCTGCGCGAGCGCCGGGGCATCGTTCACCCCGTCGCCCACCATCGCGACCTTCTGCCCTCCGCTCTGTAGCTCCGCCACCTTGGCTGCCTTGTCTCCCGGCAGCACGTCGGCCATCACATGGTCGATCCCGAGCTCCCCGGCGACCCGGCGCGCAGTCGCCTCGTTGTCGCCCGTGAGCATGACAACGTCGATCTGCCGCCCCCGCAAGGCCGCGACGGCGTCGCGCGAGGTCGGTCGCACCGCGTCTGCGATAGCGATCACCCCGGCGGCGCGACCGTCGACAGCGACGAGCACTGCGGTTCGTCCGCTCGCGGTGAGCGCTGCGCGACGTTCGGCGAGCTGCCCAACATCCACCCCGTCCGCCCGCATGAGCCCTTGGTTCCCGACGGCTATCTGATGGCCCTCAACCGTCGCTCGCGCGCCCTGGCCGGGAACGTTCTCGAACCCCTGGGCAGCCGCGCGGGGGACGTTCAATGCCTCGGCGTACCGCACGACCGCCTCGGCCAACGGATGCTCGGATTCGCGCTCAACGCCGGTAGCCAGGCGCAGGAGCTCGGTCTCGTCGATCTCATTTGCCAGGACCTCAACGACCTCGGGTTCTCCCTTCGTGAGCGTGCCCGTCTTGTCCATGACGACGACCCGGATACTTGCCGAGGTTTCGAGTGCCATCGCGTTCTTGAATAGGATGCCCCTCTTTGCGCCCAAACCGGTGCCCACCATGATCGCCGTCGGCGTCGCAAGTCCGAGCGCATCGGGGCAGGTAACAACCACGACCGTGATCGCGAACAGTATCGCGGTGTCGAAGGAGCTGCCCGATGCCAGCCATGCGAGCAGCGTCACCACACCGCCGATCAACGCCACCAGCACCAGCCAGAACGCCGCACGGTCGGCGAGGCGCTGCCCCGGCGCTTTGGAGTTCTGCGCCTCTTGAACGAGCTGTACGATCTGAGCCAGAGCGGTGTCGGAGCCTACGGCGGTAGCTCGGGCGCGAAGCGTGCCGTTGCGGTTGATCGTGGCTCCAATCAGCTGCGAACCGACGGCTTTGGACACCGGCAGGCTCTCGCCGGTCACCATCGACTCGTCGACCTCGCTCACACCCTCGATCACCTCGGCGTCGACCGGCACCTTGGCCCCGGGCCGGATCAACAGAAGATTGCCGACCAGCACGTCCGCGGTCGGCACCGAGACGAGCTCGCCGTCGCGGACCACCTCGGCCATCGGCGGAGCGAGGTCCAGCAGCGTTCGGATCGCGTCGTTCGCACCGCCACGAGCCCGCATCTCGAACCGGTGCCCGAGCAGCACAAACGCCGCCAAGATCGTGACGGCTTCGTAGAAGACCTCGCCGCCGCCCGTGAAGGTCACGGCGACCGAGTAGATCCATCCGGCGGCGATCGCCGTGGCGACCAGCACCATCATGTCGAGCGTGCGAGCGCGAAGCGCCCGCGCGGCCCCGTCGAAGAAGATCCAGGCCGAGTAGAAGATCACCGGCAGGCTCAGTAGGAACTGCCACACGTCGTCGCGCAGTCCGAACGGTGCCGCTGCCGAAAACCCGAGTACGTCGCGGCCGATCGCGGACCACAGCAGGATCGGGATCGAGAAGATGACCGCGACCACGAAACGGTTCCGCATGTCGCGGACCATCTGGTCCATCGACATGTCGGCGTGCCCGCCGTGACCCATCATGTCGTGAGAAGTCATCGCGGGCGCGGCTTCGTGCCCGGCCTGTGCCGCGTGCTCGGCTGGCATCACGTGCCCCGCGTGCTCCATCGCAGGCATCGGCGCGACGGACACTTCCTCCATGGGGTCGCAGACGTGGTTAGGAACCGATCTGCCGGCGCAGTGGAGGCCGCAGTCCCTGATCCAGCTCTGGAGATCTGCGATCGATGTCGTCGCCGGATCGATCGTGACGGTTGCCGTTTGCGCCACCGGATTCGCGTCTACCATCAACACGCCCGGGCGCTGCCCGAGGCGGCGTTCGACGATCTTCTTCTCCGTCGCCCAGTTGAGGCCACCTGTTTGGACGACGACGGTGATGCCATCGTGCATCGGGTGGTCGTGATCCACGAGACCCTCCGCCGAGCAACGTTATCGGCTACCCGGCTCCTGTGCCGTAGGCATGCCGGGGGGCGTGGCACACCGTGATCCCCAGTTGCATGGGACTCCACCGAGGGCGACCACGGCGAGTCGTGGACCGCTACTTGCGACTTGCCGTCAGCACTCGGCGGCGCTCCGTGAACTCCTTCTCGTCGATCTCGCCCCGGGCGAACCGCTCCTCGAGAAGGCGATCGGGCTCCTGCCTCGGTGGCGGCCGGGTGTCACTCAGGCGACTCGTCCCCTTCACGATCGCCACGATCGCCCAGATCACCAGCCCCCAGAAGCCCACCATCATGAGGCTTATGATCAACCAGCCTCCCCAACCTGCGTCCCAGTTCATCCACATGGCGTGCCTCCTGCCATCGGTCCACCAACCACGGTGGCGATAGATCAGTTCGGGGGAAAGGGGCGTTGGACTCGTAGATGACGGGTCTTCACGCCCGGAACATGGCAGCTGATGGCCAACAAGATGACCTCGCCCTAATTACCTGCGTCCTTCGGCTAGGGATGGAAGTGGATCCCCGCGACGATCTCGATCGCGATGATCGAGGCGACGACCCAGTCGACGGCGGCGCAAAATGGCGGCCACCACCGGGTGCCGGAAACGAACTGGCTACGTTGCTGCCACGCGTCTTTGACCCCGTGGGCCGCGAGCCCGAACGCGAGCACCCATGCGGGGCCTGTGATGCCCGCCGCCGCGACGACGGCGAACGCCATCGCGACCATGCACTCGATGACGATGATCCTTACTCGTCCGTCGGCCACCGCGAAGCCGATATAGACCGAGGCGATCAAGGCCAACCCGAGGGCATAGACAGTCGCCGGGTCGAGCCACCAGAACACGAGCGGCGTCGCAGACTGCACCGCCCCGACGACGATCCCCCACACGATGGCGACGCGCATCGACGTCCCCTCGCCGCGGGGAACGGGCGCGCTTCGGCTATCTGTGGTCAGGGATGGCCTCGGACAGGGTGAGTGGCTTCTCGATGCCGCCTGTCGAGCTGCGACGCGATGTGGTCGGCGATGAACGCGGCGTCGTCCTTCACGAAACCGATGAGGGCCGACCCCCTCGTGTACTGCCAAGGGAGTCCCACGAAGCACAGTCCTGGAACATCGGTCAGGCCGCGCCTGTGGAGGATCTCGCCGTTGGTGTCCTTGATCGAGGGGACATCGATCCACGAGAAATCGGGGCGATACCCTGTAGCCCAGATGATCGCGTCGATGTCGAGCTCGCTCCCGCCCTCGAACCGGACGCGCCGCCCCGCGGCGTTCATCAGCCGACCTCGCATCGCGACGCCGGCGCGCCGAAGGGCTCGAGGACTGGACCCGATGAGCACATCGCGTGTCGCGAGCTTCCGTCCGAGCCGCGAATCGGTGCTCACCTTCATGAACCCAATCCCGGACAGCCACCAGAAGAGGTCCTTGCCGAGGAGTCGTTGCGGCAGCGACGGCATTCGTTGGCCGACCGCGAGGACCACCTTCCTCGTCGCTGCGAGTTCCCCGGCGATCTGGAAGCCGGAGTTCCCCCCGCCCACGACGAGCACCGCATCGGCGGGGAGCTGATCGGGGTTCCGGTAAGCGGCGCTATGGATCTGGACGACCGAGTCGTCGAGATCTCGAGCGACCGGAGGAACGAACGGCAGTTGGAACGGACCGGTCGCGACCACGACCTGGCGCGCGATCAGCTCCCCGTTCGCCGTAGCCATGCGGTACCCGCCGTCGGACCCGGAAAGCGACGTCACCTTGGTGCTGAGCCGCACGGGGAGATCCAACCTCGATGCGTAGTTGTGGAGGTACGAGACGACGTCATCCTTCGATGGGTACGTGTCCTTCGGTTCGGGAAACGCCATCCCTGGGAGACCGCTGTACTGCGCCGGGGTGAAGAGTCTGAGCGAATCCCATCGGGACCCCCAGACGTCTCCGATATCCGACCCGGCGTCCACGATCACGAACCTGACGCCGCGCCGGACCAGATGGGAGCCGACGGCGAGGCCCGCCTGGCTGGCTCCGATCACGACGACGTCGAACGCGGGCGATCCGGATTCCTCGATCACACGATCACGTCCGCAGGATCGCGCCGGGCCACGTTGAAGCTAAACATCATCCCGCTCTGGGCGTGCTCGGCGATGTGGCAATGCGCCATCCAGAGCCCCGGATTGGAGACGTCGAGCAGGATGTCGACGGTGCGACCGGCTGGTACGAGCACCGTGTCCTTCCACACCAAGTTGGACTCGGCCTGCCCGTCCCGAGACAGGACGAGGAAGCGCCCCGCTCCGTGCACGTGGAACGGGTGGTGCATCGGATGATCGGACTCCATCTCGTTGACGAGCCGAATCTTCACCCGGTCACCCACGGTGAACGACCAAGTGATCGCCCCGTTCTCGGCCCCGCTCACTCTGTCGATGAGCATCCATCGCATGTTGCTCGGCTCCGAGGCTCGGTTGATCTCCGGCATCAAGTCTTCCCATTCGAGTCCGTCGTCCTGTTCTCCGTGTTGTTCATGCCCCTGTCGGACCGCATCCTCCTGAGGTGCAGGCAGCGCGTCAGAGCGCACCAACTTCATGCCGCACTTCGGGCACGTTCCAGGTTCCGAGGAGGTGACTTCAGGATGCATCGGGCAGGTGTAGAGGACAGGACTCTCCTCTTGAGCCGACGGAACCTCGGAGGGCACCAACTTCATGCCGCATTTGGGACACGTTCCAGCCTCCGTGGACGTGACTTCAGGATGCATCGGGCAGGCGTATGAGGTCACGGTCGGCTCCTCCGACCGGACGGGGAGCAACTGCATCCCGCACTTCGGGCACGTTCCGGGCTCCGAGGACGTGACCTCCGGGTGCATGGGACAGGCATACGATGTCGCGGGCGCGGCGTCGTCCCCATACAGGAGCGGCATCGCGGCCACGAAGGCCAGCACCTTGTCCGGCGGGCGCTCGAGGTCGTCGCCGATCAATCCGTGCTCAAGCGTGAGCTGGGGATCGACTCGCAAGTCGCCGAACGACTCGCAAGCAGAGCCGGTTGCATCTCCAGCAACCGAGAACGCGCCGAGATCGTAGACCTGATCAGGCGTGCGATGCTGGAGGCGCACCTCGCCGGGCGAGTCGAACTTCACGTCGAGGACCGCTCGTTCCGACGGAGCGAGCATCACCTCGTCGACGAAGGCCTCTCGCTCGTAGCGGCCGCTGTCCCCACCGACCAGCTTCATCTGAGCGCCTGACAGAGCGAAGTTGAAGATCCGTGTGTTCGCGGTGTTCACGAGGTAGAGGCGAACGACCTCTCCGATGGCCGCCTCGCCTACGAACGTGGTATCGCCGTTGATCAGCATCACGTTGCCGAACCGTCCCATCGCGGTGTAGTTCGGACCGGAGCGGTGGAACGGTGCGATGTGGCCGTCCTCGACGAGCAGATCGTCCAGCGTGATGCTGAGCTGACGATCGGCCGCCGGCCAGTACGACGCATCCGAGGGCTCGACGATGATCGTGCCGTACAGCCCCATCTCAAGCCCGAAGTCTTCGCGGATGTGGGGGTGGTACCAGTAGAACCCCGCGTCGGGAAACTGGACCTTGTAAGTGAAGGTCCCACCTTCAGGGATCGGTGATTGCGTCTCATGGGGGACGCCGTCGTAGCGGTTCTCCAGCCGAAGTCCGTGCCAGTGGACCGTCGCCTCGACGTCGCCGTCGTTGGTCACCTGCACGGTGATCTCCGACCCCTGATCGACGTGCAGGGTTGGGCCGGGGATCGAAGCGTTGTAGCCGAGCATCCGCAGCGCTGCGTCATCGATGCGCTTGCGGACGGGCGTGATCCGGAGGTCCAGCTGATCGCCGTCCTTGAGACGGATCACCTGTGTGGGCGACACGTCGGGTAGTCCAGCTGTCTCAGTCGTGAACAGGTCGCTCGAGCTCACGAGTTGGTCCCTCGTCGTCGGGTCCTTGTCGCCTTCGTGCCTCAAGTGCATCCCCTCCTACTTGCCTTGCAAGCTCTCCGGCCTGCCGCCGAACACCTTCTTCGAGAATTCGGGCATGTCCTGGATCGTAAGCAGGTGACGCTGCGGGCTCGAATCCGAGGAGGGGGGCCCATCGCTGGGCCCTTCCTCAGAAGGATCGGATCCGGTCAAACGGTGGCCGGTACACCTTCGTAGAAGGCGAGCTCACCGATCACGTTGGACCGGAGCTCGACGCGGTCATTCAGGTTGTCGCGCACCCAGCTGGTGGCCACGGGGGTCGCCGCGTCGGCGTCCTTCCGGGTCTCCCACAGGCTGATGGACAGACATTTCTTGTCACCGAGGTCGGCAAGGCCGTACCTGATGAACCCAGGCTGGTCCTGGAAGGTCCGGAGCATGCCCTTGTGGGCGAGGTCCGTGAGCTCCTGGAAGGAGCCTTGTTTGATCTCGTAGGTTTCGATGCGAACAGACTTCATGTTGCTCTCCTTGCTCGATGGTGCGTTGTCCCGACACATGGGACCAACGTGGCCTGCTCGAGAACGGGTACCCGCTCGGGGTAATCAGGTCTTCGCTGGAACCAGCGGATGGGACCGGATGGATGCGAGCCCCGTGCGTCGATCTCTCCCGACAGCTACCGGGGGTCGCATCTCCTCAAGCGTACGTCTTTCGCCGATCGTCACGACGGGCAGCCTCGTCGGGACGCGCGCCCCCATCCTAGGTCTGTGGACCTGAGCGAGCCGACCTCGCGCTGCTCATCGCGAGCCCGAGGCCAAGCGTCAGTTCGCGCTAACAAGGCGAGGACTCGACGGATTTCAGCGGGTGTGGAGCGACGCGGATTCAAAAGCGTCGATAGCCGTTCGCGATCACATCGAGGACAGTCGATTCCGTCGGCGGACGGTTGGTGAACACTCGTCGTCCTCGGTCTTCGTCCGGGTTTTCGTCGTGATGCTCGTCGCCTAGACCGTCGCGCCGGCCGCCGCAGAACACCGGTCCGCGTCGGCGTGGTTACCGGCGCGCTCGAAGGCTTCTGCGGCTTCGCGGAACATCGCGCGCGCTTGCGCCTCGTCGCCCTCCGCCTGACGGAGAGCGCCCCGCGCCTCCCACACCGCGCCGATCCACGGCCCTCCCTGCCACATGCCTGAGATGCGCTCGGCCTCGGCGAAGAACTCGCGCGCACGTTGCAGGTCACCGTGGCGAGCGCTAGTGTTCGCTGCCGTCGTGAGGTAGCCCATCGAGCATGGTTCACATAACCGCGTCTGGGACAGCGTGCGCTCCGCCTCGCGCAAGACCGCCATCGACTTCTCGGGAGCCGATGCCTGGATCATCGTTCCGCACACACGCACTAGCAGGTGCGAAACGATGTCGGAGCGGTTCGCAAGCGCACGAGCTCGCCCGAGGAGTCGGTTGGCCTCGTACCTGCGACCACGTCTGACCGCCGCCTCTGCTAGCCGTTGTCTCGCCAACGCAGAGCCGGAGATACAGCCCTGTTGGTCGTTGGCGGCCATCGCAGACCTGAGATGATCCTCGGCTTCATCGAGCTGACCGCCGAGCAGCTCCGCCTCACCGAGCATCAAGAGCGCGAGGGCTGCGCCGGTAGCCGAATTCGCCTTCTCAGCGATGCCCATCATGTCCCGAGCGAAATCGGCTGCCGTGTCGTAGCCGTCTGGTCCGGTGAGATAATACTCGGCGAGGCATAAGTGCGCATCGTAGACGATCGGCTCCATGTTGGCGCGCATGCGCATCGACTCGGCGAGCTCCTCTGCGAACTGTTCGCGCCACCTGCCCTGTCCCATCGCCACCTTCGCGAGGATCACCGCCGCTTCTCCGAGCTCATGGCCTAGCCCCGCGTCGAGAGCGATCGCGCGCGCTTCTGCAGCTGCCCGTTCCGCCTCCGCGCTCTCGCCACGGTTCATGTGCACCAGCGCCCAAGCGAGCAGCGCGTGCGCACGTTCGGTGCCGGATGGAGGCTCGGGGCCCTCGGTCAACAGCACGCGTTCGTAGAGGGCGACCGTCTCAGGATCGGGACCCACTCCCAACTGATCGCGCAGCACCTCGCGGAGCCGCTCGAAGCGGCGGATCGCTTCGCGGCGTTCACCTGCTTCAAGATGCATCCCCATCAACTCGCGTGTGGCCTGCTCGTCGGTGGCGTCCTCCTCGGAGAGTCGGGCCCAAAGCGCTCCGGCGCGCAGCACATCCAGGTAGCGACGCCTTAGCCGGGCCCGCGGCTCGACCGTCCAGGGCTCATAGATGTCATCCGGTAGAAGGTCTCCCCGATACAGATCGGCAGCGTCGCGGCATGTGGCAACGTCGCCGCTATCGATCGCCCGAGTTGAGGCTGCCTCGAACCGCTCAACGTCTGTGTCGACCCGAGCCTCGGGCGCCATTACAAGCACTCCGTGTTCGTTCAGGATGCCGCGCTCGTCGGCGAGCGCGAGCCTCGCGAAGTGGAGAGCCTTACGGAGGTTCGTGCCTGAGGCTTCGGGTCCGCTCTCCGGCCAGAGAGCCTCCATCACCTGCAGGCGATGAATCCGGTGATCGGGCGCAAGCGCGAGCAGCTTCACGACATCGGCCGCGCGGCGGCTCCGCCAGGAGTCGCTAGAGACCGGTTGACCGTCGACCGACACCGTCGACCGACCCAACAGCTCGATCGCGAGCACCCGCACGACGGGCATCGTAGAGGGTGACTCCGACCCCGGCCACCGCGTCGTGCGGAACGGTTCGGGAACGGTCGCCACCGTAGGTTCCGCGCCGGAAGGAGGTGATTAACGGTGACGCTCTACATGGATGTGCACGACCACCTGCCCGAGGGGGCGACCGCGGTCGACGTTGCCGAGGCGCACGCCGCGGACCTTCGTGTTCAGGAGCGGTTCGGCGTGCGTTACCTCAACTACTGGGTGGACGAGGGCGCAGGTAAATCCTTCTGCTTGATCGAGGCCCCCAGCGCCGACGCCGCACACGCCGTGCATCGCGAGGCGCACGGGCTCGTGGCAGATGAGATCTACCCCGTTACACAGGGGTAGCCGCCAAAGACTGCGACGAGCCCAAGGTGGTTTCCCGGGCCGGCACTGAAGCGACGGAGGTGGTCGCACGTTGACTCCCATGCAGCCGGTTCCTAGCGTCCGTTCGACTTCCGCCTTTTTTGGCGGCGAAAGGAGGTTCCCATGGACACTGCAGCCATTCCGGATGCGCGTCCGGCAGTTGATGAGCCGGGTCTCCTATGGGGAAGCTGGCTGATGATCATCGCGGCCGTCGGGTTCATCGGCTACGCGATCTTGTTCTTCATACGAGACCTGTCGGGAGGTTTCCTCGAACTGGGCATCGGCCCGAATGAGGTGAACGTCGGCAAGGCTCAGATCGAGCAGCTCAGCCCGTCGCTCTACGCGTACATCAGCCACCTTCAGATTGCGCTCTCAGGGTTCATCGCGGCCGTGGGGATCGCAGTGATCTTCCTGACGTTGTTCGGGGTGCGCCGAGGGATGTTCTGGGCGTGGGTGGGGGCCGTTGTATCGCCGGTCTTCGCCTTGGCAATCGCGCTTCCAGATCACTACCTGCACGACCACCACTTCGACACGATGGGACACCTCGGACTCATCTATCTGGCCGTGGTGATTTTCACGGTGGGCGCCGTGCTGGCTTTGATCCCGCTTTGGAAGGCTCGAAGCCAAAGCGGCTGATACGGCGCTACGCGACGACGCGGTACAAGTGCCAGCGTTCGGGGACGCCCTTGAGCTCGTGCTCACCGGCGTCCTCGAACGTGAAGTCCGAGCCTCGACAGAGGAGCTGAACCTTTTCGCTCACGAGGATCGGAGCGGCTCGTTCGAGGTTCCTGAATAACTGCGGGCAGGTGAGCGCGTCGTCTTGGCTAAACCTCGCCGGCCCAAAGTGTTCCCACACGCGGACGCGGAGAATAGGCGTCCGACCGGGTGGTGCGCTGCTCGGTCGCTCGGGCCGAGACTCCGGCTCGTCCTCTACGTGAGTAAGGTCGCGGTCCCTGAGCTATTGGGTGACCTTCGAGACAGTGCCCTCGCAGTCCCGCCGCGACAGCGATGTGGGGGATCGGCTCTGTGAGCTGTACGGGTGGCCGCAGCATTCGTAGGGCGCGCTGGTCGGGTGAAAGCTTCCCCTAGGAAGCGCAACGAGACTAACGTCGGGCGGAGGGGGGCTTGAATGATGGGATACCTTCAGCGTCGTGAGAGCGAAAGAAACAAAAGAAGATCGAACGGATCAAGGCGGAGGTAGGGCCGATCCTTGCCGCGGGCGAGGAGACCAAGGCACAGATGATGGTTTCCATCGCGGCGCAGCAGGTTCGTGAAGGACAACTCCGCAGTGATGCTGAACTTCGCGACGATCTTGCTTGCGATGGGGACGAAGCCGCGATGGGGAGCCTGCTTCGCACCCACGAGCTTGCTCTGCAACTGCTGAGGACGCGCTACGCTCCCGACCCTATGACGCCGCAGGTCGAAGCTCAGCTCGAACGCAAGGTAGCGACGTTGCGAGGGCTGATGAATGACCCGGCCGGATGAGGTAGGTGAGGGATCACCCCTCCAGGTTGAGCCGAGCTTGACCGACGAGGATGCCGGGCTGCGCAGGAACCTCGCCGCCCTCGGGGCCGACTCTTTGCGCGAGCTTCAGGACGTGCTCACGCGGCCGCAGCCGATGCGAGACGCGCTGGCACGGTCCCTGGTCGGACGACCCGCCGCCGAGCCTCTTGCCCAGCTGATCGCGATCGCTGACACCGACGAGGTGGCGCGGTTGCGGTTACTAAGGGCGACCCGTGACTTAGACAGGTAGCCGTTTGCCACTACGACGTCGGAGCCAGAATCAAGCGTTAGTAGAACTCCTGAACCTCCGCCCAACGGAAGCAATCCATTACGTGGTCATTGACCAAGCCCGTGGCTTGCATAAGCGAGTAGCACACCGTCGGGCCCGCGAACCGGAAGCCGCGGCGTTTCAGCTCCTTCGACATCGCACGCGACGCCGCGGTCTCGGCGGGGATCGCGCCCATGCCGCGCCACCGTCCGATCACGGGGGATCCATCGACGAACGACCACAGCAGCTCGTCCAGTGACCCGTCGAGGGCGACGATCGCGCGCGCGTTGGAGACCGTCGACTCCACCTTCAGCCGGTTCCGGACGATCGCGGGGTCGGTCAGCACACGCTCGACCTTCGCGGGCGTGAATCGCGCAACCTTCGCCGCGTCGAACCCGGCGAACGCCTTCCGGTAGCCCTCGCGCTTGTACAGGATCGTTCGCCAGGAAAGTCCCGCCTGTGCCCCCTCGAGGGTGAGCATCTCGAACAGGTGCCGCGCATCGTGGCTCGGCACCCCCCATTCCTCGTCGTGGTACGCGAGGTAGCGCTCGTCATCCAGCGGCGCCCAGGCGCATCGATCGGGCACGTCCGGAGCCTAGCCAGGTGGACCGACACGATGCCGCCGGGCCATGATGCGGCCAGATGTTGGAGGATGCTTCCTGATGCGCGAACCCGAATCGATCCCGATCCACGACCTGCCCTCCGAGGCCGGCCGCGGGTCCGCGGATGCCGCACCAACGGCGACCGAGCGCGGACTCGACTTCCTGGCCGGGATCGTCTCGTTCGGCGCCGGACTGGTGGTCTCGACCCTCGACGGCGGCGATGAGGAGGACGAACGCACTGCCGGGGTCGCCGCGTTCGTCGCGGCCGGTGCCGGACTCTTCCTCGAAGGACTCCGCGCGGCGGCGCCGATGCTCGGCTCGATCGAGCGAACCGCCGGCCCGAAGATCGGCTCGTCCGGCGCCGGCGAGACCGTGGGCGAGCTGCTCGACCACTGGCGATCCAGCTGGGAGGACCGCCACGAGGACGACCGACAGCAGGCGGCGGACGAACAGCTGCGCGCCACGTTCCAGCGCGCCGTCGACACCCTCCTGGGTCAGCTCGACCTGACCAGGTTGGTGATCGATCACCTCGACATCCAGCGCGTGGCGGCGGAGGTCGACATCCAGGCGATGGTTGCCGATCTCGACATGGACGCGCTCGTCGGTCGGCTCGACATGAACCGGCTCCTCGATGGGATCGACATGGATCAGCTCCTCGACCGCATCGACATGGATCGCCTCACCGCGCGCATCGACGTCGAAGCGCTCCTCGACAAGGTCGACATGCCCGCGGTGGCGTCCGGCGTGATCGAGGACCTCGACATCCCGCAGGTGATCCGGGAAGCGACGGCAGACACCGCTTCGGAGGGCGTGCGCGACGTCCGCCTGCGCGGGGTCGAGGCCGACCGGGCGATCCGCGGCGTCGTCGACCGGATCCTGTCGCGATCCAACGGTGACCGGCCATGAACGCGCCCGCGACGGGTTTCGACACGGTGCCGAAGGAGGCACGCTCGTTCCACGGACAACCCGCCGGCCTCGTGACCCGGACGATCGCCAACGTCGTCGACGTCGTGGTCGTCGCCGGGCTGCTCGGCGTCGTGTACCTGGGGATCTCGGGCGTGTTGTTCCTACGGCGCGGCGCCTCGTTCTCGTTCCCGATCGTGACCTACCGCACCGCGTACATCGTCGGATTCGTCGGGTGGGTGATCTACATGGCCTTCGGCTGGCGGACCAACGGGCGAACCTACGGCGATCACCTTCTGGGTCTTCGCGTCCGCACGATGAGCGGCGACCGCGTCGGCGGGGTGCGAGCGGTGATCCGCGCTTTGCTCTGCGGGATCGCACCGTTGCTCCTTGTGTGGTGCGCGTTCAGCAAGCAGCAGCGCAGTGTGCAAGACCTGGTCGTCGGGACGCACGTGATCTACGACTGGGGCGGCTCGCGGAGCGAGGTGCCCTCAGACGACGCGGTCCGGGTGGGTGTAGACGTTGCAGCGCCCGTTCCGCACGAACCCGACGACCGTGACCCCGAGCCGGTCCCCCGCGTCGACGGCGAGCGATGACGGCGCGCTGACCGCGCTCACCACCGGGATCCCGGCGACCGCGGCCTTCTGGACGATCTCGAACGACGCGCGGCCGGAGACCTGGAGCACGCGGTCCGCGAGCGGCAGACGGCCGGCGAGCAGCTGCTCCCCGATCACCTTGTCGACCGCGTTGTGGCGCCCGACATCCTCGCGGACCGACAGCACGGTTCCCTCACGATCGAACAGACCTGCCGCGTGAAGGCCGCCGGTGCGCTCGAACACCCGCTGCGCCTCGCGGAGCCGGTCGGGCAGCGAGACGAGCACGCCAGCGTCCACGGTGAACCCCGACGGCACCACGTCGCACCGCACGGCGATGTCGTCCAGCGACGCCTTCCCACAGACGCCGCACGACGAGGTCGCATAGAAGTTGCGGGACAGTGTGTCCGCGTCGAACGACTGCGCGAGCGTCACCGTCACGACGTTGTACCGCTGCTCCTCGTCGTCCAGATCGTCGCAGTACGCGACGCGCCGCACGTCGTCGGGAGTGACCAGGCCTTCGGTGAATAGGAACCCGGCGGCCAGCTCGAAATCGCCGCCGGGGGTGCGCATCGTCACCGCGACCCGTTGCCCGTCCTGCCCAGGTCCTTGCGCTCGGATCTCGAGGGGTTCTTCGGTCGCGAGCGCGTCCGCCCGCTCGGATCGGGCATCGCCGTGCACGGCGACCACGCGGACCGGCGTGACGTTGCGGCGGACCTGCTCGGGTGCGGCCATGCCCCAAGTATGGCTCGCCCCAGCGGCATGCGGATGTGCGCGGATGTGCATGACCAGAAGTCAGACCGCCGGTCACCGCGATTCTCAGGGCGGGACCGCCCTGCGCTAAGGTCCGGTGACCCCGCCGTCGCAAGGAGTGTTCGCACATGCTGTCCGGACTCGAGATCGCCCAAGCGGCGGAGCTGCGGCCTATCGCGGAGGTCGCCGCGGATGCCGGGATCGAGCCCGGCGAGCTGCGGCCCTACGGGGCGACCCGGGCCAAGGTCTCGCTGTCGATCCTGGATCGGCTGGCCGACCGGCCCAACGGCAAGCTGGTCATCACCACGGCGATCACCCCGACGAAGGCCGGCGAGGGCAAGACCACCACATCGGTCTCCCTCACCCAGGGTCTGGGTGCGATCGGCAAGGACGTGATCCTCGCGCTCCGCGAGCCCTCGATGGGCCCGGTGTTCGGCATCAAGGGCGGCGGCACGGGCGGCGGCTACGCCCAAGTGGTCCCGATGGAAGAGATCAACCTCCACCTCAACGGCGACTTCCACGCGATCACGGCGGCACACAACCTGCTGTCGGCCGCGCTGGACGCGTCGATCTACCACGGCAACCCGCTCGACATCGACGTGCAGACGATCACCTGGCCGCGCACGCTGGACGTGAACGACCGGGAGCTCCGCAACACCGTGGTCGGCCTCGGCGGGAAGGTTCACGGCGTTCCACGCCAGGAGAGCTTCGTCATCACCGCCGCGTCGGAGATCATGGCGATCCTCGCGCTGGCGAGCGATCTGCACGATCTGCGTGCTCGTCTCGGCCGGATCATCCTCGCCTCGACGCGCGACGGCCGCCCGGTGACGGCCGACGACCTCAAGGTCGCGGGCGCCATGACGGTGATCATGCGCGACGCGATCGAGCCGAACCTGGTGCAGACCCTCGAGCACCAGCCGGTGTTCCTCCACGCGGGTCCCTTCGGCAACATCGCCCACGCGAACAACTCGATCATCGAGGACCGGATCGCGCTGAAACTCGCCCACTACGTGATCACCGAGGCCGGGTTCGCGAGCGACCTCGGCTTCCAAAAGTTCTGCGACATCGTCTGCCGGTTCGGCGGCTTCTCACCGAGCGCCGGCGTGCTCGTGACGACGGTGCGCGCGACGAAGTCGCACGGCGGGATGGCGTTCAACGATCTCGGCACCGAGGACCTCGAGGCGCTCCGACGCGGGATCGACAACCTGACCGCGCACATCGGGATCCTTCGCGAGTACGGCCTGCCCTGTGTCGTCTCGATCAACAACTTCCCGAGTGATACCGACGCGGAGATCGCGTTGATCAGCGACCTCGCGGTCGGCGCGGGCGCCGAGACGGTCGTCGTCAACCGGGGGTTCGCCGAAGGGGGCGCCGGCGCGACCGAGCTCGCCGAGGCCGTGGTCGAGGCGTGCGAGCGCCCGAACACCTTCCACCAGCTCACGCCCGACAAGACGCCCCTCAAGGATCAGATCGAAGCGATCGCGACCCGTCTGTATGGCGCCGACGGCGTCGACTACCTCCCGCAGGCCGAGAAGGACATCGCGCGGATGGACGAGCTCGGGTTCGGCACCGTGCCGGTGTGCATGGCCAAGACGCACCTGTCGCTGAGCCACGACCCGATGATGCTCAACCGGCCCCGCGGGTTCCGCCTGCCGGTACGCGGCGTCGTCCCGAGCGCCGGTGCCGGGTTCGTGGTCGTGCTGTGCGGTGACATGCAGCGGATGCCAGGCCTCGGCTCTACGCCGAACTTCATGGGCGTCGACATCGATGCCGACGGGCGCACCGTCGGCTTGTTCTGATCGGGTCAGGCGACCTCGTCGTCGGGCGGCATCACGCAGAACTCGTTGCCCTGCGGATCGAGCATCACGCACCAAACACCACCGTCGCCCTCGGCCCAGTTGTGGATCGTCGCGCCGAGGTTCTCGAGCCGTTCGACCTCCGCCTCGAGGTCGTCGTCGGCCAGGACGTCGAGATGGACGCGATTCTTCGTCACCTTGTCCTCGGGCACCTCGGCGAAGAACAGCACCGGCAGGTCGGAGTCCTCCGGTGGCTCGACCATGACGGTCGGGTCATCCTCCGGGTCGACGATGCCTTTGGCCGCGAGCCGCGCGAGCTCGACCTCGTCGTAGGCGGCGACGCTCCAGCCGAGCGCCTCGGCCCAGAATCGGGCGAGCGGCGCCGCATCACGGCAGTCGAAGACGATCGCGTCGATCCGCACCGCCGGAGCCTGCGCCGCTGCGCGTCTCCGCGCAAGCCCCCTTCGGCAGGCCTAGGTATGCACGGCGATGAAGAAGGCCTCGCTGACGTCGCGGAGGAGCGACTGCGCACGGTGCCGCAGCGAGTTGGCCGAATCGGCGAGTTCCTGCTGCCGCGTCTTGTCGATGAACGTGATCGCGTTGATATCGACGTTGGCGAGCGCCGAAAGGGCCGCGGCATGCAGCGACGTCGCGGCGCTCAACGCGTCCGACGCCGCGTTCGGGTTGCCCGAGGTGAGCGTTTCCTCGGCGAGCGCCATCAGGTAGACGGCCCGCCGGGCGACCTCCAGTGGGATGTCGGCGGCGCGCTCGAGCGATTTCTGCAACGTCGTCGACCACGTGTGCTGCTCCTCCGGCGTGTTCTTCGGGAGCTTGTAGGCGGCCATGACGTCGCGGTACGCCTCAGCGTCGCGGTCGGCGAGGGCGAGCAGCGTGTAGCGCTCGTCGTCGCACTCGTCGGCGATCGCGCGCATCCGGTCGACGACCGACTCGAAGCCCTTCTTCTTGATCGTGAGCCGGGCCACCATGGACACGAGCGCAGCGCCCGCGGCCGCCGACACCGCGGCCCACGCGCCGCCGCCGGGTGTCGGCTGATCGGACGCGAGTTCTTCGAGATACACGCCGACCCGCGAGCCAGCGGTGGGCATCTCCTCGATCGGCACTTTCTCGGGTGGAGTCGTCGCGGTCGTGCTCGGACCGGCAGCCCAGCCGCTCGCCCCCTGCTCCTGGCGCCCGAGATCGGGAACGGCGCCCAGGGCGGACTCAGATCCCTGCGGGCCACCCCACTGGTCGCTCACGGCGCCTCCTCGATCAATCGCTCGAGCACCTGGGCCTCCCGATCGAACCCCACCAGCCGCACGTACTCGGCATCCTCAGGCGACAGTGCTGCCTCCGGCACCAGCCCGACGATCTCGGTGTCGAGCACCTCGGCGCCGCGGGCCTCGGCCTGCGCGACGACGGCATCGTACGCCGCTCGAACCCCGGTGGTGGTGTAGTCGACGAGGTTCATCGAGACGGTCGAGCATCCTCGCTCGGGCACCAAGAACCCGATCGCCCGGAGCGCAGGCAGTCCGCCGCCCGATCCGCGGATCGTGCGGGCGATCTCTTTCGCATCGGCCTCCGCGGCGGTCAGATATGCGTTGAACGCCACGAGCGGTACGCGGGCACCCACCGCGGTCGCGCCCGCCGAGCCGATCGCGTGCGGCCCGAGGTCCGGGAGCCGCTCCCCCTTGGCGACGGCATCGCGCAGGCCCTCGTACTCCCCCTTGCGGACGACGGCAAGCGAGGCCCGCTCCGGGATCAACGCCGCCTGGTCGTACAGGTACACCGGAAGGTCCAACGCGTCCGCGAGCTCGGCGCCGACCTCGCGCGCCAGCTCGACGCACGAGACCATCTCCACGTCGCGCACGGGCATGAACGGGATCACGTCGGTCGCGCCCATCCGCGGGTGGCCTCCGCGATGGTGCTCCATGTCGATCAGCCCCGCCGCGACGCGTGCGGCGCTGACCGCAGCCCGGTGCACGCCGTCACGGCTCCCGAGCACCGTCGTGTCGAGCCGGTTGTGGTCGCCGTCGGCCTGGCGGTAGACGAGGCGCGCGCCGGGGACCTGCAGCGCATCGCAGATCGCATCCATCACGTCGACGCGGCGCCCCTCGGAGAAATTGGGCACGACGCCGAAGATCGGCTCCCCCACGAGCCGAGGATAGCCGTCGGTCAGACGCGGGGCTTCGTCTTCTCCGGATCCAGGATCGACAATGGCGCCACGGTCGCCACCGTGCCGCCCACTTCGACCTTGGTGCCGTCCTCGGCCGCGGCCGTGTCGAGGATGGCCAGGCCGATCGGACCCACCCGCGGGCTGTCGGCCGGCGAGGTGACCACGCCCACCTCGGCGCCGTCCTTCGTCACGGCCGTCCCCGCCTCGGGCAACGCGCCCTCGAACCGGAGGGTCTTGAAGCGCTTCGGCGGGTTCGCCCCGTACACCTTCAGGGCGTCGGCGCCGACGTTCTCCGTGTCGGTCTTGATGAACTTGTCCATCGAGACGTCCCACGGCGACGTCTCGCCCGGCTGGTAGTCGACCGCGATGATGATCAGGCCGACCTCGGTCCGCGCCAGGTCGATCGCGTTCAGCCCGAACGCCGTCGCGCCCGCCGCCAGCAACGCGTCCCACACCACCTGCGCGTTGGACGGATCCATGACGACCTCGTACCCGTGCTCGCCGCTGAACCCGGTGCGGAGCACGTACGCGGGCACGCCCGCGACCGTCGTCATCGTCGGCCAGAACTTGAAGTAGCCGAGCTCGCCGAGGTCGCGCTCGGTCAGCGGCTGCAGCGTCGCCTGCGACGTCGGGCCCTGCACCGCGATCATCGCCAGGTCGAGCGTCTTGTGGGCGATCGTCGCGTCGAGGTCGGTCGCCGTCTCGGTGAACCAGTCCTCGAAGCCGGCCGAGTTGATCAGCACCCAGTAGCGATCATCGCTGAACTTGTACACGTTGCCGTCGTCGACCATGTTCCCGTCGGCGTTCACGAACGCGCCGTAGCGCACCGCACCGTCGGCCATGCCGGCGAGCGAATTCGTGAAGCGGCGCTGGATCAACCGGGTCGCGTCGGGCCCGGTGACCTCGTACTTGCACGTGGAGAACAGGTCCCAGATACCGGTGCCGGTGCGGATCGCCTCGTATTCCTCGTTGACGGGCGTGCCCTCGTCCATCGCCCAGGGGAACCCGTCTTCCCAGATCACCTCGGCGCCGCGAGACATGTGCCAGTCGTGCAGCGGCGAGCGAACGTCCTCGGTCATGCGATGGCTCCTTCCCGCCGCGCGGTCAGACGCGCGGACGCTCTTTCTTCGGGTCGTAGATGGATAGCACGTCGACGGTACCGGGGATGGCGCCGTCGGCGGTAACCGCCTGGAGGTCGGTCCCGGGAGCAGCGAGCGCCGCCGGCACGATCGCCAGCCCGATCGGCCCGAACCGCGGGCTGACAGCCGGCGACGTCAGCACCCCGGCATCGGCGCCGCTCTCGGTCTGCAGCGGCGTGCCGTAGTCGGCGCCCTCCTCATCCAAGCGGACGGTGACGAACCGGTTCGGCGGATCTTCCCCGATCGTCCGCAGCGCCTCGGTGCCCATGTTGAGCTCGTGGAGCTTCACGAACCGGTCCAGGCCGACGTCGAACGGCGAGCGCTCGTGGGGCTCGTAGTCGTAGTCGGTGACGATCATCCCGACCTCGATCCGGATCGGCTCGATCACGTCCATCCCGTACGGCGTCGCGCCCGCGCCCTCGATCGCCGCCCACAGATCGAGGGCGTGCTCGGGTCGCAGGAACAGCTCGTATCCGAGCTCGCCGCTGAACCCGGTGCGCGACAGCCACACGGGCACGCCACCCACCTGCACCTGGTCCGGCAGGAACCGGAAGTACTTCAGCGAGGCGAGGTCGACATCGGTCAGTCCCTGCACGAGCTCCCGGCTGCCCGGACCCTGGATCTGCATGCTCGGCAACTCGGGCGCGATGAAGTCGATCGAGACGTCGAGGCCTTTCGTCGCGTCGCCGAAGTACCCGGCGCGGTCGTCGCCGTTCGTGCAGACCCACAGATGGTCGTCGGCGAACGTGAAGACGGTGCCGTCGTCCACGAGCATCCCGTCCTCGTCGACGAAGCCCCCGTACCGGACCTGGCCCGGCTCGGCGCCCATCACGTCGTGCGTGTGCACCCTCTGAGCGGCTTCCTTCGCCTCGGGGCCGCGGAACTCCCACTTATTCAGAGGCGACAGGTCCCACATGCCGACGCCCTCGCGGATCGCCCGGTACTCGGCGTCGACGTCGCCGAAGTTGGTGACCCAGAGCCAGCCGGCCTCGTCGCCGAAGCCCGCGGCGGTGCGCGACGTCACCGGGTGGAACGCCGTTTCGCGAGCCATGGGCGCCGTTCTACCCCACGGCTGAACGCGGGTTCAAGTCAGCGACCGGTACAGAGCCGTCAGCTCGCGCGGCGTCGGCTCGCGGCCGCCGGGCATCCGGGCGGTCAGCACGAGGAAGAGCTGGGCGGTGACGAGCGCATCGTCGAGCGCATCGTGCGGATCGGCGACCGGGACGCCGAAGCGCTCGGCGGTCTGGGTTAGGGCGTAGCCGCGCGCGCTCCGGGCGCCGGCCGGGGCACCGTCGATCACGATCGCCATGTCGCGCACGTCGATCACCCGGCGACGCCACGCGCGCTCCGAGCCGCCGAAGAGCCGCCGGAGGAACGCGATCTCGACGTCGGCGTACCACGCCACGATGAAGCGGTTGGTCAGGGCGGCGCGAAGCCCCGCCGCCGCCTCGCGCGTCTCGGGCGCGTCGACAAGGTCGACCTCGCGGAGCAGGTGGATGGTTTGGGATCGCTCCGATGGAGGCGTCGGCGGATGGATCAGCTGACTCCGACCCGCGCCGACGCGCACGTGACCGTCCTCGATCGGGATGGCCCCGTACGCGATCACATGGTCGTGGTGGAGATCGAGGCCCGTGGTCTCGAAGTCCAGCGCGACCATCGGCGAGGCGCGCCCGGGGAGGCCGCGCCGCGGATTCGGCGCGGCCGGTCGGCGGCCGCCTAACGCGCGCACCGGATCACCTCCTCGGGCGTCACGATCGCATCGACCCGCAGATCGAACGCGCCGGCCGGCAGGTCCTCGTGCACCAGCTGCTCCGCGAGCACAACCGCGACCCGCAGGGCGTCCTTCCGCGTATGGGGCAGGTAGCGGTCGTAGAAGCCGCCTCCGTAGCCGACGCGCCTGCCGGCGCGGTCGACGGCGACCGCCGGCGTGAGGATCACGTCGATCGACCACGGCTCGATGGCCATGCCGTCGGCCGGCTCCTCGGCGCCGAACGACGTCGCCGTCGTCGCCTCGCCGGGCCTCCAGGTGCGCGCTTCGATCTCCGTTCCGGTGATCACCGGCAGTCCGACGAGAACATCGCGCGCGACGAGCGCCTCGATCATCGGCAGCATGGGTAGCTCCGATCCGAACGAGGAGAAGGCAAGGACCGTGCTGGCCTTCTCGATCTCCGGAAGGGCGAGCACCCGCGTGGTCACCTCGGCCCCTGCTCGGGCGCGCGCCTCGGCATCGATGGCGTCCCGGGCGGCAAGCACGCGCCTGCGGACGTCGCGCTTGGCGTTCTTCAGATCTCCGGAGCTCACGAGCGGAGCGTCTCAGCGATCAGGTCGAGGCGATCGGGCGGCCCGGCGGCTAACGGCACCATCCACGTCGCGCCCGCCGCGGTCACGCGATCTCGCAGCCGGCGCAGGTCGTCGACCGTTCCCCGCCAGATGTCGAGCGAGCCGCCGCCCCCGGCGCGCGCCTCCTCGAGCGACGTGAGCTCGGCGGCATCGCGGCCGAGCAGGACGATCCCAGCCCAGGTCGGCGGCACCTCCGTGGGGTCGCGGCCCGCCTCGCGCGCCCAGTCCGCGAGCTGGCCCGCGCGCCCGAGGAACGCGTCGGTGCGCATCCCCCAGCCGTTCCACGCGTCGGCCGCGTTGGCCGCGGCGCGCGCCACACGCTCCGATGTGCCGCCGATCCACACGGCCGCAGACGCCGGGGGCAATAACGGTCCGCGCACCGCCTGCGTCATCTCGCCACCGGGCCACGAGCCCCCCGACAACAACGCGCGCGCCGCCCGTGCCGTCTCTTCGAGCAGCACCGTTCGCTGCTCGATCGGCGGGAACGGCAACCCCGCAACCTCGTGCTCCGCCTTCCCGAACTTGTCTCCGAGGCCGAGCCCGAGCACCGCGTCCGAGCCCGAGATGTGCGCGAGGCTCGACGTCTCCTTCGCCAAGATCCCGAGCGGCCGGTAGCCCGCCCGCGAGACAAGGACACCGACCCCGAGGCCGGGGTTCGACGCCGCCGCCGCCGCGAGCAGGGTGTAGGGCTCGACCGACGGCCGGTCCGGGCCGCCGGGCGGGAATAAGTGGTCGTAGACGAACACGGCGTCATAGCCGGCCGCGGCCGCGCGGCCCGCGACGGCGAGTGGCTTCTTCGGTTCCGACGTGAACGCCGACAGGAACAGGCCGTACTTCACGCCGCCTCCTGCATCGCCCACAGCGCGGCGCCGACCGCGGCGCTGTCCGCGCCGAGCGCCGCTTGCACGATCGGCACCTCGGGCCGCGCGTCGGCGGCTTCGATCGCCTCGCGACACGCGCGCCGCGCCGGCTCGAGCAACAGATCGCCCGCCGCCGCGGGCGGGCCACCGCCGACGATCACGAGCGAAGGGTCGAGCACGTTCACGAGCCCGGCGATCCCCTGGCCGAGCCGTATGCCGACCTCATCCAAGATCGCGCGTGCAGCCTCCTCGCCCGCGGCGGCGGCCGCGACCACGCCGTGTCCGTCAACGCCCAGCCGCTCCTGTCCCAGTCGCGTGATCGTGGTGCCGCTCGCGACCGTCTCCCAACAGCCGTGGTTCCCGCATCCGCACAGGAGCCCGCCGGGCTGGACGATGATGTGGCCGATCTCACCGGCGTACCCGTGCGCCCCGCGCTGTACCGCGCCGCCCAGAACGAACCCGCCCCCGATCCCCGTCCCGATCCCGACGTAGAGGAAATCGTTGACGCCGCGCCCGGCTCCGGCGAGGAGCTCCCCCACCGTCGCGGTGTTGCAGTCGTTGTCGATCGAAGCGGGCAGGCCGAACCCGGCCAGCTCCTTGGCGAGGTTGACGTCGCGCCACGCGATGTTCGGCGCGAACCGCATCGTTCCCGTCCCACGCTCCACGAGACCCGCGGCGCCCACCCCGATGGCGACGCAACTGGGATCGAGCACCTCGGCGGCGACATGCCGCATCGCCTCGAGCACGCCCGGAACGTCGGTGGCCGGCGTGTCTGCGAGCGCGCGCGCCTGCACCGCCCCGGCGGCATCGACGCGGACCGCCTCCGCCTTGGTTGCGCCGACGTCGATGCCGACGGCGGTCGGCGCCGTCATCCGATGTCGATCTTCTCCAGCCGGACGGGGCCGGTCTGCTCGGGGCCCACGAGCTCCTCGCCACGCCCGTCGATCGCCGCCTGCATCGCGAGGAACATCTCGGTACCGGCGCGCAACAGATGCCCGACGACCTCGGGCCGCACGGGGCGGAACACCGACAGCGTCATGCAGACCGGACACCAGGCGACCGGACAGCGGTCCGGCGTGTGTTCGGCCTCTGCCGGCTGCGGCGTGGGCTCTGCGCTCATCGATCGGCTCCTTCCATCGGCTCGCCGTCGGGCGGGCGTTCGAACGCGATCTCCAGGTGCTCGTCGACGAGCGAGGCGCCGCGGACCGAGAGCCGCTTGAGGGTCTGGGGCAACAACAGGTTCCGTTTGTAGGGTCCGACGCGCACGACGAGCTCCTCGCCGCGGCGGTGCACGTCGAGGTCGCCGCCCGCGATGAACGGCAGCTTCATCCGCAGCACGTAGCCGCTCCCACGTTTCTCGACCTGGATCGGATCGTCGACGTAGAGCACGGCGGTCGCCTGACGATCGCCGTAGAGCTCGTCGGCCATCTCCCCGAGCAGCCCGACGCCGACCATCTCGCGATCGAACAGCCGCGCCTCCAAGATCGGCACCGGCTCGAACGACTCGTGGACCGTGGCGAGATGTTCGGCCTGGATGTCCTTCCACTTGCCGAAGTACGGATCGGTCACGTCGGTGGGCAGGATCCGGTTCACGACGACCGCGTCGACCCGGTAGCCGAACAGCCCCAGATAGGTGTAGGTGCGCCGCGCCTCGGCGATCACCATCTTCTCGGGGTTCACGACGAGGCGGACCGACGACATCGCCGCGTCGGCAAGGATGTGACGGACCGCGTCGAGGTTCCGATGGAGACGCTCGACCGCCTCGAACACCTTGTCGCCAGCGATCGGCAGGTTCGTGGTCCGCGATACCAGCGGACGGACCACCTTCACCACGCGGCGCTGCACGGGGAAGATCCGCTCGATGTACCAGTTCATGATGTCCGGCAGGCTGAGCAGCCGGAGCGTCTCGGCGGTCGGCGCACAGTCGACGAGGACGACGTCGTAGCGTTCGGACTCGACGTGGGTCTTCACGTCGATCAGCGCGAAGATCTCGTCGATGCCGGGGATCACCGTCAGTTCCTCGGCCTGGATCGTCTCGGTGCCGGCCCAGTTCATCACCTGAACCATGTAGTCCTGGATCTCTCGCCAGTTGTCCTCGAGGCGCTCCTGCGCGTCGATCTGCTGCGCCCACAGGTTGGCGGTGATCTCGGTCGGCGTGTCGCCGATCACGACCTCGAACGCGTCGGCGAGCGAGTGCGCCGGGTCGGTGCTCATGATCAGGGTCCGCTTGCCCGCCCGTGCCGACCGCACGGCGGTCGCGGCGGCGACGGTGGTCTTGCCGACCCCACCCTTCCCGGTGAACAGGATGACGCGCATCGGGCAGAGCTTAGCCCGGCCGGGCGACTAGCCCATCTCGACCCGGCGTTTCAGCCGCTCAAGGGCGTTCTCGATCACCCGCTTGGCGCCTTCGGTGCGAAGGAAGCCGGGCACGAGCGGGCCGAGCTCGACCGCCAGCCGGTAGGTCACCGTGGTCGAGTCGGCCTCGAGCTCGTCGAGCAGGTACTCGCCGCGGATCTCGTGCACCGCGCCGTGCGCCTCGATCGAGTCCCATGAGATCGCCGTGCCGCCGGGTGCGTAGCGGTAGCGCAGCGTGTAGGACGCCTTGCCGAGCACCGGCACATCGACCTCGAACGCGACCTCGGTAGGGCGTCCACCCTCGCCGCGTTCGCGGATGTCGACGCGGCGCACCTCCGCCCATTCGGGGTAGGACTCGTAGTCCTCGATCACGTCGACGACGTCGTCGATCGGCGCGTCGATCACGATCGTCCCCTCCGCGTGCTCCATGCGCGGATACTACCGTCGGGTCTCAGACGCAACGGACAGTGCGATCGCGCCCACCGTCATCATCATCAGCCCGACCCCGCCCCACAACAGGAACCGCGAGTCGATCATCAGGCTGCGCCCCTCGATGAGGCGCTTCGTCTCGACGGCCGACATCGCGTAGATGCCGCCGACCGCCGCGACCGACAACACGATGGCGAGGATCGTCAGCGGCGTCGTCGGCACCCCCGACAACGGCAGCAAGATCGCGATCAACAACGCGAGCGTGAACACCGCGCCGCGCGCGAATCCGTCGACCGGACGCCCGAGCATCGCGTGCCCGAGGCCGGGGTACAGCAGCGACCGGCGGAACGCCTTGTCCGGATCGGCCTCGCGGCGGGTATCGCCACGCATCACGACCGCGAACGGTGTGCCGCACACCTCGCACGCCTCCAGGACGATCGGGTTCCGCGTGCCGCATACCGGGCAGGGCCAGAAGGCGCCGACCGGCTCCTCGGGCTCTGGGCGAGCCGGTTCGACGGCGGCGGTCGCACCGGCCGCGTCGGTAGCTGGCGCCGTCTCCGCCACCGCGGGTGCGGGCACGGGCGGCGCAGGCGGAGGTTCCCGGAGGTTCGTGAAGCACTGACCGCACCACTCGGCATCCTCGCTCACGAGGGCGCCACAGTTCGGACAGCGTCGGTCGGGGCTCATGCCCGGAGGGTACCCCCGGCCTTCGCCCGCGACCGCGAAGGTCAGCCGGTCTCGGCGGCCTCGCGCAACCACCCGGCGAGACGGGCGGCGATCTCGGGCCAGGTGTGGTCCCGCAGGACCCGTTCGCGGCCCGCCACACCCATGGCGGCGGCCCGAGCAGGGTCGGCGAGCAGGCTCGCCACCGCGTCGGCCACGGCCTCGGTCCGTTTGCCGTCGACCAGGATCCCGGTCTCACCGTCGACGAGCGATTCCCGGGCGCCGCCCGAGTCGCCGACCACCACCGGGCGGCCGCACGCCGCCGCCTCGATGAAGACGTTCCCCCATCCCTCGACCTCCAGGCCCCCCAGCCGGGTGCGACACGGCATCGCGAAGACGTCGCCGACGGCGTAGTAGCGCGGCAGGTCGTCCTCGGGCACCTGGCCGGCGAACACGACCGCGTCGCCGAGCGACGCCGCTCGTTCGCGCAACCGCTCCTCGTCGGGGCCGCCGCCGACGATCAACAGCCGCGCGTCGGGGACGCGTGCTTGGATCGCCGGCAGGGCTTCGATCAGCGTGTCCTGCCCTTTGCGCTTCACGAGACGGCTCACGCACACGACGAGCGGTGCGCCGTCCAGCCCGAGCGCCACGCGGATGTCCTCGGTCGCCAGGTCCGGGCGGAACCGTTCGACGTCGGCGCCCGGATACAGGACGTCGACGGGCACCTGGGCCGGCACGGCGGTTCGGACCGTGCGCGCGATGAACGCCGAGCACATCACCGGCACGCGCGTGGCCTTGCCGGTGGCGCGACGCATCAAGGTGTGCGTCCCCGGCGCGAGGGACAACCAGTACTCGAACCCGTGCGCGGCGCTGAGGTACGGCAGACCGCGCGACCTGAGCCGAGGTCCCGTCAGCGCGAGCGGATACGTGGCCCCGAACAGCAGCACCTCCGCGCCCATCTCGCGCGCCGCCGCCTCGATCCGGCTGGCGATCTTCCGCGTCGGCCACAAGAACCGTTCGGGCTGGCGGAACACCCGGAAGCGTGCCGCGGCATCGTAGGTCTCGGCGTCGTCCCAGTCGGGGCAGAACACGCCGACCCGTTCGGGCGGCAGCTCGCGCCACAACGCCTCGAGCGTCCGCTGGATCCCCCCGATCCTCGGCGGGAAATCGTTGGTCACGAGCAGCGTCGCGGGAACGTCCACGCCGCCGATAATGGCCGACGAGGGGGATGGCCGACCACGACGCCTTCGCGCACGACCTCGCGGCGCTACTGACGGGCCGCGCGTTCGTCGACGTGTCCCACTATCGGAAGGTCCGGGTCCACGGCGAGGACGCCATCGCGTGGCTGCACGACCTCCTCACCGCCGACATCGCGGGACTCACGCCTGGCGCCTCGTGCCGGTCGCTGCTGCTGACGCCGACGGGGCGCATCCGTGCCGACGTGCAGGTCCTGCGCCGCGACGACGAGGTCGTGCTCACGCAGGACCCGGAGCAGCCCGACCACATCGGCCTGCTGCTCGGGCCGTACGTGTTGTCGTCTGCGGTCTCACTCGAGGACGCGACCGGCGACCTCGCGTTGTTCGCGGTCCCCGACGCGGCCGCGTCGACGATCGGGCTCCCGGGGTTCGAGCCGTCCAGCCTCGGCCCGGGACTGGACCTCCTGGCCGCGCAGGGCAAGCCCGCGTGGCGGGTGCAAGACGCGCTCGTGAAAGCCGCGCTGATCGAAGCGAGTGCAGCGTCGGCGGAGGCCTGGCGGATCATCCACGGGATCGCGCGGATGGGTCCGGACTTCGATCAGCGTTCGCTTCCGTCGGAGGCCGGGCTCGATGACACGATCGACACGACGAAGGGCTGCTTCCTCGGACAGGAATCCGTCGCGCGGATCGCGAACCTCGGGCACCCGCCTCGCGTCCTACGGCATGTGCGGTGTGTCGCGCCGTTCGTCCCGGGCGCGCAGGTGTTCGCCGGCGGCGACGCCGTCGGCGAGGTCACGAGCGCGGCGCCCCTCGGGGACGCGTGCGTCGGTCTCGTGCGGATCGCATGGCCGGCGGTCGGCGCCCATCTGACCGACGCCGGCGGGCATCCGTTCGACGACGCGTCGGGCGTGGGCTAGTCCATCCGTGTCATTTCGGCGTGAGAACGCCGTGAACAGGCTCCGAGGTGCAACGAACCCCTTCCGTTCGCGCAAGCACATCTGCTATGAAACGGTTCCGCGCTGAACCGGTGATGGCACGAGGGGGGCGTCAGTGAGGATCGAGCGGTTCCCGGAGGTCGACGTCGCGTCGCTTCCCATGCACCCGAC
>DASYOY010000222.1:0-13992 GCA_036007245.1 Actinomycetota bacterium | reverse complement strand
TGTGAAGTGGGACTCAGGCACGATCGTCGGCGGCGAAGACGGTGATCTCGCCGCGAAGGTCGCTGCGTTGATCGTCGAACCGCTCGAGGGCGAGCCCACACCCGCGTACGCGGAGGCGGTCGCCGACCGCCTGCGCACGTTCGTGCTCAAGGCGCAGAGCGACGAGATCCGCGGCAAGCTCCAGCGGATGAACCCGACGACCGATGCTGACTATGACGAGCTCTTCCAGAGACTCGTGGAGATCGACGGCGAGCTGCGTCGATCGAAGGAGCGGTCACCATGAGCCTGCTTCCGTACACTTACGCGGTCGTGATAGATACCCCCCAGGGCCAAGCATGAGCGTTCCAGCCCGCGAAGCCGAGCCGCTCAGCCTCGACGAGGTCAAGGAGCAGCTGGTCGCCAAAGGCCGCGAGCGCGGCTTCGTCACCTCCGAAGACCTCCTCGAAGCCGTCCCCGTCGACGACTTCACGCAGGAGCAGGTCGAAGAGTTCCTCACGCAGGTCCAGGAACATCTGACCGCCGAGGGCGTCGAAGTCATCGAGGTTCCCGGCGACGACACCGACGCCGCCACACAGGTGCGCATCGAGGTCGATCTGCTGCGCGCGCCGACCAACGACCCGGTGCGCATGTACCTCAAGGAGATCGGCAAGGTCCCGCTGCTGAACGCTGCGCAAGAGGTCGACCTCGCGCGACGTATCCAGGCCGGCGAGCTGTCAACCGCGCTGCAGCATCAGACCGCCGAGGACGGCAAGCCCGAGCCGAAGGCTCTGAAGTTCATGGTCGAGAAGGTCTGGGAGATCCGCGACCACCAGCTCAACGCGTTCGGCAAGGTCGAGGGCATCGGCCGCGACAAGATCGCGAAGAGCTACCGGCCGAAAACCGAGCCTGAGCTGCACGATTTCTGCCGGCGGGTGGAGCGCGACGGGCAGCTCGCCAAGCGCAAGCTGATCGAGGCCAACCTCCGGTTGGTCGTGTCGATCGCCAAGCGATACGTCGGGCGCGGCATGCTTTTCCTCGACCTGATCCAGGAGGGCAATCTCGGCCTGATCCGCGCGGTCGAGAAATTCGACTACGACAAGGGCTTCAAGTTCTCGACGTACGCGACGTGGTGGATCCGTCAGGCGATCACCCGCGCGATCGCAGACCAAGCGCGCACGATCCGCATCCCGGTGCACATGGTCGAGACGATCAACAAGCTCGTCCGTGTGCAGCGCCAGCTGCTGCAGGACCTCGGCCGCGAGCCCACGCCCGAAGAGATCGGCAAGGTGATGGGCATCAGCGCCGAGAAGGTGCGCGAGATCCAGAAGGTCTCGCAGGAGCCGGTCTCGCTCCACACCCCGATCGGCGAGGAAGAGGATTCGCAGCTCGGCGACTTCATCGAGGACGCCGACGCGGTCGTTCCCGTCGATGCCGCGAGCTTCATCCTGCTCCAGGAACAGCTCGAGGGCGTCCTGCACACCTTGTCCGAGCGCGAGAAGAAAGTGATCCAACTCCGGTTCGGTCTGGTCGACGGTCACCCGCGCACGCTCGAAGAGGTCGGGAAGGAATTCGGCGTTACCCGCGAGCGGATCCGGCAGATCGAATCGAAGACGCTGTCCAAGCTGCGTCACCCGAGTCGGTCGCAGAAGCTGCGCGATTACCTCGAATAGGGGATAGGGCCGTTCCTCCTTTCGGGGGAATCGGTGATTGGCCCGTTCGCACTAGTGCATGAACCCTCAACATGGCGCCCGCATGCGTCGATGGGCTTCCAACCGCCGAACGGAACGGATCGAACATATGCGGGCATCGCGGGTTCGGGAAGATGACGGCTTCACGATGATCGAGTTGATGGTCGTCGTGCTCATCATCGGGATCCTCGTGGCGATCGCGCTGCCCACGTTCCTCGGGGCGCGCAACCGGGCGCAGGACCGTGCCGCCCAGTCGGCCCTGCGGGTGGCGTTGACGTCTGGACGCGTCGTCTTCACCGACTACGACGGCTACGCGCCCGCGACGATCCCCGAGTTCCAAGCGGTCGACCAGAGTGTGCAGTGGGTGTCCGCGTCGCTGTCCAGCACGACCCCAACTACGGTCAGCGGAGACACCACCGGCGGCGTGCTCGCTATCGCGTCGTTCTCCAAGTCGGGGACCTGCTTCTTCCTGCTGGACGATCCGCCGCACGACATCAGATACGGCGAGATCACCAACGCCACGTATGCGGACTGCAACGCGGCCAACCGCGGCGCGGTGCCCTCCTGGCAGCCGTCCTGGTAGATCAGCTCCAGGCGGCTTCGTCGTACCCCTGCTCGGCGAGCCGGTCGCGGATCGCGACCCGCGCGCGACGGATCGCGTCGAGGCTTCGGACGGTCGCACGATCCGAGAATGCCGACGTCCGGTCGGAGAACGCGCGCACCATCGGGTTGGCCGATCGCGTCTGTTGCGGGCCGTGAACGATCGCCTCGTCGTCGGCAGACAGCTTCCTCGCGATCATCAGGCCGGTCACGACTCCGGCGCCGAACAGGAACAGCGTGCGCAGCTTCATCGAGGCTCCCTCCCGGTCGATAGGGAAGGAGCGTACCGCGAGGCCCCAGGAGGGCCGTTGCCGAAAGGGCCACTGCCAGGGAAGGCCAGGTAGACTCGCCCGCGTCCCGTTCCGGGGTAGCTCAATCGGCAGAGCGGCGGACTGTTAATCCGTAGGTTGAGAGTTCAAGTCTCTCCCCCGGAGCCATCTCCTCAGCGGGTTCAGATTTCTCGCCCGCGAGTGGTACCCGATCACGCTGCGCCGAGGACAGCGCCCTGGGCCGAACAGGCGATCCGCTGCGACACGATCGATGCCGTCGTCGTGTTGGGAGCGTGGCCTACGTTCGAGATTCGCCGATAACTCAGGCGGTGCACGTCCCAGACCCAGAGTCGAGGATCGCGCCGGTCACATCTTGGAACTCATATGTGTAGCTACCGTCTGACAGCGTCAGGCGAAGTATCCCGAACGCCTGGGCTCCGAACACCTGCGTACCGGACAGCTTCCCGATCGACTTGCCGCCGGTGCCGACCGTGAAGCGCTGGAACGAGCCGACCGGCGCGTACCGCTCGTAGACGTGCTTATGCCCGGCGAGGCCGAGGTCGACGTGCTTGTCCGAGCCGATCGTCGTCGGAAACTTGGTCCCCGTCCGGTGCCAGAGCAGCGCGTCGCAGGTGTGGGTATCTGCATCGAGATCGGCCTTCAGCCAGGTTCTTTCGGCTGCGCAGTTGATCTGCTTGCACTCCGTGTTCAACGCCACGATGTGCCAGTCCCCCAGGTTGAACGAGTAGTAGCCCTTGCTGGGGTCACCGGCTCTCGCACCGAAGTAGGTGTAGTACCCGCTCGCCCCGGGCGTCTGATATTCGTGGTTCCCGACCACCGGGTACGACCGGTCGAGGTACTGACCCCACGTCGGGTCGTAGCTGGACCGGAAGTCTGAGAGCGCTCCGTCCTCGTACTGCTCGTCTCCGAGCGGGAAGACCGCCGTCGGATCGAACGCGCCGATCAGATTCGCCGTCTGCGTCTGGGCCGTCCCCGGCGAGTCCGCCAGAGCGATATCGCCCGCTGCCGCCACCGTTACCGACGCCGCCCGAGCCGGAGTCGCGGCCAATCCCAGGAGGACGAGCCCGAGGGAGGCACACACCGCGAATAGTCGCTTCCTGTTGGTCATCGTGCCTGCCTACATAACATTCGCTCGGGGATGTATAGGCCGAACGGGCGTATTCCGAATGGCCATCACGCCGCGGAGGCAAAAATCGCAGGTGACGCCGTGATTCGGCTCGTTGGTTCAACGTGGATCGTGCGGCGAGGTCGTGATGGTGGGGCCTCGCGGTGCCGCTGGTGCGGCTTCTCGGTCAAGCGGGTGCGGCGATAGTCATCACTTCCGTCTCAGGTAGTCATCACTTCCGTCTCAGGCTGTCCTGCCAGGCGAGGTGCGCAGCGAGCTCGAACCCCTGGCGCAGTTGATCGCGATCGCAGACACGGACGTCGTCGCCCGGTTACGTCTACAGCCGACGATCCGCGATCTGCTGGCGAGTTGGATCCGCGCCGCCCTTGTCGCGACGCTGCTTAGGCCGTTCCGTGACGAACAGATTGAACAGTCCGGTCGCAACCAGCTCCACTCCGGCGGCTACCGTGACGATCCCAACCCAGTCGGGGCCGCCATCGGTTGTCGTCAAGCAGCCCTTCTTCGCGATCGAGTGGGTCTGAGCTGGGGGCCGCGGGACCCCTCGATGCCGCGACCACCTAAGCGGCTGGGAGGTGCCCCGCATCGTAGATAAATGAACCCAAAGAGAAGGAGGGGACCAGTGCGTCGGGCACCCATGGGCCGGTCCCGTGGACCTCCCGCAGCATCGTCCCGCAACGTCTTGTCCGCACCGAAAGAGGGGGCTCCATATGAAGCGGATCATCATAGGGATCGTTGCCGCACTAGGCGTGGCGGCCTCGGTCGGCAGCGCGGCTGCGACGCCGAGCCACGGGTTCAAGGGGACGCCACTCGGATCGACCACGATCGACTCGCTGTCGATCCAGCCCTCCGGGCCGAGCGTGACGCTGTTCGTCCGCGTCCACCAAGATCCAGGCGGAACCTCGGGATGGCACTCGCATCCGGGGTACGCGTTCGTGCTCGTCAGGGAGGGAAGTGTCCGGGTTAAGGACGGCGATACCTGCAAGAGCACGATCTACAACGAGGGCGACGTCTTCACCGAGATGCCGGGGCACGTTCACAAGGCGAGCAACGCCGGGGACGGGGACCTCGTGCTTCTCGTAACGTTCGTGGGACTGCCTCCGAACACTCCCGCGCTGATAGACGAGCCGAACCCCTGCGACGACTGACGGGGTTCGTAGTTAGCAGATGGAGGAGAGCAGGGAGAGGCATAGCCTCTCCCTGCTCGTACTAGTACGCCGCAGCCTCGACGGCCGGGGACCGAAGCCAACTACCGGAGGTGCCAGTCGGTCAGCGTCGCACGGCCCGGTGCCGTGCCTTCACTCGCCGCGTTCCCGAAGATGATTTCTCCTCAAACATGGCCTTCTCCTCGTCGCGCCCCTGCCCTCCCGGGATCTGTCAACGTCCGTTCCCTTTGGGGTCGTTGAAACGCCATCAAGACGGCGCACCCTAGATGGGGAGGTGCCGTTATGTGGTCGATCATCGGTGCGTTGGCTGTGGGGTTTCTGCTGGGGTTTCTAGCTGCGGCGCTCTTCGTCGCGGCCAGCCGTGAACCGGAAGGCTATTAGCGGCAGGGTCCCGACGGGTCGAACGTAGACCGACTGACGACGAACGCGGGCGGCGACGATAGCCCGGCGTCCCTTCTGCGTCCCGCCTGCGTCCGGTGAACGGCAGGGGAACAGCAGGAACTGCCGGGTCATCCCGGTAGAGATAAGCGCAGGTCAGGTGGGAGATGGGCTGACGTGCAAGGTCGTCGTCAACGGCTAACCATACGGGCGGGGTTTCGGCAGTTCGTCGTCGGCACGGGCGGCGCGTTCTTCACCGGGATGCGCACCCCGGATCCGAACAGCCAGGCGCGCAACAACACGACCTACGGGATCTTGAAGCTGACGCTGCGGTCGACGAGCTACGACTGGCAGTTCGTTCCGGTCCCGGATCGACGTTCAGGACTCCGGCGCCACCGCTTGTCACTGACCTGCGGCGTCGGCGACGGTCCTAGGTCTTCGGACGTGGTCCGCATCGCCCTTGGGAGCTACACGGCACGAGGTAGGGGGGGTACCCTCCGTTACGAACATGACGCCCCCGGAGAGGACGCCGCCATCCGATCGCACGGAAGATCTTCGTGCGCGTTTGCGTCCGCGTGCGCTCGAGGGTGGCGCCATCGGACCGAGCGAGCGCTTCGCGCTCGAGCGGATCCAAGCGCTGGAGGTGCAGGTCGCCGCGGCGCACGAGCGTGAGCGGTCGCTGACCGAGCTCGCTGTCCGTGACGGCAACAAGATCGCCGAGCTCGAGGCCGCCGTCGAGGATCTCGTCGATCTGGCCGCCCGCACGCAGTCGTCGGAACAGTCGTTGTTCGAGGCTGAGGGTCGTGCGGAGAACGCGGGCCGGCGCGCCGAGCTGATGGAAGGCGAGCTCATGTCCACGCGCGGCGAGGTGGATCGCCTCCGGACCCGCGTGGTCGAGCTCGAGGCCAGCCTGCGCCGTGCGCTCGCGGAGGTCGGCGCTGCGGCTATAGCCCAACCACCAGACGCCGGGGTCGAGCAGACCGCACGGATGGAAGAGTCGGCGCGGCGCTCGGTAGAGCTCGCCGACCGCCTGCGGATCAAGGTCGTCGACCTCGAATCGAGCCTGCGGACCGTCGTGAGCGAGATGAACGAGGCCGCCGCTACACAGATCCGCGCGGATGAGGCGGAGGCGGCGTTGGCGGCCGCCGAGGAAGCTCGGGCCATCACGTTGGCCGACGCCGACCGTGCCGCCGAGGCCGAAGGCCGGCTGGCAGAGCTCGAGGAGCGGCTCGCCGCCCTGGACTCCCGGATCGCCGCGCTCAGCACCTCGTTGCGGCCCGATCGCGACGACACCGTGGTCGACATCCGCGACGCGGAAGCGGAGGTCGAGGAGGACGACGACGCCGAGGAGGACGAGGGACTCTTGTTCCCGGAGGCCCCCCAGCCGGGTGAGATCACGCCCCCGGCCTCACGCTGGTCCGACTGGCGCTCGACGTAGCGCGTCCGGCTCCCCCTCTATCCTGGCTCCTTCCTGAGACCGGAAGGATCCACCGTGACCGATCGATCGACCGGCGTGCTGGTGATGGCGTACGGCACCGCCAGCGGCCCCGACGATATCGAGCGCTACTACACCGACATCCGAGGCGGCCGGACGCCGGCTCCCGAGCATCTCGAGCAGCTCCGCGCCCGCTACGCGGCGATCGGGAACCGCTTCCCGCTGCTCGACACGACCACGGCCCAAGCGAACGGCATCGTCGAGCGTCTGAACGCCGACGGCGGCGACACCTTCCGCGCGTACCTCGGGATGAAGCACTCGTCGCCGACGATCGCCGACGCGGTCGAGCAGATGGCGTCCGACGGGGTGGACCGCGCGATCGGCATCGTCATGGCGCCCCATTGGTCGGGGATGTCGGTCGAGACGTACGTGGATCGCGCCGAAGCGGCGATCGCCGAGCGCGGCCTCGACCTGCCGATCACGTTCGTGCGCTCGTTCCACGATCACCCGATGTTCATCGCGTGGGTGGCCGCCCGCCTCCGCACGACGCTCGACACGCTGGACGACGAAGCGCGGAACAAGGTCACCGTGCTCTTCACGGCCCACTCGCTGCCCACCCGGACGCTTCCCGACGGCAGTCAGCGATGCAAGACCTGTGATTGCGAACCGTCGTGCAGGTACCGCGACGGCCTGCAGGAGACCGGCGATCTCGTCGCGAAAGAGGTCGGGCTCGACGATCACCGGATCGCGTGGCAGTCGGTCGGGCGTACCGCCGACCCGTGGTGGGGGCCCGGCATCGACGAGGTCATCCCCGAGCTCGCCGCTGAGGGGCGCACCGCGTGCGTCGTGTGTTGCGTCGGCTTCGTCGCCGACCATCTCGAGACGCTGTACGACCTCGACATCGAGGCGACCGCGGAGGCGAACGAGGCGGGCCTCGCGTTCGCGCGAACCCCTATGCCGAACGCGGATCCCGCGTTCTGCGACATGCTCGCCGAGGTCGTCCGTGACCACCTCGCGGAGGTCCCGGCATGAAGCTCGTCACGTGGAACGTGAACTCCGTCCGGCAGCGCCTGGCGCGGCTCCTCGCGGCGCTTGAGCGGCACGAGCCCGACATCGTGTGCCTCCAGGAGACCAAGGTCGAAGACGCGGACTTCCCGACGATGGAGGTCTCGGCGGCCGGCTATGAGATCGCCACGCTCGGCCAGCGCGCATACAATGGCGTCGCGATCTTGTCTCGCGTCGGGCTCGAGGACGTGTCCACGGGGTTCACCGGTGACCCGGTGCCGGAGCAGTCGCGTGTCGTCACCGCGAAGGCCGGCGGCATCGACGTCGTCTGCGTGTACGTCGTCAACGGGAAGGCGGTCGGTGACCCCGCGTACGAGACGAAGCTCGCGTGGCTCGAGGCGTTGCGCTCGTGGCTCGACACCACACGCGACCCCGAGCAGCCGCTGATCGTCGCGGGGGACTTCAACATCGCGCCGGACGACCGCGATGTGTGGGACCCGGCCCTGTGGGCCGGCCAGAACCTCGCGAGCGAGCCCGAGCGCCAACGACTTCGCGCGCTCATGGACTGGGGCCTGACCGATCTCGGTCGAGCCTCGGCCGGCGACGTCCAGGGACCCTTCGCCTATTGGGACTATCAGGCAGGTGCCTTCCACAAGGGCTGGGGGCTCCGGATCGACCTCGCGCTCGGCTCGGCGCCGATCGCCGCGAGGCTCAAGGAGGTCGTCGTCGAGCGTGACGAGCGCAAGCCGACGTTCGGCGAAGGCAAGCCCAGCGATCACGCGCCGGTGATCGTCACGCTCTCGGGATGAACGACCTGCTCGTCGACGCGACCTGGCTCGAGTCACACCGCGACGATGTGGTGGTCGCGGACGTCCGTTGGTCGGCCACCGGCGGGACCGCCGAGGCCGAGCGGGCCTTCGAGGCCGGCCACATCCCCGGGGCGGTGTTCTTCGATGTCGATCGCGACCTCGCGGGCGTGCCGTTCGTCGAAGGGCCGGGCAGACACCCGCTGCCAGACCCCGAGCGGTTCGCCACCGCGCTCGCCTCGAGAGGGATCGGCCCGGACGACCTGGTGATCGCCTACGACGACGACGGGGGTTCCGTCGCCGCCCGGCTGTGGTGGCTGCTCGATGCCGTGGGCCAGCCGTGCGCGCTGCTCGACGGTGGTCTTCCCGCGTGGCCGGGTCCGCGCGGATCGGGCCCAGCCACCCCACGACCGGCCGCAACGGCCGACGTGCGGCGCTGGCCAGAACAAAGCATCGTCGATGCCGATGGCGTCGCGGAGGCGCTTCGATCGGGCGACCTGGTCCTCGACGCGCGCGTGGGGGAGCGCTACCGCGGCGAGACGGAGCCCATCGATCCGGTGGCGGGGCACATCCCCGGCGCGAGGTCGGCGCCGTTCCCGGACGTGCTCGGCGCCGACGGCAGGTTCCGCTCGCCGCAAGAACTGCGAGATCGATTCGAGGCCCTCGGGGTGGCCGAGGACGCTGTGCCGATCGCGTACTGCGGCAGCGGCGTCACCGCATCGCTCGACGTGTTCGCGCTCAAGCTCGCGGGCTTCCGCGACGCGCGTCTGTACGAAGGCTCGTGGTCGGACTGGGTGCACGACCCGTCGCGACCGGTCGCGACGGGAGCCGAGCCCTAGACCATGTCCTCAGGCACGACCATCGAGTCGTACTCGGCCTCGGTCAGGTAGCCGAGCGCGAGCGCGGCCTGCTTCAACGTCGTGCCTTCGTGGTGCGCCTTCTTCGCGATCTCAGCCGCTTTGTCGTAGCCGATGTGCGGCGTGAGCGCCGTGACGAGCATGAGCGATCGATGCACGAGGTCGTCGATCCGATCGCGGTCGGGTTCAAGGCCCTCGACGCAGAACGCGCGGAAGTTCCGGCTCGCGTCGGCGAGCAGCACCGTCGAGTGGAGCAGGTTCTTGATCAGTACTGGCTTGAACACGTTGAGCTCGAAGTTGCCCTGTGACCCGGCGATCTTGATCGCGGTGTCGTTGCCGAGGACCTGCACCGCGACCATCGTCATCGCCTCGGACTGGGTGGGGTTGACCTTGCCGGGCATGATCGAGCTCCCCGGCTCGTTCTCCGGCAGGACCAACTCGCCGATCCCGGCGCGTGGGCCGGAGCCGAGCCAGCGGATGTCGTTCGCGATCTTCATCAGCGATGCGGCGAGCGTGGCCAGCGCGCCGCTCATGAAGACGACCGCATCGTGGGCGGCGAGCGCGGCGAACGCGTTGGGGGCAGCGACGAACGGCAGGCCGGTGATCGCGGCGATCTTCGACGCGCACAGATCGCCGAACCCGTCCGGGGCGTTCAGCCCGGTGCCGACCGCGGTGCCCCCGATCGCGAGCTCGTACAGTCCGCCCATCGCGACCGAGATCCGCTCGAGGTCGGCATCGAGCTGCGCCACGTATGCCGAGAACTCCTGGCCGAGCGTGAGCGGCACCGCGTCCTGCAGGTGCGTTCGCCCGATCTTCACGACGTCGGCGTAGGCAGCTGCCTTCTCGTTCAGCGCGTCGCGGAGCGCGCGCACCTGCGGCTCGAGTCGCTCGCGGATCGTCATCGCGGCGGCGATGTGCATCGCGGTCGGGAACGTGTCGTTGGACGATTGCGACAGATTGACGTGGTCGTTCGGATGCACGGGTTCCTTCGACCCGAGCGTGCCGCCGGCGAGATCGATCGCGCGGTTCGAGATCACCTCGTTGCCGTTCATGTTCGACTGCGTGCCCGACCCGGTCTGCCAGACGTACAGCGGGAAGTGCTCATCGAGCGACCCGTCGATCACCTCGTCGGCGGCTTGCAGGATGAGGTCGCCGATCGACGGGTCGAGCCGGCCGAGGTCCATGTTCGCCTGCGCCGCCGCCTTCTTGAGGATGCCGATCGCGTGGACGACCTCGCGCGGCATGCGGTCGACGTCGGGCCAGCCGATCGAGAAGTGGTGGATCGAGCGCTCGGTCTGCGCCCCCCAGTATCGCGACGCGTCGACCTCGATCGAGCCGATCGAGTCTGTCTCGGTGCGGTACTCGGTCATGGCCCCATCGTAGCTGGGGGGTACGGCGGCCAGCCGGTACGCTTCGTCGCATGGAGATCGCTCGCGCGGCCGACGCGTCCTACGAGCACGGCGACACAGGCCGGTTCACGGGCGAGGTGTCGCTCCGCGGCACGATCGTCGCCGACGGGGCGAACGTCGGGGTCGTCTCCTTCGCGGCCGGCGCCCGGACCCACTGGCATCAACACTCCGGCGGGCAGTTCCTGTACGCGGTGGCCGGCCGAGGTCGGGTCCGGAGCCGTGGCGAAGCCGGCCACATCCTGGAAGCAGGCGACGTGATCCACGTCGCACCGGGGGAGTGGCATTTCCACGGTGGCACACCCGATTCGCCGCTCGTGCACGTGGCGGTCAACGGGGGCGACCCCGAGTGGGGCGATCCCGTCACCGATGACGAGTACAACGAGGGCTTCTAGCCGACTTCACGTATCGGACCACCGGCGATAGCCTCGGGAGCCGGAGGGAAGCCGTGCGTTCGCAGCAACCCGACCTGCCGTTCGATCCGAAGAGCCTGAAGCCGCCACCGGCGTGGCAGGCGCCTCCGCAGCCCACGAGGGCGGGGGCGTGGAACCTTCCCGTGCAGAGGCGCGGATTCGACCGCGCGCAAGTCACGACCTTCCTCGAGGACGTAACGCAGCAGATCGAGTCGCGCGAAGCGGGACACGCGGTCATCCCGACCCACGGCGTTCTGTACACGGCAGACCAGGTCAGAGACCGTCGGTTCGCCACCGTTCGCAAGGGGTTCGACCCCGAGCCTGTTCGGTCCAAGCTCGACGAGCTCGCCGACCGGTTGGAGCCGCTGGAGGCCGCCGGAGGCGCGCATCCACCGCGCCCGGACGAGCCGCCATCCGACGACTGGGATCTCGGGTCGCTCTTCTCCTGACCATCGCGGCGATCGTGCTCGCGCTCACGTTCTCAGCGGCCCCGGTGTGCCGGCGGCGCTGCTGCTGACCACCCACACCCGTCCGACATCACCGCGGCGGAGCGGCAGTACGTCAGGACCCACGATCCGGACTGAGACCATGGATCCGCGCCCGCTCGCGTTTCGGTCGGGAGACTGAACGAGTAGGTTCTGCTCGTACCACGGGGCGGTAGCTCAGTTGGTCAGAGCAGCGGACTCATAATCCGTCGGTCGCAGGTTCAAGTCCTGCCCGCCCCACCGATCCACCTGCGGAAACAGTCCAACGGTGCGATGACTCCGACGCGGCTCGGGCGATCTCTGGGCGGTCCTGAAGTGTCGCGGAGGGTTCAGCTGGGAACTCCCGCCAGCGAGCGTCGCCAAGTTCCCTCGCAAGGGTCGTTGAGTCGACGATGTCGGTGAATACGACGGTTGCGAGGACGTGCCCGCCTCGGTTCCTCATGACAGGCCAAGTGTCATCCCGTCATCGAACAGGGGCAAGCCGACGAGCAACAAGGAGTAGGCGTGTATGTGTCGGTCAGCAGGACGAGCTCCAACCGAGGGCGCAGCTCCTCATCTACCTCAAGATCCGCCGCATGTCAGCCATCCCCGGGGTCTGGCGAAGAGGTGACGCGAAGCACAAGGCAGGGGTGACGAGAAGCACTCGTCACGCGTGACCCTCGCTACCGGTGTTGCGATCGGTCGACGGCATGATGCATGTGTCAACCGGGTTAACAGCCCTGGCAGGAAGAAGGGGCGAGGATGGCCGACAAGAAGATCCAGCCGAAGCACCCCGCGACCGACAAGTCGTCAGCGGGTTCCCGCGAGGCCAAGAAGACGAGCGTGAAGGCCATCAAGCCGAAGAAGATCACGCCCAAGAAGATCGTTCCCAAGAAGTACTGATCTCGGTCGGTTTTTCAGAAAGACCGGGCCTTTCGCCCGGTCTTTCTGTTATCCGGGCCGCGGCCCATCCATCCTGACGTATCGAGATGATGAAGCGAGGGCGGTCCGACGTGAGCGAGCTACGGATGATGACCTTCCCGGAGGCGGAGGTCCCGGTCGAGCTTCGCCGTCAGATGCTTGCGTTGCAGTATCAGGCGTGGCCGGCGGTCGAGGCCATCGGCGGTCCTTGGCACGATCCCGCACTCGCCCCCGTCTCCGCGCTGTTGGTCCGCGACGACGGGAAGGTGCTGGCCGCGTTGGACGTGTTGTCGAAGGAGGTCGAGCACGCGGGCGATCGGTGGTCGGCCTCAGGGCTCGCGGCCGTGGTGACCGATGAAGCGGAACGCGGCCACGGCTACGGCGGGCGGCTGGTCGCCGAGGCACGGCGATCGATCGCGGCCAGCTGTGTCGACATCGGGTTGTTCACCTGTGACGCGCCTCTACTGGGTTTCTACGAACGAGCCGGATGGGAGCACCTGCCCGGAACGGTGCTGATCGGCGGTACGCCGGACGACCCGTTCCCGAGCGACGGCGACGGCTTCGACAAGGCGACGCTGGGTGGGTTCTTCAGTGGGCGCGCCCAGGCTCAGCGTGAAGCCTTCCTCGGGGTTCGGATCGAGCTCTATCCGGGGAGCATCGACCGACTGTGGTGAAGGGATCCGCCGGGCGGCTCGCGCGACGGCGAAGGCCGAGCCACGTGAGCGGAACGCTGTAGCTCTCCTCCCTCGTGCACGACGTGCGCACAAGCCATACGATGGCGATGGGTGGGCGCTCCGCCTCGCCGCGGACCGAGGTCCGTCGGATGCAAGCACGGGCGTTCGTCCGGCCCCACGAGGGCGCCGCTGTGCGGGACGCGGTCTGGTTGTTTGAGATGCACCAGGCTGGGCACCAAGAGAACGATCCGGGGAGGGTTCTTCGCAGCAGGAGCTGCAGGAAGTGGGTATGCCATGAGGATCGATTGGCCGTTCGCGTTCATGCTTCTGGCTTGCTGCACGCTGTGGTGTCTCGCGGGATTCACGCTGTGCTGGGGAACGCATCGCCAGCGCGGCATCGAGGTCGACCGACCCGTCACCGACAACCTGCCGTTGCTGCCTTCGCCGATCGTCGTCCCCGACTACGTGCCGGACGATTGGGGCATCGATGAACCTTCGGTCGGCAGGAGCGCCAGGGCCGACTAGATGGTGATGCGGCTTTCCTCGGAACAGTCCGCCGACGAGTAGGTCGCGTACGACGGGTCGCCCTGCCGGTAGTAGATCGTCACCGAACTATTCCCGCCCCATCGTGTGCACGCGCCGAACTCCGGGCGCTGGTTGCCTCGATACCAGATGAACGCGACGGCCACCGCCAAGATCACGACCCCGATGATGATGCCCTTCGATGATTGGCTCATGCCCGAGATCCTCCAACCGGAAGTCTAGTCAGTCATCCGTCAGACACCGT
>DASYOY010000221.1:0-2840 GCA_036007245.1 Actinomycetota bacterium | reverse complement strand
CGCCCCAAGGACGTCATCGACACCGCGACGCCGAGCGGCACCTCAGCGGCAGCGCACGTGCTCCTGCGGATCGCGAGATACCGGGGCGAGGACGCAACCGAGCAGGTAGCTCGTGACACGCTCGCGCCGATCCTGGCCTCGGCGGCAACGCACCCCGCCGCCTTCGGACATGCTTTGTGCGTTGCCGACATGCTGAACAGTCCCCCGCTGGAGATCGCGATCATCGGCGACCGGACGGCCGCCGAGACGCACACCTTGACTGATGTCATATTCGCCGACCGGTACCTGCCGAACGCTGTCGTGGCGCTCCGTGACCCGGCTGACGAGGGATCTGCACGGGTGCCGCTTCTGAACGGACGGCAGACGCTTGCCGGCGCACCGACGGCCTATGTATGCGAGCGCTTCGCGTGCCAGATGCCGACGAGCAATCCAGAGGTCCTGGTCCGACAGCTCCCCTCGTAGGAAGCATGCGGTGCCCGTGATACACGTGTGCCGGTGACCGACATCGCGAGGACGATCGACGAGACGCACGAGTCGGATGTCGCGAGCGCATGGCGGCCCGCGCTCTTCTGTCTCGTCGTGTTCTGCATCGCGCGGATCGCCGTCTCGCTGGTCGCGGTCGCAGCGGTCGGTACCCATCAGCCTGACGCGTCCGCCATCACAGGTGTGTCGCCTCCCGCTTCGTTCACCATCGCCGCGACGCCCGGATGGCACAACGCCCTCGACGGGATGCAGCGATGGGACGAGGCGTGGTTCGCCTGGATCGCCGCGGACGGCTATGGAAACGGGGAGGGCGTTCGAGCGGCGTTCTTCCCAGCGTTCCCCGCAGCGACCGCGGCGACCGCGGCGGTAACCGGGACCTCGACTCCGACGGCGGCGACGGTCGTTTCGAACGTCGCCTATCTCTGCAGCCTCATCGTGCTCTTCCGGCTTACCGCCGTCGAGCTCGGTGACCGCGAGGCGCGTTGGTCCGTCGCATTCTTCGCCGCGATGCCGACATCGTTCTTCTTCCTCGCGCCCTACAGCGAATCCCTGTTCCTGCTGGCGACGCTTCTCGTCTTCCTCTGGGCGAGGAGCGACCGATGGAGTCTCTCTGCGTGCGCCGGCGTCCTCGCGGGACTCACTCGACCGATGGCGGTCGCCCTCACGCCGGCGGTGTGGTGGATCGCACGAACTGCCTCACGAGCCTCACGTCGCGCACGGATCGCAGCGGTCGTTGCGCCCGTCGTCGGCATCCTGTGCTACCTCGCGTGGTGGGGAGTCGCACGAGGCGATGCGCTCGCACCGGTGCATGCGCAGACGTACTGGGGACGGGGGACGGCCTTCGCGCCATTCACCGTCGTCCGAGGACTCACATTCGCGGTGTTGGCTGTGGTCCGAGCCGTGCGCCCCGATCTGCTCGTCGACGGCGCGCTCACCACGTGCTTCCTTGTGTCGGCGGTCCTCGCCGTGCGCCGGATCCCCAGTGCATACGTGGCGTACATGTGGTCGACGCTGCTCATCCCGCTCTCGTTCGCGTGGGCACCTCGACCCTTCTTGTCCGTCCCGCGGCTGGCGTGCCTGCTCTTCCCCGTTGCCTGGGTTTGGGTGCGAGTCCTTCGGACCCGAGCGCGGCTCACGGTTGGGATCGCGCTCATGGCTGTCAGCCAGCTCGCGCTGGCCGCTGTGTTCATGAACTGGGGCTGGTTGTTCTGATCGAAGAACCTGCGGTCCCGACGCGCTCAGCAGGCTCTGGGCTACGGCGCGCGGTGGTCTACTGCGGGGTCGTCTTCGTCCTCAGCCGGGTCGCGATCAGCTTGCTCGGACTCACGGTGGGATCGCTCACCCAGGGAGCCCTGCCGCACGAACCGCCGAACGTGAGTCCGGCAACGAGCGGGATCCACAACATGTGGGACGGCCTCGATCGACTGGACGCTCGATGGTTCACGTTTCTGGCGGACGAGGGATACGACGCGGCGCCGCATTCGGCGGCGTTCTTCCCCCTGTATCCGGTTGCGATCCGGGTCGTCGCGTGGCTGCCGGGCATCGACACCCTGAGCGCGGCGACACTCATCTCGAACCTGGCGTACCTCGGGGCGCTGATCGTGCTGTACCGATTGACCGAGCGAGAACGATCGACCGAGATCGCCCGGCGGACAGTCGTGCTGCTGGCGTGCTTCCCGACCGCCTTCTTCCTCCTCGCGCCGTACAGCGAGTCGCTGTTCCTGTTGTTGACGTTGCTCGCGTTCGTCGCCGTGCGACGCGACCGATGGCCCGCCGGCGCGGTGGCCGGCGCAGCGGCCGCGCTCACGCGACTGATCGGTGTGGTGCTGATCCCGGCGTTCCTCGTCGAGGCGTGGACGCGCGGCGATCCGTCCACCCGGACGCGGCGGTTCGCCTGGGCCTGCGCGATCGCGGTGGGGCCGGCCCTGTACATCGGCTGGTGGTGGATCCACGCGGGCGATCCGATGGCGCCGTTCTCCGCGCAGAGCGCGTGGAACCGCACGCTCGCGTTCCCGCTCACGACCCTTGGCCGCGGGCTCTCGCAAGCCATCGGCGGCCTCAACCAGTCCGACGGTGGGTACTGGATCTCGGACTTCGTGTTGACGGCCGTGGCGATCGGGGGCGTCGTCGCGGTTCGGCGGACCGCCGCGCCCAGCTACCTGACGTACGCGGGGCTCAGTTTGCTGATCCCGCTCGCGTACCCGTACCTCGGGCGGGATCTCGTCTCGATGTCGCGATTCGTGCTGGTTGTCTTCCCCGCGTTCTGGGGGATCGCTGAGTGGTGCCGCCGGCGCTGGGTGTATGTGACCTGGGTCGGCGTGTCGACGGCGTTGCTCGCATGGCACGCGGTGCTGTTC
>DASYOY010000220.1:0-21635 GCA_036007245.1 Actinomycetota bacterium | reverse complement strand
TGCAGCCCGATCAACCACGGTGCCAAGGCGATGACCACCAGATACACGGCCAGGAACCACAACGGTCCGAACGGGAGCGTCGCGCCCGGCGGGTTGAACCCGCGCAGCAGCGTGGTGCTCCCCCACAGGTGCGGCCCCGTCGGTGCGCCGACGTTCAACAGGTGCATCGCGAGCTCGATCGAGCCCCACACCGCGAAGAACACGAGCGACGGACGCAGCAGCCGGTCCAGCCTGCTCCGGATGAACGCGCCGCTCGTCTCACCACGACGGCGGGCCGCATCGAACGACACGAGGTTCGAGAACCCCCCGACGAAGAAGAAGATCGGCATCACCTGCAGCACCCAGGTCGCGAGCCACAGCCACGACGTCACGCCGATCGCGCTCGTGACGCGAAGCACGCCGTGGTCCCACCAGACGATCGCGATCGACCAGTGACCGACCACGACGGCGCAGATGCTCGCGGCGCGCAGGAAGTCGACCACCCGGTCGCGGTCGGCGGGGGTCGCCTCGACCATCGCATCCAGGGTGCTCGCCACGCGGCCATCTTCGTCCCGCGGGCCTCCGGCGGAAAGGACCGGCTGCGAGGATGTGCGCCGTGGGACGGCGTCTGCGGATCGGGATCGGCGTGGCGCTCGTCGTGCTCGGGCTGTTCGCGACTGTCGGCGGCGTCGCGCTCGTCTCGCTGGTCGGCGCCGACGGCTCGATCGGCCTCGCGCCGACGCGGCTGATCGGCAGCGGGTACGCGATCACGCTGCCGCAGGTCGACGTGCCGAGCCTGCCCGATGGACAGCACGTCCGACTGGACGTCTCGCTGCAGCCGGGCGACCGCCCGCTGTTCCTCGGGATCGGACCCACGTCCGATGTGAACGCGTACTTGCGCGACGTGCCGATCGACGTGATCGAGCAGATCGACCAGCCCGGCGCCGCGAGCACGTCGCCCATCAACGGGAACGCCCAGCCCGCGGCGCCGGAGGCGCAGCCCTTCTGGGCCATCAGCGCGACGGGCGATGCGCCGTCGATCTCGTGGACCGCGCAGCCCGGGGAGTGGACGCTCGTGGTGATGTCGACGCCGCCGCGCCGGCCGGTGAACGTGACAGCTTCCGGGTCGGTCACGCTGCCGGTCCTCGGTCCGCTCGGCTTCGTGCTGCTCGCGATCGCGGTCGCCGTGCTGGGGGCCGGCGCCTGGATGATCGTGCGCGCGGCGCGGACGCGGGCCTCCGCTAGCTGACCTTCTCGGCGGCTTCTTCCAGGTGTTGTTCCTCGGCGTCGCCCGCGTCGAGCGCGATCACCGCCATGGTCGCGCCGACCGTGATCGCGCCACCGAGGGCAGCGAGCGGTGGGATCGCCTCACCGAGCACGATCCACGCGAGCACCGCGGTGATGACCGGTGAGACCTGCGTGATCAGCGCGGAGAGCCACGACGCCACGTGCTTGTGGGACCAGATCACCAACGTGTGTCCGACGAAGCCGGGGAAGATCGCGACGGTGACCACCGCGAAGAGGTCGCGGCCCGCGAGCCCCGACGGCACGCCGTCGACGAGCAACGCGAACGGAGTCATCACAAGCGCGCCGGCGAGCATCACGCAGCCGAAGTAGACGATCGGGTCGTACCGCTCGCGCACGTGCCGCGAGAAGAACCAGTAGGCCGACCACGTCCCGATCCCGAGCACGGCCAGCAGATCCCCGCGAAGCGTCCAGCTCGGCGCACCGGCCGACGCCACGGCGACGATCACGACCCCGATGAACGACGCGCCGACGAGCATCCACGATCGCAGCGTCACCCGCTCGTGCAGCCGGTACGCCGAGACCAAGACGATCGCGACCGGAGCCAGCGCGCCGATCAATGCGACGTCGGCCACCGTCGTTGCCCTGATGGCGGTGAAGCCGAGGCCGATGTCGGCCGCGAACAGGACGCCCCCGAACGCGCAGGCGCGGAACGCGGTCCAGCTGATCCGGCGCTTCGTGACGACCAGCGCGATCGCCGAGACGCAGACCCCGACCCACAGCCGGCACATCGCGAACGTCGGCCCGGATAAGTCGCTCCACTTGACCAGGACCGGACCCCACGCCCAGATGAACGTGGCCAGCCACACGGCGCTCACGCCGCGGCGATGGAGGCGGTCTTCGGTCATCCGCCCATGTTCCCAGCGATGCAGGGCGCGCTAGGCTGACCCGTATGAGAGAGAACACGGGGGTCGCGGCGGGGATCGGGGTCCTGTCGGCCTTCGCCTACACGATCTGGGCGGGGGTCATCGTCGTGATGGTGTGGATGGGTATCACCGTGTATGCGATCGTGAAGTGGATCGGCGCTCCGGGAGACCACGCGAGCGCGACGTCCATCCTCGTGATGATCGTCGGGATCGTGGCGGTGTACCCGTTGCTCATCGCGGTCGCGATCTACTTCGTCGGTAAGCCGATGCGCTACCCGCGCAAGCGTCGCGACAAAGACGCCGAGCAACTCTCCCTGCCCCTCCCGGACGCGCCGGCCGACTAACTCGCCGCGCGGGCGCGCCACCGCCCACCGTCTCGATCCACCACTATCGGCATCGCGAAACATGCCGAGAGCTGTGTATCGACCAAGACGTCGCCGATCGGACCCGCCGCGACCACACAACCGTCCCTCAGCAGCCCCGCATGCGTCGTCGTCGGTGGGATCTCTTCCAGGTGGTGCGTGGCGAGCACCGTCGTGGTCTCCGTGACGGCGGTCATCGCTTTCAGGAGCCGCTCGCGCGCCGGGAGATCGAGCCCGGCGGCCGGTTCATCGAACAGGAGCAGCTCGTGCTCCCCGAACAACGCCCGCGCGATCAAGACACGCTGGCGCTCGCCGAGCGAGCACGTCTCGAGCCGTCGCGCCGCGAGCTCGTTACACCCGATCGACGCCAGCAGCCGGTGCGCACGCGCGATGTCGTCGTCGTCGAACCGCTGCCACCACGTGACCAGGGTCGCGTCGCGCCCGGTCAAAACGGTGTCGAGGACGGTCGCGTCGCGGCGGAGCGCATCGGCGACGCGATGCGAGACGTGCCCGATCCGCGGGCGCAAGCGCCGGACGTCGGTCCGACCGAGCCGCTCGCCGAGCACGTCGACCGTGCCGGCCGACGGCTGCCGCCGCGCACCCATCAAGCTCAGCGCCGTGGTCTTGCCGCTCCCGTTGGGGCCGAGCAGCACCCACCGCTCGCCGGCGCCGATCACCAGGTCGAGCGGACCCGCGATCCGCCGGCCGCCGATCCGGACCTCGGCGCCGGTCATCGCGACCGCGTCGCTCACCGCACCGCCAGGTCGTACGGCGACGCGAGCAGCTCGTGCACCGATCCGTCTTCATCGAAGAACAGGAACCGGTCGAGGATCCGCATGAACCACCGATCGTGCGTGACCGCCAGCACCGTGCCTTCGTACCGGTCGAGCGCCGCCTCGAGTGCGTCGGCCGACGCGACGTCGAGGTTGTCCGTGGGCTCGTCGAGCAGCAGCATCGTTGGCGAGTCGAGCTCCATGAGCAGGATCTGGAACCGCGCCTGCTGGCCACCCGACAACAGTTCGAACGGGTTCTGCGCAGCCCGGTCGAGCTCGTAGCGGCGCAGCGACGAGTGCGCGCGCGACCGCTCGAGGCCGCGTTTCAACAACACGTCGAGGATCGGCCGGTCACCGATGTCGGGCCGCTCGTGCAGCTGCGCGAACAATGCCGGCTCGACGCGCGCGCCGAGCATCCACTCGCCCTCGTGCGCGATCGGTTCGCCGGCGAGTAGCCGCAGGAAGTGCGACTTGCCGCTGCCGTTCGGCCCGATCACGCCGATCCGCTCGCCGAAGCGGACCTCCGCATCGAACGGCGCCACGATGCCCGCGATCGCGAGCCCGCGCGCCCGGAACGCGACCTTGCCTGTACGGCCGCCGTCGACGCGCATCTTCACGTTCTGCACCTCCGCCTTCTCCGGCGGTTGCTCTCGCTCGACGAACCGCTCGAGGCGGTGTTCGGCCGAGCGAGCCTTCGACGCCCAGCCGTCGTTGTAGGCGGCCTTGCGCTTCATCTCCTTGACCATGTCGGTCAGCCGCTGGCGTTCCTCGTCGTAGCGGCGGTGCTCCTCGTCGAGCCGCTCGACGCGCGCGTCGCGGGCGTCGGCGTACGTCGCGAACCCGCCGGGATGCGTCCACGTCGCCCTGCCCTCGAGCGTGACCACCTGCGTCGCGGTGCGCTCGAGCACGGTGCGGTCGTGCGAGACGAACAGCATCGTCCGGGGGTCGTCCCGGATCCGCGACTCGAGCCACTCCTTGCCGGCGATGTCCAGCGTGTTGTCGGGCTCGTCGAGCACCACCACGTCGAACGGGGAACGCAGCACGATCTCGAGCGCAAGTCGCTTGCGCTCGCCGCCGGACAACGTCTCGATCGGTCGGGTCGCCGACTCGGGGTACCCCCCGCCGAACGCCTCCGCGGCGCACCGGTCCCACAGGACCTCGGCGCGGTAGCCGCCGGCCGTCTCCCAGATCTCGAGCGCCGCCGCGTACGCGAGTTGGGCCTTCTCGTCGGGGTCGGCGGCCAGGCGCTCCTCGGCGCGTTCCAGCCGCGCGGCCGCCTCGCGCACCGCGGGGTCGCTGTACGCAAGCAAGAAGGCGCGGACCGTCGTCGGCTGCTCGTTCGAGCCGATGAACTGGCGCATCAGGCCGACGCGTCCGTCCACCCGGATCGCACCCGCGCTCGGATGGTCCTCGCCCGCGATCAGCCGCAGCAGCGTCGTCTTGCCGATCCCGTTCGCCCCAACCAGGGCGGAATGGGCACCCTCGGGCACCCGAAAGGTGACGCCCTCGAACAGGGTCCACCCGCCGGGCAGGCGATACGCGACGTCGGTCAGCTCCAAGAAGCCCATCGCTGCAGGATACGGGGTGTGTTCGGCCGTGTTGCGGGTATGAGCGACCCGGCGATACGGTAGACAGGCCGGGAGGGCCGAACCATGGAGATACGGTTGCGCCGCTCACCGAGCGTAGGCCCCCCCTACCTCGCTCGAAGCGCCTCAGGTACGCTCCAGTAACCCATGCGTACGATCAGGCGGTCAGCCCTGCCCCCAAGCGCGGTTCGGGCGACGGCTGCCTCCGTCGTCGGCATGCTGCTGGTCGCGATCGTCTCCGCGACGCCCAACTCGCCGTACTACCCGATCCTGCCCGACGGCGTGCAAGCTGAGGGCCCGCTCCGCTGGATCGCGAACCTCCTGCAACTGCAGCGACTCGACGACGCGGGGCTGATGCTCGTGGGGCTCATCGCGGTCGTCGCGGCGGCGGTCGGCTTCATCCTGATCCTGCGCGAGGCGTGGCATCAGCGCGTGTCGGTCCGGATGGTCGTGCTGCTCGCGGTCGTGTTCCACATCGTCGTGCTGACGCTGCCGCTGCTGTTCTCGCGCGACGTCTACAGCTACGCGTACTACGGACGGATCTGGAACTCCTACGGCGCCAACCCGTACGTCACGACGCCGAGCGCCTTCCCCAACAACGCGCTGTTCAACCTGACCTGGCCCGGCTGGCGGGGAACGCCCTCGGTGTACGGCCCGCTGTTCACCTGGGTCTCGGTCGTGACCACCGGGGTCCTCCGAAGCGTCACCAGCCAGATCCGCGGCTTCCAGATCCTCGCCGCGATGGCGAGCCTCGGCACGCTGTTCGTGGTCTGGCGGCTGGTGAAGAAGGTGCGTCCCGAGCGCGCCGTGTTCGCCGTGGCCGTGATCGGCCTGAACCCGATCGTGGTGTTCCACGTCGTCGGCGGCGGGCACAACGACATGCTGGTCGCGTTCTTCGTCGCCTGCGCGATCGCGTGCGTGTACGCGAAGCGCGACCTCGCGGCAGCCCTGTGCCTCGGGCTGGGGATGTCCGTGAAGGCGAGCGCCGTCGTCCCGCTGATCCTGTTGGTCGTCGCGATCGCGGCCAACGCCGACCCAGAGCGACGCGCGCGCGTGCTCGCGAAGTACGCGGTGGTGGTCGGTGGCGTCTGGCTGGTGCTAGCGGCGCCGTTCTTGCAATCGTCGAACCCGACGCTCGGGATGTTCGAGCTGTCGGGCCATGACTCGGGGAAGGCGCCGGGGCAGCTGATCGTCACTGCGCTCACGTGGGCGGGCAAGACGATCGGAGGGCCGGCGTTCGAGACGCCGGCGATGATCGCGGCGCACGTGCTGTTGTTCGGGGCGTCCTTCGTCGTCGTGTTCCTGATCGCGCGGCGGATCTGGACCGATCCCGCGGCGCGTCAGCCGCAAGCGCTGGCGGCAGCATGGGGCTGGGCCCTGATCGCAACGATCTTGCTCGCGCCGATGCTCGGCGCCTGGTACCTCGTGTGGGTCCTGCCGGTGGCGTGGGCGCTGCCGCGTGTCGCGCGCCGGACACTCATCCTGCTCTGTCTCGCGTTCACCGTGACCGAGCTCGTCACCGAGAACTCGCACCTGCCGGAGTTGCTCCGGTCGGTCCGGCTGCCGTTCGGACACCCGGTCGCGATCGCGGTCTGCGTGTGGATCGCCGCCGACCTGATCCGCCGCCTCCACCGCGGGACCCCGCTGGATGCGGAGACGCCCGAGCCGCGCTTCGGCGACAAGTTCGAGGCCGGTCCTTCGATGCCCAAGCACATCGAGCTGCCGGAGACGCACTCGATCGTGCCCGGCTCCGACGAGGACGCCGACCGTCCCCGCGGCGCCCTCGGTCCGGTCAGCCTGGTTCATCCACGCTGACCAACTCCTGACCGAAAGTCACATCGCGAGCTCCGTCGCCCGTTCCCCGCGGCTTCCTGCGGCCCTATCCTCGAACGCGGCACGTCGTTGACCCGCCGATTGACCGCGAGTCAGCCTGTTTACCGATCGTCCCGAGGACTCTGGCAAGGTGAAGCGACCACCGACAGCAGGAGCAAGCCCGTGCCCACAGAAGTAGCCGAAACCGTCCTGCGCTCGCACGCCGGTCACGACGTCGTGATCGGGGACGCACATCCGTTCGTCATCATCGGCGAGCGGATCAACCCGACCGGGCGCAAGAAGCTCGCCGAAGAGCTCAAGCAGGGGAACTACGACACGGTCCGCGCCGACGCACTCGCGCAGGTCGCTGCGGGCGCCCGCGTGCTCGACATGAACGCCGGGATCCCCGGCTTCGACGAGGTCGCGATGCTCTCCGAGATGGTGAAGATCGTGAACGACCTCGTCGACGCGCCGATCTGCATCGACTCCTCGACGCCGGAGGCACTCGAGGCGGCCGTGCCGCTGGCCGGCGGCAAGGTCCTGATCAACTCCGTCACCGCCGAGCAACATTCGATGGACCGGTTGTTGCCGCTTGTCGCCGAGTACGGCGCTGCGGTGATCGGGATGGCCAACGATGAAGACGGCATCTCGATGGACCCGGACGTGCGCTTCGCGTGCGCGGCCAAGGTCGTGCAGAACGCCGAGAAGCACGGCATCCCGCGCGAGAACGTGATCATCGACCCGCTCGCGATGCCCATCGGCGCCGCGCCCGACGCCGGCACCGCGATGGTTCGGACGATCGCGCGGATCCGCAGCGAGCTCGGCGTCAACCTGTCGTGCGGCGCGTCGAACATCTCATTCGGGATGCCGGGCCGGCACGAGATCGACGCCTCGTTCCTCACGATCATGATCGCCAACGGCATGAACACCGCGATCACCAACCCGCTGCACCGTCCGGTGAAGAAGGCGATCCTCGCCGCAGACCTGTTGCTCGGCCACGACGACTTCGGCGCCGAGTGGATCAAGGACCACCGCGCGGAGCTCGAGGCGGCGAAGCTGGAGGCGGCGAACGCCTGATGAGCAGCACCGGGCCCGGCGGCAAGATCGAGGTCACGTACCTGCCGAGCGGCAAGACCGCCCGCGTGCCCGCCGGCACCACGCTGTTCAACGCGGCGCACTGGGCCGGACTGCCGATCGAGTCGACGTGCGGCGGCCGCGGCACGTGCGGCAAGTGCGGCGTCCAGGTCTTGGAGGGTGAAGCCGAGCTCTCGCTCGCCGACTACCGCCACCTGGCCGAAAAGCTCGACGACGGCTGGCGCCTGTCGTGCCAGTGCCGGATCAACGGGCCGATGACGGTCGACGTGCCGCGACTGATGAAGATGCCAAAGGCCGCAACGATGGGCGTCGGGCGGTTCGTCCTGCTCGAGCCCAACGTGGTCAAGCTCTACCTCGAGCTGGCGCCGCCCTCGCTCGAGGACCACCGCTCGCATCTCCGCCGGGTCATGGACGCCATCGAAGAGGCGGGCTATACGCGCAACCACGATTGGGAGGTCCTGCCCAAGGTCGCCGAGGCGTTCCGAAACGGCTCGAACGTGACCGCGACGCTGGTTGGCGAGTATCTGGTCGACTGCGAAGAAGGCGATACGCGGGAGCGGATGTTCGGCGCGAGCTTCGACATCGGCACGACGACCTGCGTGTGCACCCTGGTCGACCTCAGGAACGGTTCGACCGTCGCGGTGGCGAGCACGATCAACCATCAGGCCTCCTACGGAGCCGACGTGATCGCGCGGATGGCCAAGGCGATGCACGGCCAGGAGAACATCGACCAGCTCAAAGCCGCCGCGATCGAAACGGTGAACGAACTGCTGGCGCGCGTCCAAGAGGAAGCGGACGTCAAGCCCGAAGAGATCTATGAAGCAGTGGTCGCAGGCAACGCGACGATGATGTCGCTGCTCTTGGGCGTGAACCCCGAGTCGATCGCGCTGGCGCCCTACGTCGCGACGTTCACGGAAGCCCAGGACGTGCGCGCCGACCAGCTCGGCATGCAGATCCATCCGCTCGCCTGGGTCGCGATCTACCCGTCGATCGGCGCGTACGTGGGCGCCGACATCGTCGCGGACATCGTGGCGACCGGGCTGGTTCGCGACCCGCAGACGCGGCTGCTCGTCGACGTCGGCACCAACGGCGAGATCGCCTGCGGCAACGCGGAACGCTCGGTCGCCACCGCGGCGCCGGCCGGCCCCGCGTTCGAAGGCGGCGAGATCCTCTACGGGATGCGCGCGACCGAGGGCGCGATCGAGGGCGTGACGCTGACCAACGGCGATGTCGAGCTCCAGGTGATCGGCGGCGACGTCGAGCCCAAGGGCATCTGCGGTTCGGGTCTGATCGACATCGTCGCCCAGCTTCGCCTCGCCGGCCTGCTCGACGACGGCGGCAAGATGATGGCCCGCGAGGACGCCGAGGCCGCCGGTCACCCGCTCGCAAGCCACATCGTGATGCGCGACGAGGTGCGCGCCTTCCAGCTCGCCGGCGAGATCACCCTGACCCAGTCCGACGTCCGCGCGTTGCAGTTCGCGAAGGGCGCGATCTCGACCGGCATCGAGACCGCGATGCGTGCGCTCGACCTGCAGGCCGAAGACCTCGACGAGGTCATGCTCGCCGGCTCGTTCGGCTCGTACATCAACCCGCGGAGCGCCCAGGTGATCGGGCTCGTGCCCGCCGTGACCGTCGACAAGATCAAGGCGGTCGGCAATACGGCGAGCGAGGGCGCGAAGATGGCGCTGATGTCGTTCCGTGAGCGCGAGGTCGCCTGGGAGATCCCGACGTTCGTCGAGTACATCGAGCTGTCGGGCGTCGAGGACTTCAACGACCGGTTCATCGGGAACCTGGGACTGCCGCCGCTGGACACCTTGCCGGACCTTGACGCCGACGAACCGATCAAGGAGGCCGCGGGGTGACCCGCACCGGCGCGCGCATCGCCCTGATCGCGTGCGGCGCCGTCGCCAAGGACACGGCGACGCTGGTGGACCGGCACGGGTGGGATGCCGACGTGCACGGCATCACGAGCGACCTCCACATGACGCCGGTCGAGATCGGCCCGGCCGTCGAGGAGAAGATCCAGAAGCTCCTGCCCGACTACGATCGCGTGATCGTCGTCTACGGCGACTGCGGCACCGGCGGCCGCTTGGACAAGGTGCTCGAGCGCTACCCGGCGGTGCGCCCCGCAGGCGTGCACTGCTTCCAGTGGTACGCGGGCGATCTGTTCAAGCGGTTCGACGAGGACTACGGCATCTACTTCCTCACCGACTGGCTCGTGACGAACTGGGACCGTGCCGTCATCAAGGGACTGGGCCTCGACCGCTTCCCGTGGCTGAAGGAGACCTACTTCGGCAACCTGACGCGCGTGCTGTTCGTTCGGCAGCATCCCGACGAGGCACGCGAGGCGAAGGCGCGCGAGATCGCCGCGTACATGGAGAAGCCGCTCGAGATCCACGACCTCGGGATCGAGCCGCTGGACGAGCTGCTCACCCCGCTGATCGAGGAACCCACCGAGGAGGACGCAGATGCTGTACACGCCTGAACACGCCCCGCGCCCCTTGACGGAGGAGCAAGAGGAACAGGTCCACGAGTACGCGATGCGGATCTGCGAGGAGATCGGCCTCGACGTCTTGCACCAGGACGCACGGAAGCTCCTCGAGGAAGCCGGGCAGAAGGTCGACGGCGACCGCGTCTACTTCGACCGCGGCTTCGTGATGGAGCAGCTCGCGAAGGCGCCGCACACCTTCACGTTGCATGCGAGGAACCCGGAGAACACCGTCGAGGTCGGCGGCGGCACCACGCTGTGGATGGGCGTCGGCGGCCCGCCGTTCCTGAGCGATCTGGACGAAGGGCGTCGCGCGGGCACGCTCGAGGGACACGACACGTTCATCAAGCTCACGCAGGTCGCGTCGCCGCTCAACTGCGCGCAGACGGGCGCGTGCGAGCCGACCAAGATGGACGTCAACACGCGGCACCTCGACATGGAGTACTCGACGCTGCGGTGGTCGGACCTGCCGTACACGACGTACGGAACGAGCGGGCCGAAGGCGCGCGACGGGATCGAGATGGCGCGGATCGTGCACGGCGGCGACCTCGGCGACCGCACGGCGCTGATGGGCGTCGTGAACTCGGTGAGCCCGCTGATCTGGGACTTCCGGATGGTCGACGCGATGGTCGCGTGGGCCGAGTCGAACCAGGCCACGGTCGTGACGCCGTTCCTGCTCGGTGGGGCGACGGCGGCGGTGAGCGTCGCCGGCGGCCTAGCGCAGCAGGTAGCCGAGGCGCTGAGCGGCGTGGCGATCGCGCAAACGATCCGGCCGGGTGCGCCCTGCCTGTACGGGTCGTTCTTCCAGGCGACCGACATGCGCTCGGGCGCGCCGGCGCTCGGCACGCCCGAATCGATCTTCGGCGTGTTCGCTGGCGCGCAGCTCGCGCGGCACTACGGGCTGCCCTTCCGCGGCGGCGGCGGGCTCTGTTCGTCCAACGCGGTCGACGCGCAAGCTGCGGCCGAGTCGTCGTTCATGTTGTGGGCGACGATGCTCGCCGGCACCGACGTGGTGCTGCACGCGGCGGGCTGGCTCGAAGGCGGCCTGACCGCCTCGCTCGAGAAGTTCGCGCTCGACGTCGAGCTGCTTGAACAGCTCCAGGTCCAGCAGCGGGGCATCGGGTTCAGCGAGGAGGAGTTCGCCTTCGACGCGCTGAAGGAGCTCGGACCGGGCGGCCTGTGGCTCGCCGCACAACACACGATGGATCACTTCCGCGAGTGGCAGTACATCTCGCCACTGTTCATCACGCAGGACTTCACGACGTGGTCGGCGGCAGGCGGCGAGGAGACCGCGGCGCGCGCGAACCGCCGGTGGAAGCAGCTGCTCGAGACCTACGAAGACCCGGGGATCGACGCCGACATCGACGCGGAACTGATCGCGTTCATGGACCGGCGGAAGTCCGAGCCGCCTCCGATCGAGGACTGATGCAGAAACCCACGAGCGTCAAGCAGTACCTGTCGTGGCACAACGGCGAGCAGCGCGCAGCGCTCGACACGCTTCGCGACGTGATCTCGGCGGCCGCGCCCGACGCGACCGAGGGGATCAGCTACTCGATGCCGGCGTTCCTGCTCGGTGGGAAAGGGCTGGTCTGCTACGCGGCCTTCAAGGACCACTACAGCCTGTTCCCGATGAGCAGCGCCGTGGTCGAGCAGCACGCCGCCGAGCTCGGCGAGCGCGTGACCGGCAAGGGCACGATCCAGTTCCGCTACGACGAGCGGCTGCCCGTCGGACTCGTGAAGAAGATCGTCAAGACGCGGGTGACCGAGCTGAAGGCGAAGCAGCAGAAGAAGCGCTAGGCGTTGGCCAGCGCGAGCTGGCCACAGGCCGCGTCGATCGACCGCCCGCGCGTGTCCCGCACGGTGACGTTCACATGTTGGCGTTCGAGCGCGTCGACGAACCTCCGGATCCGCGCCGGTGGTGAGCCGAGGACCGGGTAGCCGGGTGTCGGGTTGAGCGGGATGAGGTTGACGTGCGCGCCCAGCCGGCGCGCGATCGGTGCGAGCAGCTCCGCTTGCTCGGTCGTGTCGTTCACATGATCGATCAACGCCCACTCGATCGAAGGACGGCGACGGGTGCTCGAGCGCCAGTCGGCGATCGCGCGCTCGAGCGTGTGGAGCGGATACCTGGTGTTCGGTGGGACGAGCTGATCGCGGAGCTCGTCGCTCGCGGCGTGGAAGCTGACCGCGAGCCCGACCTGCGGCGCGTGATCGGCGAGCCGCTCGATGCCGGGCACGATCCCGACCGTCGAGACGGTGATGTGACGCGCACCCAACCCGAAGGCGGCAGGATCGGTGAGCTGCCCCAGAGACGCGAACACGTGGCGCTGATTCGCGAACGGCTCCCCCATCCCCATGAACACGACGTTGGTGAGTCGCTGTGGCGTGGTCGCGGGGAGGCGCGCCGCTTCGCGGCGCGCCCACACCGCTTGCGCGACGATCTCACCCGCGGTCAGGTTGTTCTGCAACCCCATCTGCCCCGTGGCGCAGAACGTGCAGCCCATCGCGCAGCCCGCCTGTGACGAGATGCACACCGTCACCCGGTCGGGATATCCCATCAGCACGGCCTCGACGACGTGTTGACCGCCGAGTCGTAACAGGGCCTTGCGGGTCGAACCGCGATCGGCCGTTCGCTCGGTCAGGACCTCGACACCAAGCGGAAGTTCCTCCGCCAGGCGTTCGCGCAGCCCGGGAGACACATCGGACATCTGGTCGTAGGTGGCGCCACGCTTCCACAACTGCGACCAGACCTGCTTCGCGCGGAACGCCGGTTCGCCCCAAGAGGCCAGGCGCTCGCCCAGCTGCTCGCGCGTGAGGTCATAGACGGTCGCCATGGCGGCCAGAGTAGCCAGCGTCGGTTCAGCCGGGGGCCGGCAAGCCCTCGATGGCTGCCCCCGACGGGAACCGACGCGTCTCCTCCGCGATCACTGTGACCGCGCCGGGACCGTACGCGCGCCACTCGCCGTTCTGCCAAAGCGCGGCGCTCCGCTCGTCGATGCCGAGCAACACGACGCCGTCGTGCGGCGACGCTGACGCCGCGCTCTCGACCCAGCGATGGCCGAACGTTTCGAAGTGCGGCAGCACCGCAACGTTGGGCATGAGCCCGAGGGCAGGGAGATAGCGACGGCGGTCGTCGCCGGGCATGCGGTCGCGCACCAGCGTCCACTCGCCCATCGCCATCGCGCCGGCCGACGAGCCCGCGAGCGCCGCGCCGTCGCGCCACGCCGCGAGGATCGCGCCCCACACCGGCGAACCCGCCAGTGTCTTGGGCACCAGGCCGGGGTCGCCGCCGACCAGATAGAAGAAACGACCCGCCCGCGCCCGCTCTGCGTTCTGCTTCGACGTGACGTGCGAACGCTTGGTCGCCGGGAGCTCCTCTATCGTCAGCCCGAGCGAGCCGAACCAATCCACCGCGTGCCGGACCGCGAGCTCGGGCCGCTGCCGGCCCGCCGCCGTCGCCAGCACGAACGCAGAGCCTCCCGCAGCGGCCTCGACCAGCACGCGGTCCTGTTCCTCGTTGCCGGGGTGCAGCTCATCGCCGCCCACCAGCGCCAACGGTCCCGGCGTCGTCATGCACGCGAGCCTAGCCCGAGGCTCGGATGACGCCCGGGGTACGCTTAGGCCTTCATGCGGATCGCGTTCGTTTCCACCTATCCCCCCCGGCGCTGCGGCATCGCCACCTTCACCGACGATCTGATCGGTGCGATCCGGGAGGCCGAGCCGAGCACGCAGTCACGCGTGGCCGCGATCGATGAGCGGAACTCCGTGCGGGCCTACGGCAGCGAGGTTCGCTGGCGCATCCGCCAGGGCAGCGCGATGCCCTACCGCGCTGCGGCCCACGCGATCGACCGGTCGACCGCCGACATCGTCTGCGTGCAGCACGAGTTCGGGCTCTACGGCCTGTGGAAGGGCGGCGGCTTCGTCGGCGACCAATGGATCGAGGGCACCTACGAGGACCACCTGACGCCGTTCCTCGAGGAGCTGAAGAAGCCGGCCCTCGTGAACATGCACACGGTGCTTCCCAACCCCTCGCCGGCGATACGGGATGCCGTCCGCTCGATCGCCGAGAGCGCCCATCGCCTCACCGTGATGGCCGAGACCGCGGTCGACATCCTCGAGCGCGACTACGGCATCACCGAGGCGCCGCTCGTGATCCCGCACGGGATGCCGCACATCGAGCCGAAGGGCCGCCGCCGGCTGAAGGCCAAGCTCGGGCTCGACCACCACACGATCATCTCGACCTTCGGCCTGGTCGGCCCGGGCAAGGGTCTCGAGTACGCGATCGAAGCGATGCCCGCGATCGCGGCGCGCCACCCCGAGGCGCTCTACCTGATCGCCGGTCAGACCCACCCCGAGCTGTTGAAGCAGCGCGGTGAGGAGTACCGCAACCGCTTGCAAGAGCTGGTCGACGGCCTTGAGCTCGGCGATCACGTGCTCTTCGTGAACCAGTACCTCGACCAGAAGGACATCATCGACTACCTCCTGGCCACCGACGTCTACGTCACGCCGTACCTCGACCCGAACCAGATCACGAGCGGCACGTTGTCCTACGCGCTGGGCGCCGGGAAGGCGGTCGTATCGACGCCGTACCTGCACGCCACCGAGGCGCTCGCGAAGGACCGCGGCATGCTCGTCGACTTCCGTTCGGCCGAAGGCATCGCCGACGCGGTCAACGCGATCCTCGACGACCCCAAGCTGAAGGCGCGCCTCGAGAAGAAGGCCTACGCGTACGCCAACGAGGCGACCTGGCCGAAGACCGGCGCGCGGTTCATCGGCGCGATGCAGGAATTGGTCGACGAGTATCCGGTCGCTCCCACGCGCAAGCGCGCCGAGAAGCCGCTGCACATCGCGGAACGCGTCGCCTCGAACCCCTTGATCGAGCCGAAGGATCTTGAACCGTCCCAACCCGGGTTCGAGGTGATCGGCACGATCAATCCCGGTGTCGCGAAGCTCGGCGACGAGACCATCCTCGTGGTTCGCGTGGTGGAACGGCCGCGCCGCGACGTGACGCTCGATGGCGATGCGCAGATGCTCGATCTCAGCGGCCCGCGCCCGCGCCTCACGCCTCTGCCGCACGGACTCACCGGTGAGCACCTGATCGGGATGGCGTACTTCGACTACGACGGCGACCCGCCGGGCGTCGTGATCGGGTACGTGCCGCGCGATCTGCCGGGCCTGGATCTGTCCGACCCCCGTACGATCCGATACCGCAACACGCAGGGCGGGTTCGCACCCGGCCAGGTGGAGTTCACCGATTACCTGTCGCACATCTCGCACTTCCGCGTCGCGCGCAGCACCGACGGCGAGCACTTCGCGTTCGACGGCACGCGGATCGAGGCCGCCGAGCCGATCGAGGCGTACGGGATCGAGGACCCGCGGATCACCGAGATCGACGGGCTGTTCCACATCACGTATGTGGCGGTCAGCCGCCTGGGCATCACGACCGCGCGGATGTCGACCACCGACTTCCGCACGTTCGAGCGGCACGGCACGATGTTGCAGCCCGACCAGAAGGACGTCGTGCTGTTCCCCGAGAAGGTGAACGGGCGGTACCTCGCGTTCACGCGCCCGATGCCGGGCTCGTTCGGGCGGGTGCTCGGGCTGTGGCTCGCGGAGAGCGACGACCTCATCCACTGGGGCGGACACCGGCCGGTCGCGGAGCCGCGACATGGGATGTGGGACGAGATGCGGATCGGCGCGTCGCTCGTCCCGATCCGTGTCGAGGGCGGCTGGCTCGAGCTCTATCACGGCGCCGATCGGATGAACCGCTACGGCATGGGCGCGATGCTGCTCGATGTCGACGACCCGACCAAGGTGCTCGCACGCACCGCGCGGCCGATCCTCACTGCCGAGGAGGAGTACGAGCACGACGGGTTCCTGCAGGATGTGGTCTTCCCCAGCGGGCACATCGACCTCGGCGGCGGCCGGATCCGCGTGTTCTACGGCGCCGCCGACGAGTGCATCTGCGCCGCCGACCTGGCGATCGACGACGTGCTGTCGACCCTCACCTCCGTCTGACCGGTGCTTCGACAGCTCTGGCGCCTCTCGAGGCCGGTTCCGGCGGCCGGACCGAACGCCCTCGCGGTCTCGATCTACGAGCATCCCGACGGCGTCGTCCACGCGCAGGAGTCCGGCTTCGAGGGCGTCGCGTGTGTCGATGACGCCGCCCGCCTCCTGATCGTCCTGTCCCAAGTTTGGGAACAGACCAAGCTCGACTGGGTCGAACGATGGGCCCGCGGCGTGCTCGATTTCGTCCTGTGGATGCAGGAACCCGACGGCACCTGGCTGAACTTCATCCATGACTGGGACGGCGACAAGAACCACGAGGGCATCACCTCGCGGCCCGGCCAGAACTTCTGGCTCGCCCGCGGGGTCCTCGGCTCCCAGCAGGCCGCCCTCGTGTTCGATGACGAGACAGCGCGCGACGCCTATCGGCGCGGACTCGCGGCCGCTGCCGGGGAGGTGGCACCGCCGGACATCCGCGCGCTCCACCTCGCGGCGCTTCTCGGCGACCGGGCCGAGCCATCTCTCGCAGAGAAGTGGGCCGACGAGCTGGTGGCCTGCCGCGACGGGGACATCCTGAAGAACGCCGAGCTCGAGGTCGGCGTGCCGCATCTGTGGGCACACGTCCAAGAAGGGGCGCTCGCGGAGGCGGCGGGGAAGCTGGGACGGCCCGACTACCTCGACGCCGCGATCGCGAGCGCCGAGATCGTGATCGTGCCGGCCGTAACGTCGGCGTTCGGTGGCCGTGAGTCGACGTCGCCGTACGACGTCGCGGCGGCCATCTGGTCGCTCGACCGACTGGCCGCAGCGACCGGGGACGAACGCTGGGCCCGCCTGGCCGCGGACGGCCGCGCGTGGTTCGACGGGAGGAACACAGCCGGCGCACACGTATACGACCGGGACCGCGGTCGGGTCGCCGACGGGATCGACGGGACGCGCGTGTCCGACAACTCGGGCGCCGAGTCGAACATCGTCGCCGCGGAGATCCTGCTCGACCTCGCGATCGAGGTCGCGCGGTCGATGCCGGACCCGTTCGCGACGTGACCCCGTTCGTCCTGGTCGCGATCGCACTCATCCTCGGGTTCGCCGCCGTGACCCAATCCATCACCGGCTTCGGGTTCGCGCTGATCGGCGTCCCTGGCCTCGCGCTGCTCCTCGGTCCGAAGGTCGCGGTCGTCGCGATGAGCTCGGTCGGCGTTCCCCTCGTGATCTGGAACGCGATCCGGTGGCGGGAGGACATCCTGTGGCGGGAGGCGATCACCACGTCGATCGCAGCGTGGGCCGGGATGCCGATCGGACTGTTCGTGCTCACCCACGCGGATGACCACGTCCTCACCGCGACGATCGGCATCACGATCCTGATCATGACGGCGTGGCTCTGGCGCGGTCTCACGTTGCCGAAGGGCCGCGCCACCGAGCTCACGGCCGGCTTCGTCGCAGGGACGCTCTCGACAAGCGTCGGGACGAACGGCCCGCCGATGGTGATCGCGTTCCAGGCCGTCGGGCTCGAACCGAAACCGTTCCGCGCCACGTTGCAAGCGTGCTTCGTCGGCCAAGGATCGATCGCGCTCGCCCTCTTCTGGTCCCGCGGCCTGGTGGTGCCCGACGTGGGCATCGCGTTCCTGGTCGGGGCACCGGCCGCAGTGATCGGCGCGTTGATCGGCGACCGGATCGCGCCGCGCGTGCACGCCGGGCCGTTCCGGAACGCGGTCTTGATCTTGCTGGTGTTGTCGGGAGCGCTCGCGCTCGGCGACGCGCTGTTCGGCTAGACCGCCGCGAGCTGCTCGGCCAGCGACGTGAGGCCGAGCCGGGTCATCCCCGCGTATGGCGCGTCCCATGCGACCGGCCAGGTGGAGAACTTCGCGATGACGGTCTTCGTCGGTCCGTGCACGAACACCGTCTGCCCGTTGATCCCGCTGCACTGGAAGATGCGCGCCTTGGGATCGATCACCCAGAACTGATTGCGGTAGTACGCGGTCTGCGGCAGACCCTTCTGATCCTCCGAGGCCTCGAACGCGGTGCGGCTGTCGGCATCGGGCGTCAGCGTGTCCTTGAGCCAGGCAGGCGGGATCACGGTGGCGGTTCCACGACGCCCGCCATTCAGTAGCACCTGGCCGAAACGCGCGAGGTCTCGGAGCGTCGTGCACACGCCGCCGTCGGCCATCGCGTTGCCGTGGCCATCGACCGTGATCTCGGCGTCGAACTCGGCGCCCATCGGCTGCCACACGTACCGCGAGATCAGCTCGGGCAGCCGGACGCCGCTCGCGCGCTCCATCACCCAGCCGAGCATGTCGGTCAACACCGAGCGGTAGTCGAAGACCCCGCCATGCTCGGACTGGTTCTGGAGCAGCGGGAAGTACGACGTGATGTCGCTGGGTAACCCAATGTCGACCTTGGGCGCCCAGAGGTAGATCTGCTCGTAGATGCGCACGTCGGCGGCCGGGTCGTCGTAATCCTCGTTGAACTTCGTTCCTGCGCGCATGTCGAGCAGATGCCGGACGGTGCAGCCATCCCACGAGGTCCCGGCGAGCTCCGGTATGTGCCGCGTGACGAGGTCGGCCGGCGACAGCACGCCGTCGGCGACGAGCGACCCGCACGCCGACGACGTCACCGACTTCGACACCGACATCAGCAGGTGCGTGGTCTCGGGCCGCATCCCGTTCAGGTACCGCTCGAGTAGCACCTTCCCGCGGTGCAGGACGAGGATCCCGTCCGTGTACGTCTCGTCCAGGAACGCCGAGAAATCGATCGACCGGCTGCCTCCGATCGAAAGCGTTAGGCCGTCGAGGTCACGCTCGGCGCGCTTCAACGCCCAGGGCTTGCCCGGTCCTCGGGAGATGTTCGCCGTCGGGACCAGCTCCCGGACGTGCTGGAACCCCCAACGGTTGTAGGGCGGGTATTCCCAATTCGCAAGATCCACCTGTCCCTCGGCGGGGAACGGCGGCACGCCGGTCATCAATCCGAGTTGGACGGCGGTCTCGGGCATCGCCGAACCCTATACCAGTGCTCGGATATACGCTGGGCCGCATGAAAGGGAACCGGCACCTCCGCATGACCGTGAACCCCGACGACACCGTGACCGTGACCAACAAGCACGGCACCGAGCTGCTGGTCGATCTCGACGGCGAGCGCGGACTGTCCCCGCTCGAGCTGCTGCTCGCGGCGCTCGGCGCGTGCAGCGCGGTCGATTTCGCGATCTTGATGCGCAAGCAGCGGGACCCGGTCGAACCACTCCACCTGGAAGTCGACGGCGATAAGGAGGACCACCGCATGCAGTGGCTGCGCGTCACCTATCACGTGCACGAAGGCGCCGACGAACGCAAGGTCGAACGCTCGCGATCGAAGGTCGCCGACGACCTCTGCACGGTATCGCGCACGCTCGCGTCCGGAACCCCCGTCGACCACGTGATCGCATAGCCATGGATGGCGACTCCCTCCTCGCGTTCGTCCGCTACCACGCCTGGGCGAACGACAAGATCCTGACCACCGCGGCGGCGCTGTCGGACGACGAGCTCCGGACGGACGGCGTCCTCGATCTCGGAAGCGCGTTCGACGTGATCCGCCATCTGGTCGACGTCGACTGGAGCTGGCGCGAGTTCTGCCTGGGTCACGATGTTGGTGACACCTACGTGTGGGACCACGGCTACGAACTCGACGACCTGAACCAGCTCCACGCGTTCTCGCTGGAAGAGGACATGCGGCTCCGTCGGTTCGTCGAGTCGCTCGACGACGCGGCGCTGGCCGAACCGTGGGGCACCACCGATGACTTCAAGCGGCCGAGGTGGATCGTGATCTCGCACATCGTGAGTCACGGGACACAGCACCGGAGCGAGCTCGCTCGCTACTTCACCGTCTGCGGGCACTCACCCGGCGACCTGGACAACATGCTCGACGCACTCGAGCTGCCCTGGCCGACCGACGGATAGCGGTCCTCCCGCGCGACTACCGTCGCCCGTCGTGGAGGAGCCACACGACAACCGGTCGGCCTGGGAATCAGAGGCACAGAACTGGATCGCGTGGGCACGCGCGCCGGATCACGACGATTACTGGGACTACGCCCCGCGCTTCTTCAACGACATCGTGCCACCGCCATCGGGACGGACCGTCGAGGTCGGCTGCGGAGAAGGCCGCGTCACGCGGGATCTTCGCGACGCCGGCCACGACGTGTTCTCCATCGACGGCGCTCCCTCATTGGTGCGGGCTGCGGCCGAGGCAGATCCGGACCGCCGCAGGTATGTACTCGCCGACGCCGCGACCCTGCCCTTCGCCGATGCGAGCTTCGGCTGCGTGGTCGCATACAACTCGCTGATGGATATGGATGACATGCCCGGCACGGTTCGGGAAGCGGCACGCGTCCTCTCCCTCAACGGAACCCTGTGCGTCTGCGTCACCCATCCGATGGTCGATGCCGGCCGATTCGAGAGCCGAGAGCCCGACGCGCGATTCATCATCGATCGGCCGTATCTGGACCCGCAACCGTTCGATGGATCGTTCGAGCGTGCGGGCCTTCAGATCCGGTTCCGAGGATGGACGTTCCCGCTGGAGGCGTATGCACGCGCGTTCGAAGACAGCGGGCTCGTCATCGAACGGATCCGCGAGCCCGGGCAAACCGCGGCGGCGGTCGAACAGGATCCCGCCGAGGCACGGTGGCAGCGACTCGCGAACTTCCTGTTCATCCGCGCGCGGAAGGGCTGAACCGGGTTCGCGTTGAGACGCAAGATCGCCGCGGGACCGGGCGAACGCTGCCCTACTAGGCTCCCCCCGTGACCCACAGGCTGCTTCTGGACGTTTCGAGCATGGTGTACCGGTCGTACTTCGCGATGCGGGAGCCGGGCGTGTTCGCGAAGGACGGGACGTCGGTCAGCGCGCTGCACGGCTACCTCGACATGGTCACGAAGCTCGTCGTCGACCGGCATCCCGACGAGGTCGTGCACGTCTACGACCACGACTGGCGCCCGACCGCCCGGGTCGAGATCTATGCCGGCTACAAGGCGGAGCGGCCTCCCGAGCCAGAGGACCTGACGATCCAATTCGCGATGCTCCGCGAGATCCTGGACCGCACCGGGATGCTCCAGGCCCAGACCGAGAACTGGGAGGCCGAGGACGCGATCGGCGCCTTCTGCCTCGAGGCCGCCGAGGACGATCGCATCGAGATCGTGAGCGGCGACCGCGATCTGATCCAGCTGGTCCGCGACCCGGTCGTGAAGCTCCTGTTCACCCTCCGCGGCGTCTCGGATCTCGGCGTGTACGACGAGGCCGGTGTGCTCGCCAAGTACGGCGTCCCCGCGGACAGGTACGCAGAGTTCGCGATCTTGCGCGGCGACCCCTCCGACGGCCTGCCCGGCGTCCGCGGCGTCGGCGAGAAGACC
>DASYOY010000219.1:0-5353 GCA_036007245.1 Actinomycetota bacterium | reverse complement strand
GGAAGACGTGATGGAGATCAAGGGCGGAAAGAAGCAGATCGTCCAGAAGAAGGTCTTCCCCGGCTACCTGCTCGTGAAGATGGACTACGACAACGACTCCTGGTACGTCGTGCGCAACACGCCGGGCGTGACCGGGTTCGTCTCGGCCGGCACCGGGCAGAAGCCCACGCCGCTGTCGCGCCGCGAGATCGAGAAGATCCTCGTGGTCAAGAAGGAAGAGTCCAAGCCGGCGGTGCGCCTCGGGTTCGAAGAGGGCGACGTGGTGCGGATCACGTCGGGCCCCTTCGCCGACTTCAACGGCACGATCAGCGAGATCAATGCCGACCAGGCCAAGCTCAAGGTGCTCGTCAACATCTTCGACCGCGAGACGCCGGTCGAGCTGTCCTTCGACCAGGTCGCGAAGGTCTAGCGCCGCCGGGTCAGGCTGTGGCTCCGGCCCGGCCGAGGATCCGACCGAGCCAGATGCACAGCACCGGCGCGAGCACGACGCCCACCCCGAGCGCGAGGATCGACCGCGCGGCGTCCGCGTCCATCACCGTTGCGACCGCGAGCGCCACGAGCACGGCTGCGGTCAGGTAGGCGAATGCACCCAGTCGGCGCGGGAGCGCGTCGTCGTGCCGCACGAGCATCCCGAGGCACACGATCCCGACCGCGAGCACGAGGTATCCGAATGCCTCGGGCCAGGTGGTCAAGCGGTCGATCGCCGTCGTCGCGCGGCCGACGGCGATCATGCTCGTCTCGCCGTCCGTCGTGATGGGGCCGGCCGGCAGACGCCAGAACTCGACGTTGCCCAGGTAGAGCAGGCTCGCGATCGCGGAGATCACGCCGCCGACGCCGAAGAGCGTGACCATGAGCTGTCGTTCGGGCCGATCGCCGCTCGTGAGACGCCGGAAGGCCACGGCGACCACGATCAACGCGATGTAGGCCATGGGACCGACCACATCGCGGACGATGACGTCCCACAGGATCGCGTGTTGATGCGCGAAGACCGCCGCCCAGAACTGCGCCTCGTCGTGCAGCTGTCCGGCCGACGTCGCGACGTACGCCGGCGAGGGGTCCAAGACGTCGTAGGCGTCGAGCAGATAGAGCACCGTCGTAACGAGGAACCCGATCGCTGCTCCGTAGGCGGCGAACCGACCGACCCGCGCCCACGCCCGGTCGTCCTCGATCGTGCGTACCTCGAGCACCGTTCCCGTGTGCGCCACCGTCTCCATGGCCGCCCCCTTTCCGAAGGTGCGATCGACGCTAGGGGTGGCCGCCGGCCGGAACATCGGTGCCCGTCCCCGGTTCTGCTCAGGGCTAGCCCCGATGTGCGCGATGTGCTCCGATACGACGATCTCCCTGATGGAACGGACGATGCTGATCGTGGATGACCACGCCGGATACCGGCGGCAGGCACGGACGCTGTTCACGAGCGGCGGTTACGACGTGATCGGCGAAGCGGCAGACGTTGCGTCCGGTGTCCGGGCGGCCGCCGAGCTGCACCCGGCGGTGGTGCTGCTCGACGTGCAGCTGCCCGACGGCGACGGGTTCGAGGCCGCGGGCAAGATGCTCGCGGCGGACGAGCCGCCGGCCGTGGTGCTGATCTCGAGCCGCGATGCCGCCGACTACGGGAGCCGGATCGGCGCCAGCGGCGCGCGCGGGTTCATCTCGAAGGCCGACCTGTCGGTCGGTGCGCTCGAGGCGTTATTCGGAGCGGCCACGTGACCACCCGGCGATGGGTGCTCGCGGGCGCGACCGTGCTCGCGGCGGTCTGGGTCCTCGGCGCCGAGTGGTCGAGCATCCACGCGGGCGTGCAGGAGAACCACCTCCTCGACGCGTTGGTTGGCGGCACCTTCATCGGGGCCGGCCTGGTCGCGATCGATCGTCGCCCGCGCAACGCGATCGGCCCGCTGATGGTCGCGTTCGGCGCGATCAGCTACATCGCCAACTGGAACAACCTGGGGACGATCCCGCTGTTCCCGACGCTCGCGGTGGTCAGCGACATGATCTCGGCCGCCCTGATCGCGAACATCGCGTTCGTGTATCCGAGCGGGCACCTCTCCTCGGGCTTCGACCGGATCGTGCTGTGGATCGTCTATGTCGCCCTGGGGGTCACGACGCTGCTCACGGTCCTGACGTTCCCGCGTCCGCCGGCGGGGTGCGACTGCCCGTGGACGCCCCTGTTCCTGCCGAACGCGTCGGCGTCCTCGTTCTTCTACGACCTGAACCAGAAGCTCGCCTTCGTGCTGGTGCCGCTGTTCCTGATCGCCGTCGTGCTCCGCTGGCGGCGCGCGTCGGGCGCGGAGCGCCGCGCGTTGCGCCCGTTGTGGATCGCGGTCGCGTTGCTCGCGGTCGTGTTCTTGATCAGCGGCTTCACGCCGTCCTCGCCCGACACGACGAGCGACCCGTTCGCCTACCTGATGTGGGAGCTCCGCGGCGTGATCGCGGTCGCGGTGCCGATCCTGTTCGTGTGGGGACTGCTGTCGGAGCGGCTCGCCCGCAGCGCCGTCGGCGACCTCGTGGTGGAGCTGGACAAGCCGATGCTGGCCGAGGATCTCGAGGCCGCGCTCGCGCGGACGCTCCGCGATCCGACCCTGCGGATCTCCTACGCGATCGGCGGCGGCCGGTGGGTCGACTGCGACGGGAAGCCGGTGGCGGCGCCGGACGTCGACGACGCGCCGGGCGTCACGCTCGTGGAACGCGACGCCGAGGTGCTCGCCGCGCTCGCGCACGACCCGGCGATCGAGCCCGGCCTGGTGCAAGCCGCCGGCGTCGCGGCGGGGATGGCGATCGCGAACGAACGGCTCCGCGCCGAGGTGCGCGCGCAGCTGGAAGAGGTGCGCGCGTCACGGCGACGGATCGTCGAGGCCGGCGACGCGGCGCGCAAGCGTGTGGAGCGCGACCTGCACGACGGCGCGCAGCAGCGGCTGGTCGGGCTCTCGCTGGGCTTGCGGATGCTCGAGGATCGGTGCCGCGACGTGCCCGGGGTCGCCGACGATGTCGAGGCGTTGCAGACGGAGCTGCGCGCGGCGCTCAAGGAGCTCCGCGAGCTCGCCAGGGGCCTGCACCCGCAGATCCTCACGGAGGAAGGCTTGGGCGCGGCCGTCGAGTCGCTCGCCGATCGTTCGGCGGTGCCGGTGCGCGTGACGATCGACCACGAGGAGCGGCTGCCTGCGCCCGTGGAGGCGACCGCGTACTTCGTCGTGGCCGAGGCACTGACCAACGTGAGCAAGTACGCCGGTGCCTCCTCGGCGGCGGTCGCGATCGCCCGGTCCAACGGGTCGCTGCTCGTCGACGTGACCGACGACGGCGCCGGAGGCGCCACGATCGGCGGCGGGTCGGGATTGCTCGGTCTCGAGGACCGGGTGGCGGCGCTCGGCGGGACGATCACGATCGTCAGTCCGGTCGGGGAGGGGACGCGGCTGCACGCCGAGATCCCGTGCACGTAGAGGAGCCGGAGATCACGCGTGTCGTCGTGGCCGACGACGCAGTGTTGTTCCGCGAGGGGCTCGTCAAGATCCTCGAGGGCGCGGGGATGGCGGTCGTGGCGCAGGCCGGCGATCGCGAAGCGCTCCTCGCGGCCGTCGCCGAGGAGAACCCCGACGCTGTCGTCACCGACATCCGGATGCCGCCGACCGGCACGACGGAAGGACTCGACGCCGCGATCGAGATCCGCGCCGCCCGCGCGGGGGCGCCGGTGATGGTGCTTTCGCAGTACGTGGAGACCCGCCATGTCGCCCGGCTGTTGGAGGACGGCGCCGGCGGCGTCGGCTACCTCTTGAAGGACCGCGTCGCCGACGGGCAGGAGTTCGTGGACGCGCTCGAGCGGCTCGTCGCCGGTGGTTCGGTGATCGATCCGGAGGTGATCGCTCGGCTGATGCGTCGGGGCCGCAACGAGCGCGAGCTCGACCGGCTCACCGAACGAGAGCGCGAGATCCTCGCGGCGATGGCCGAGGGGCGGTCCAACGGCGCGGTCGGCCGCGACCTGCATCTGTCACCCAAGACGGTCGAGACCCACGTCGGGGCGATCTTCTCCAAGCTCGGGCTGGAGCCCGCGGCCGACGACCACCGCCGGGTGCTGGCCGTCCTCGCATACCTGCGGACCACCTGAGATCGGGCCGCCGGGCCGGCCAAGTCCGTCCTCCGGTACCATCTTCGGGCGCTCGGGATATCGATCCGGCGCGAGACCCTACGGCGGGAGGTCGCCTCGGCGCGACCGCTGGAACCGCAGGAGGAGCTACAGATGGCACCCAAGAAGAAGGTTCTCGCCGTCGTCACCTTGCAGATCAAGGCTGCCGCGGCGACCCCGGCGCCCCCGGTCGGTACCGCGCTCGGCCAGCACGGCGTCAACATCATGGACTTCGTGAACCAGTACAACGCGGCCACGCAGCAGTACGCGGGCCAGGTGATCCCGGCCGTCCTCACGATCTACGAGGACCGGACGTTCTCGTTCATCCTGAAGCAGCCGCCGATGGCCGAGCTGATCAAGCAAGAGGCCGGCATCGACAAGGGCTCGGGCGTGCCGAACCGCGACAAGGTGGCGATGCTGTCCACCGACCAGCTCCGTCGGATCGCCGAGCGGAAGATGCCCGACCTGAACGCGAACGACGTCGAGATGGCGATGCGGATCGTGGCGGGCACCGCCCGATCGATGGGCGTCGACACGGAGCTGGGCGCATGAGCGGACACGGAAAGCGCTACGGCAAGGCGATCGAGGGGCTTGACCGTGAGGCCGAGCACACGCCGAGCGAGGCGATCCGGCTGCTGAAGGGGTTCCCGAACGCGAAGTTCGACGAGACCGTCGAGGTGGCGTTCCGGCTGGGGATCGACACGCGCAAGCAGGACCAGGCGCTGCGCGGGACCGTGTCCCTGCCGCACGGCACCGGTAAGTCGGTGCGGGTGGCGGTGTTCGCGCAGGGCGAGAAGGCGCGCGATGCGCGCGACGCCGGTGCCGACGTGGTGGGCGGTACCGAGCTCGTCGAGACGGTGATGAAGGGCGAGATCGACTTCGACGCCGCGATCGCGACGCCGGACATGATGGCCGAGGTCGGGAAGGCCGGGCGCGTGCTCGGACCCCGCGGTCTGATGCCGAACCCCAAGACCGGCACTGTGACCAACGACATCGCCAAGGCGGTGGCGGACGTGAAGGGCGGCCGGATCGAATACCGCGCGGACCGGACCGGGATCGTGCACCTGATCATCGGCAAGAAGTCGTTCGAGGAGCGCGCGCTGCTCGAGAACTATCTGGCCGTGGTCGACGAGGTGCTGAAGGCGAAGCCCTCGAGCGCGAAGGGCCGGTACATCGAGTCGCTCGTCGTGTCCTCGACGATGGGACCGGGTGTGCGGATCGACCCGACACACCCACGCGAGG
>DASYOY010000218.1:0-5855 GCA_036007245.1 Actinomycetota bacterium | reverse complement strand
GGTCGTCGACCTCGACCACCCGCGCGAGCTCCGCGACGTCGGCCGCGCCGTGGACCGGTTCGGCCACGCGATCTCCCCGTTGCAGCCGGGCGAGATCGACCAGGGACAGTTCGACCGGATCCTCGATGTGCTCGCCGTCGATGGCTGCGCGATGTTGGTCGACCGCGCCGTATGGCAGCGGATCGGCCTGTACGACGAGCGCTTGGGCGTCGACGACGTCGATCTGTGCTGGCGCGCCCGGATCGCTGGCTGGCCGGTGCTGATGACGCCGCGCGCGCGTGTCCAGCACGGCCCTGCGCACGAGGACGTGGATCCCGAGGACGACGACGACGCGCGCAGCGATCGCTACCTCGAGGATCGCAACGCCCTCGCCTCCGTCTTGAAGAACTACAGCCTGCCGTCCCTGCTGTGGGTGCTGCCGGTCGGCACGCTGCTGACGCTCGTGCGGCTCCTCTATCTGTGCCTCGGGCGCCGGTTCGAGGAGGCGTTCGAGTTGCTGGCCGCGATCGGCTGGAACATCACCCATCTCGGCGGGACCCTCCGCCGGCGACGGGAGACGCAGCGCGCGCGATCGGTGCGCGATCATGCGCTGAGCCGCTACACGGCATCGGCCGGTCTGCACCTACCGCGGTGGTTCCAGACCGCGGAGCGGATCTTGGAGGAGCAGCGCGAGGTCGGCGAAGAGGATGCGGGCCGGCCAGCCGCACAGCGCCTCCGCCACCGGACGGCGTCGTTCGTCTCGGAGCACCCGGTCGTCGTCGGCGCGTTCGTCGGGCTCGTCGTGTGGGGGTTCTCGGCTCGCGCCCTCGTGTCGCCCAACCCGCTCGTCGGCGCCGTGCTCCCGGTGTTCCCCTCGGCGCCCGGGGGGTTCTTCTCCGAACTGATGTCGGGTTTCCGCACGACGGGCCTGGGCGGGACCGCCGCCGCCAGCCCGGGCCTGGCGGCCCTCGGTGGCATCTCGTACCTCTCGCTCGTCAACACGACGCTGGCGCAGAAGCTGATCATCATCGCCGGCCCGGCGCTCGCGACGGTGCTGTGCTACCGCGCCGTCGTGCGGCGGACGGGCAAGCCGGGCGCCGCAGTGGTCGCCGCGGCCGCGTACGCGTCGTCGGCGCTGATGTTGTGGTCGGTCTCGGAGGGCCGCGTCGCGCAGCTGTTCCTGATGGCCGTGATGCCACCGCTCGTCGAACGGATGGAGGCGGCGTTCGCGCGCGCTGAGCCGTCGGACGGACGTGTGCGCTTCGCGGCGGGGCTCGCGGTCACGATCGCGGTCGGCGCGGCGTTCGTGCCGGGTGTCGCGCTCGCGGTGGGACTGCTCGCGCTCGCCGGACTGAGCCTCGCGCCGGGCCGGATCCGCGGCGTGACGCTCGTCGTGGTCGCAACCATCGCCGCTGCCATCCTCCTGTTCCCGTTCGTCCCAACGGTCACCGCCTTGAGGGGCCGGGGCCTGTGGTCGGGCATCGGCCAGCTGAACGCGTGGAAGCTGCTTCGCTTCTCACTCGGCCATGCGCCGGGGGACTGGACGCCGGCGTTGGTGCTGCCGGTCGCGGCGCTGCTCGGGCTCGCGCTCGCGCGCGGGGATCGGCGTGCCCCCGCGGCGCGCACGGCGATCGCCGGGGTGATCGCGCTCGGCCTCGCCTGGCTCGCCGGTGCCGGCTACCTCCCGGTGTGGGCGTCGAACGCGCCGGTCTTCACGACGGTCGCGGCGGTCTGCGCGGCGTTCGTGCTCGGCGATGGGCTCGCCTCGGCGTTCGGCGGGCTGGAGCGCACGTCGTTCGGGTTCCGGCAGATCGGCAGCGTCCTGCTCACCGCGGTGCTCGCGATCGGATTGTTCCTGCAAGCGCTCGCGGCGATGGCCGCGACGTGGGGCGTCGGCGGTCCCGATCGCATCCCGCCGTCGTGGGCGGTGCTGTCGTCCGCGACGCACGGGGCGTACAACGTCGTCTGGCTCGCGAACCGCGACGGCCAGCCGTTCCCCGCGCCCGGCGGTGATCCAGCGGGCGTCGCCGCCGCCGGTGACGCAACCGCCGCGTACGCGATCACCGACCGCACCGGTACGCTGGCGATCGACACCGGTCGGCCGCTAACCGGGGGAGGCGTCGATCCGCTCGAGTCGACGCTCCAAGAGATCCTGTCGGGCACGACCGTGCACGGCGGCGCCTTGCTCGCGCCGTTCGGTGTGCGCTTCGTCGTCGTTCCGGAGGATCGATTGAGCACGGCCGCCGAGAACGCGGTGCGAGCGCAGGTCGACCTCGAACCCGTGCCGTCAGCCGGCCTGGCGATCTGGCGGAACACCGCGGCGATCCCGCCGGCTGCGGTGCTGCAGGCCGACGACGAGACGTTGTCGATCGCGCGCTCCAACGACGCCGACGCGATCCAGCGGCTGCGTCCGGATGTGACCGGCACGCTCGATGCGACCGAAGGCGGCTGGTCGGGCGCGAGCGATGGCGGGAACGTCGCGACCGTTGCGACGGCGTACGACCCGTCGTGGGAGCTCGTCGGCCGAGACACGCGTCCCGAGCGGTCGTTCGGCTGGGCCACGTCGTTCACCGAGGTGCCGCCCGACGTGCAGGTCCGGTTCGGTGACCAATTCCCGCGCACGCTCGCGATGTGGGTGCTGGCGGCCGCGTGGGCGGTGGCGCTCTGGGTGACCCGGAAGCCGGTGCGTCGATGATGCGAGGCGGCCGCGGATGGCTCGCGATCATGCTGGCGGCGCTCGCCCTCGTCGGTGCGGAGGCGGCGACACGCCTCGGGCCCGCGACGCCGGCCGCCGCCACCACGGGCACCGCGCCGTCGACGACGTGGCTCTGTCCGCACGGCGGCGGCCCCGGATGGACGGCGACGATCGAGATCGCGAACCCCACGGCGACGACGCTGGACGCGCGGCTCACGTCGTACGCACAAGGTCCGGTCGGCAAACCCAAGGATGTCTCCGTACCGGCGCACGGCGAGGTCTTGCAGGAGGTCGACGCGTCGACGCGGGAGGCGTCCACCCGCGTGGACGTCTTCGGGGGCTGGGCGGCCGTCGGCTGGGTCGTGTGGGGCGGTGCGCAGGAGCCGGGGCTCGGCGCCGAGCCATGCACGTCCACCCCCGGGGCCGACTGGGACGTCGTCGACGGTGTGACGACCCAGAACTCGCACTCCTTCTTGGTGGTGATGAACCCGTTCGCGATCGACGCGGTGATCGACGTGACGCTGTACCTGCCCGAGGAGCCACCGGTTCGCAGCAACGCCTGGACCGACCTCACCGTGCCCGCCGGGTCGGCGATGGCGCTCCCGGTGGGCTCGCAGAAGGTCGGCGCGCTCGGCCAATCGATCGTCGGCGCGGAGGTGACCGCCGCCCGTGGCCGGATCGCGGTCGCGTCCTCGGTCGTGCGCGACGCCGGCGGCATCCGGTCCTCGCTCGCGGTGCCCGGCCAGGCGTCGCGGTGGGTGTTGCCGATCACCGGCGGCGCGGGCGGCGCGACGCTCTCGCTGCTCGTGACCAACGACACCGGCGTGCGGTTCACCGCGGACGTGCTCGCGCGCGGTGTGGACGCAAGCCCGGTGGGGGACCTGACGGACGTCCGCCAGGGCGGGTCGTCGACGATGTCGGCGCAGATCCCCACCGACGGCGGCTCGGCGGTACTCGTGCAGTCCGAGGACGGCACCGTCGCGGCGGGCCTGCGGGCTGCTGGACACGGAGGCGACGACGCCGCGACCGGCGGCGCGGCGACGGACGCGCCGGCGTGGCTCGTCCTGCCCACCGCGTTCGGACAGAAGCCGCAACCGTCGATGGTGCTGGTCAACGACGGGACCACGAAGGTCCTGGCGACCGTGACGCTCATCCACGAAGGTGGCGGCGGCCTCGGGGACACGGTGCAGGTGACGATCCCGGCGGGGCAGACCGCCGCGGTGCCGCCGACGTTCCTTGCGAAGGACCACACGGCGGCGGCGCTGGTGCAGGCGACTGGCCCGATCGTCGCGCTCGGCGCGGGCACGGCGGGATCGGGCCGCTACGCGATGGCGCTCGGGGTGCCGCTCCCGGCCGGCGCACTGCCCGACGGCCCGTAACCAGGGCGGTATCATCGGGCGACCTTCCTTCCCGGGTCTGGAGCGATTCTCGAACATGGCCAAGGGTCGACACGTCCATCGCCGCCGGCGTTCCGCCGTGCTGCTCATCTTGCTCGCCGCGTTCGTCGCGGTGGGGCTGCTGACCGCCGGCGCGGCGTACGCCGCGATGCGCTACGAGCACGCGCACGCGGATCGCATCATGCCGGGGGTCTCGATCGAGGGCGTCGACGTGAGTGGGATGACGCGCGACGCGGCGATCCAGGCTGTGCGCGTCGCTGCGCACGCCGCGCTGAACCAGGCGCTTACCGTGTCGGTCGGGCACGACCATTGGACGGTGACGCCGGCGACGCTTGGCCAACGGGCGGCGGTGACCCACGCGGTCGACCGGGCCTTCCACGCGGGCCAGGACCTCGGGACGCTCGACCGCGCGTGGCACCGGCTGCGCGACGAGTCGCTCGGCGTGCGCGTTCCCCTCGACGTGTCGAGCGGCAGCGGTGTCGGGGACTTCGCCAGCATGATCGCGAAGCGCACCTACGTCGCGCCGGTCGACGCATCGATCGGCATCACGCCGTCGCAGAACGACATCACGATGATCCACGCGCAGCCGGGTGCGAAGCTCGACGCCGCGGCCGCGAAGACCGCGATCCAGAAGGCGCTCGAGGCCGGTCGCAGCAACGTCGCGCTGCATACCGCCGCGGTGCGGCCCAAGGTCACCGACGACTCGCTCGGCCACACGATCGTCGTGCGCCTCAACCAGAACCGTCTGTATCTGTACGACGGGTTCACCATCGTCCGCTCATGGTCGGTCGCCACGGCGAAGCCCGGCTTCACGACGCCGACCGGGATCTGGCGGATCTACGACAAGAAGGTCGACCCGACCTGGTACAACCCCGCGCCGAACGGCTGGGCGGCGTCGGAGCCGGCCGTGATCCCCGGCGGACCCGGCAACCCGATGGGGCCTCGAGCCCTCTACATCACGGCGCCGGGCTTGATCCGGATCCACGGCACGAGCGACGAGGCCTCGATCGGCCGCTACGCCTCCCATGGGTGCATCCGCATGCACAACGACGAGGTCGTCCAGCTGTATCCCCAGGTGCAGGTGGGGGACCATGTGGTGATCGTGGGGGCTCGTCCCGCGAGCGCGACCTACTGGAGCTTCCCGCCCGGCTAGCCTCGGGGGCCCGTCGGCCCGGATCTTCCAGCAGGGCTGCTTGAAATCACACCGATGTGATCTAGGCTGCCCGCCATGCGAACGTGCGCCAAGATGCGATGCGCCAACGACCCGACCGCCACCGTCGCCCTCGTCTACGCCGACCGCGCGGTCGTGATCGTGGGCCTGCTCGCCGAACGGGACCCGAACCTACTGGATCTCTGCGACGAGCACGTCGAGCGCATGACCCCGCCCGTTGGCTGGGTCGTGCGGGACGAGCGCACGTCGGCGTCGATCGCGGTCTGAGCAGGCCGGGCCTCGGCCATGCGCCCTCGGCCATCGGACCGGGCCACCTGTCCCCCGGGGTCCCGGCATGAGGAGCCTTCGGGGGGTGGGGAAGCCATCGCGCGGCAGACTCGAGAGATGACAGACCAGTGCTATGGTCTCGCGACCCCCGGCCACCGAGACTGAACACACGATGCCTGAGACCACCCCCGGGACCTGCCCCGAATGCAAGCAGGGCGACCTCATCACGATCTCGATGTCGGTGAGCGAGCGCGACCTCATGTTCACGACCTGCCACATGTGCGAATCGAAGTGGTGGTTCCGTGACGGCGAGCTCGTCCCGCTCACGTCCGTGATCGACATGGTC
>DASYOY010000217.1:0-10572 GCA_036007245.1 Actinomycetota bacterium | reverse complement strand
GGCCAAGGACGCGCTCCCCGAGGCGTCCGCCGCCTGAGCGCATCGCGGTTCCATGACCCCTCGGGGCTAGACTCCGGACGACCGGAGCCCCGGGGGGTCTCGTGATCTCCAGCACCAAGAACCCGAAGGTCGCGGCCGCTGTCCGGCTACGCAAGCGCGCGTTCCGCGACGAGGACCGCCGGTTCTTGGTTGAGGGCGCCCAGGGTGTGCGCGAGGCGCTCGACGCAGCGCCGATCGCGATCGACACGCTGTTCGTCGAGGACGAGCTGCACGAGCTCGCGATCCGCGCCAGAGACCGAGGCGTCGACATCGTGCACGCGGCCGGTCCGGTCATGGCACGGCTGACCTCGACGGTCACCCCCCAGAACATCGTCGGCGTCGCGCCGTACGTGGATGTGACGCTCGATGCCGTGTCCACGACCGGATGTGTCGCGGTGCTGCACGAGGTCCGGGACCCGGGCAACGCGGGCACGATCGTTCGGTCGGCCGATGCGGCGGGAGCGGACGCCGTCGTCTTCGGCGCTGCCTCGGTCGACGTGTACAACCCGAAGACCGTTCGGGCGTGTGCCGGGTCCGTCTTCCACCTGCCGATCGTGCGAGACGTGCCGACCGCGGATGCGATCGCCGGGCTGCGGGCGACCGGCCATCGGATCCTCGCGATGGACGCGCAGGGGTCGAACTCGCTCTACACGACCGATGTGAGCGGGCCGGTCGCCTTCGTGTTCGGCAACGAGGCGCACGGCCTCCCACAGGAGGTGGTCTCGTCGGCCGACGCGACCGTTCGTGTGCCGCACGCCGGCGCCGCCGAGTCGCTCAACCTCGCCGCCGCCGCCACGATCTGCCTGTTCGAGCACGCGCGCCGCCGCGGCTCGAAGGGAGAGTCCCTCGAGACCCTGATCGCCGCGGCCGCCCACGACATCCGCTCACCGCTCACCGCGATGAAGGGCTTCGGGTACGCGCTCGAGAAGCGGTGGCCCGACATGACCGACGAGCAGCGAGCGCTGATGCTCACGGGGATCGTGCACGACGCCGACCGGATGGACCAGATCCTGCATCTGCTGGTCGACGCGGCGCGGGTGTCGGGCGGGACGCTCGAGCCCTACCCGGACCGATGCGACGTCGGGGAGCTCGTCACCTCGATCGCGGAGTTGCAGCGCCGCGACCCGGAGCATCCCGCGATCGAGTGGGCCGGCGACCCCGGCCCGTACTTCCTCGATCCCGTGCGGTTGAAGACCGCGCTGTTGGCCTTCGCCGAGTCGCTCGTGTGGTGGGCGGCCGACGGCCCGATCGTCGTGCGCGCGGCATCGGTGGACGGGATGGTCGAAGTGACCGCGTCCCGGGACGGGTCTTCGGTCGACGACGACAGTGCCGAAGGGCTGTTCCAGGCCAGGCGCCCCGGCACGGGAGGAGGCTCGAAGATCGGGCTGTTCGTCGTGCGCGCGGTCGCCGAGGCGCAGGACGGACGCGCGTGGGCGACCGTCGACGACGATCGGTTGACGCTGCATCTCACCCTGCCCGTCGCCTAGCAGATCGCCGGAAGGCGGTTGTTAGACTCGCGCGCCATGGACGCTGCCGAGCTGCTCCGTGCGCTCGATGACGAGCATGCGCGGGGCCGAGCGGCGCTGACCGACGCGACAACCATCGACGCGCTCGAGGCCGCGCAGGTCACGGTGCTCGGCAGGAAGTCCGCGTTCGGACAGCTCCAGCGCGCCCTGGGCACGCTGCCCGACGGCGACCGGCGTGAGGTGGGCGCGCGGGTGAACGCGATCCGCGCGGACCTCGTCGAGACGCTCGAGGCCCGGCGGATGGAGCTCGGCGCCGCGGCCGAACAGGAACAGCTCGCCGCCGACCGTATCGACATCACCCTGCCGGGCCGTCGGCCTCGACCGGGGTCGCTGCATCCGCTCACCCTCGTCGAGCGCGAGATCGTCGACATCTTCATCTCGCTGGGGTTCCGTGTGGTCGGCGGTCCCGAGATCGAGGATGACTGGCACAACTTCCAGGCGCTCAACATCGCGCCCGACCACCCTGCGCGCACGATGAAGGACTCGCTGTACGTCGCGATCCCCGGGCACCCGGAACTGCTGCTGCGGACCGAGACGTCTGCTGCGCAGATCCGGACCATGCAGTCGCAGCCGCCGCCGGTGTACATCGTGTCGCCCGGGCGTGTCTACCGTCGCGAGACGGCCGACGCGACGCACCTGCCGGTCTTCACACAGGTCGAATGCCTGGTGGTCGACGAGGGCATCACGTTCGCGCACCTGAAGGGCACGCTCGAGGTGATGGCGAAGGCGTTGTTCGGCGAGCGGCGCCGCATCCGCCTCGGTCCGGCGTACTTCCCGTTCGTCGAGCCCGGTGCCGAGGTCGGCGTGAGCTGTTTCCGGTGCGACGGCGTGGGCTGCAGCGTGTGTGGCAACGGGTGGATCGAGCTCCTCGGCGCAGGCATGGTGCACCCGACCGTCCTGGAGAACTGCGGGTACGACGCCGAGCGTTACACGGGCTTCGCGTTCGGGCTCGGCGTCGAGCGCGTGGCGCTCCTGCGTTACGCCATCCCGGATATGCGCGTGCTGATCGAGGGCGACGTGCGGTTCCTGGAGCAGTTCGGGGTGACGCCATGAGGGTGCCGCTCGGGTGGCTCCGCGAGTTCGCGCCCACCGAGATGCCGGTCGACGAGCTCGCCGACCTGATGACCCATCGTGGCGTGAAGGTCGAGGGCGTGCTGCGTCCGTGGGCCGGGTTGGACGGCGTTGTGGTGGTCCGCGTCCTCGAGGTGCGCGATCATCCACGCTCCGACAAGCTGTGCATCGCGCGCATCCAGCACGGGTCCGGCGAGATCGAGCTCGTCGTCGGTGTTCGGAACATGGTCGCGGGCGATCTCGTCCCCTGGGCGCCGCCCGGCGCGCGTGTGCCGGTGCTGGACGAGCCGCTCGGACGCCGAGAGATCCGCGGCGTGATGTCCGAAGGGATGTTGTGCTCGCCGCGGGAGCTCGCGATCAGCGGCGACCACGAGGGCATCTTGATCCTCAACGACGAAGGCCTGGAGATCGGCGCCGACGTCGCGCACCGGCTCGAGCTCGATCTCCCGGTCCTCGATATCGAGGTCGAACCGAACCGGCCGGACTTCCTCTCGGTGCTGGGCGTCGCGCGCGAGGTCGCCTCCGCGACCGGCGTGGCCCTGCTGGTCCGCGAGCCCACCGTCGAGGAAACGGACGAGGTCGTCGCCGACGTGGTGCCGGTGACGATCGAGGCGCTCGACGCGTGTCCGCGGTACCTCGCGCGGATCGTCCGCGGGGTCGAACATCGCCCGTCGCCGTTGCGCGCGCAGGCACGGTTGACGGCCGCGGGCATGCGTCCGATCGACGCGGTCGTCGACGCCACGAACTACACGATGCTCGAGCGCGGCCAGCCGCTGCACGGCTTCGACCTCGCGAGGCTCGCGGGTCCGGCTATCGTGGTCAGACGGGCCGGCGACGGGGAGACGATGCGAACGCTCGACGACGTCGACCGGTCGCTCACCGCCGCCGACCTCTTGATCTGCGACGCGGATGGTCCGGTCGCCCTCGCGGGCGTGATGGGCGGACAGACGTCCGAGGTCACCGCCGCGACGCACGATGTGTTGCTCGAGAGCGCGTACTTCACTCGCGGCGGCGTTCTGCTCACCGCGAGGCGTCTCGATCTGCACTCGGAGGCGTCCCACCGGTTCGAGCGCGGTACCGATCCGGAAGGGCTCGAACAGGCGGCGACCCGGTGTGCGCAGCTGATGACCGCCTGGGCCGGTGGCACCGCCTCGCGAGGCCTGACCCAGGCAGGGGACGTCGCGCCACGGTGCTGGGTCTCGATGCGTCCCGCGCGCGCCGGCGTCCTGCTCGGCTATCCGGTCGGCACGGACGACGCCGCCGCGGTGTTCGACACGCTGGGCATGGTGCATCGGCCGTCCGGTGATGCGATCGAGGTCGAGGTTCCGGGCTACCGCACCGACATCGACCGCGAGGTCGATCTGATCGAAGAGGTCCTGCGGGTCCAGGGGTACGAGCGCGTCGGCAACGAGCTGCCGCGCGCCCCGCATCGCGGCGGGGTTCCGGACGACGTCGCGTTCCTCGCCCGTGCGAAGGACGCGCTCGTGCGGGCCGGTCTGCGAGAGATCCGTCCGGCGCCGTTCGCCTCGGCGCAGGACCTCGCGCTGTTCGGCGACGAGGACGCCATCGCCGTCGCGAACCCGCTCCGTTCGGAGGAGGGATTCCTCCGGACGCGGCTCACGCCGGGTCTCCTGCACGCCATCGCGCGCAACCAAGCGCGCGGCGTCCCACAGGTCGCGCTGTTCGAGGTCGGCACCACGTTCCGGTCGGGCGATCCGTTCCGCGAGCAGTCGAAGCTCGGGTTCGCGATGGCGGGGCTCTCGTCCACCGATTGGTCGACGCCACGTAAGGCGTTCGACGTGCTGGATGCGACGGGAGTCCTCGAGGGGGTGCTCGGCGAACTCGGCGTCACCGGATGGCGGTTGGAACCGGATGCGGGCACGCCGTTCCACCCCGGCCGGTCGGCGCGCGTGTCGGTCGAGGGGACACATCTCGGCGTCGTGGGGGAGATCCACCCGCGCGTCGCCGCGTCGCTCGAGATCGACGGCCGCGTCGCGGCGGGGGCCATCGGCCTCACACCGCTTCGTGCCGCGGCCGGAGAGCAGATATCCGAGTTCCGTGACGCGCCACGGTTCCCCCCGGTGCGCCGCGATCTCGCCTTCGTGCTGCCTGCCGACGTCGCGTACCGAGACGTGCGCGACGCACTCGTCGAGGCCGGCGGTCCGGTGCTCGATACGTGCACCTTGTTCGATGTGTTCGAGGGCGCGCCGCTCGAGCCCGGCACCCGGTCGCTCGCGTTCGCCGTGCAGCTCCGCGCGCCGGATCGAACGCTCACCGATGACGAAGCCCAGGCCGCGATCGACCGCATGGTCGCCGCCGTCGGCGATCGGTTCGGCGCCAACCTACGCACGGGCTGACGGCCGCCGCAGCCGCCCGACTACACTCGAGCGCCATGGCCCGTGGCTATCTGTCCGTCGACGACCTCTCCGCTCCCGAGCTTGGATCCGTGCTGTCGCTCGCCGGCAAGCTCAAGGCCGACCGCCAGATGCATCGGGACGCGCTCGCGGGGCGTTCCGCGGCGCTGATCTTCGAGAAGTCCTCGACGAGGACGCGTGTCTCGTTCGAGGTCGGGGTCGCGCAACTCGGCGGGCACCCGATCACGCTGTCGTCCGGCGACCTCCAGCTCGGCAGGGGCGAGACGATCGAGGATACGGGACGGGTGCTCTCCCGCTACGTCGATGTGATCGTGCTGCGGACCTTCGAGCAGGAGCGGCTGGAAGCGCTGGCGGGTGCCGCCTCGATCCCCGTGGTGAACGCCCTGTCGGACTTCGAGCATCCGTGTCAGGCGCTGGCGGACCTGCTGACGATCGAAGAGCACCTCGGCGGCTTGGCCGGCCGCATCCTGACCTACGTCGGCGACGGCAACAACGTCGCGCACTCGCTCCTGCTCGCAGGGGCGAAAGCCGCGATGACCGTTCGTGTATCGACGCCGGTGGGGTTCGAGCCGATCCCGCAGGTCGTCGAGCGCGCGGAGGAGATCGCCGCCGAAACGGGCGGCTCGATCGAAGTGGGCACCGACCCCGCGGCGGCCGCGTCAGGCACGCATGTCCTCTATACGGACGTGTGGGCGAGCATGGGCCAAGAAGCGGAGGCCGAGGAGCGCGCGCTGATCTTCCGCCCGTATCAGCTGAACGAGGCGCTGATCGATGTCGCGGACCCCGGTGTGCTGGTGATGCACTGCCTGCCCGCACATCGCGGCGAGGAGATCTCCGACCGCGCGATCGACGGCGACCGGTCCGTCGTGTTCGACCAGGCGGAGAACCGCTTGCATACGCAGAAGGCGCTGCTCGTCTTCCTGTTCGGCTTGGCCTGAGCGCGGTGAGCGCGGCGCTCCCGCGTCGATGGTTCGACCGGCCCTCGATCACGGTCGCGCCCGCGTTGATCGGCAGGCATCTGGTCCGGCGGTTCTCCGACGGCTCCCAGGCGCGTGTCCGGATCGTCGAGACGGAGGCCTACCGCGCCGATGACCCCGCGAGCCACTCGTTCCGGGGACCGACCGCGCGCAACCGAACGATGTTCGGCCCGGCGGGCCATCTCTACGTGTATCTGATCTACGGGGTGCACCACTGCCTGAACGTCGTCACCGGCGGACCCGACCGGGCGTCGGCCGTCCTGCTCCGTGCGGCCGAACCGCTCGAGAATATGCCGGTGCTCGCGGCGAACCGTGGCGTCACGGACGCGCGCGCTCTCTGCCGCGGACCCGGCCGGCTCGCGCAGGCGCTCGCCATCGATCGGTCGCTCGATGGGATCGACCTGCTGACGTCGGACGAGCTGTGGATCGAACCGGGAACGGCCGTGCCGCGCTCACGGCTGGAGGTGACGCCGCGGGTGGGCATCTCGGTCGCGACGGAACGCCCGTGGCGGTGGCTGGAGGCCGGTTCGCGGTGGACGACGACGCTTACGCCCCGGCGGGCGCCCGGGCGACGGTGATCGTGACCGTGCTCGTCTGTTCCTTCGACGTGCCAGCGGCCGGGTCCTGGTAGATCACGGTGCCGACGGGCTGCGTCGACGCTTCCGACGCGCTCTTCACGTAGAACCCCGCCTGCGTCAAGGCCGCGGTCGCGTGCTGCTCGTCGAACCCGATCACGGAGGGCACCAGCACGCTTTGCAGCGTCGTCGGCGACGTGCAGGTCTGCGTCGGCTCGGTCCCCGCGACGTAGTTGAGGCTCTCGATGTGGTTCGGCGGCGTGAATTGGTTCGGCAGACATGCGGGATCTTGCGTCGCGTCGACGGCGACGGTCACGTAGTGCACCTCCGGGGTCGGGAACGCGTCGGGAGGCAGGGTGGCGGTCGCCTTCTCCATCAGGAGTCGCCAGATCTGCGCGGGCCAGGTGCCGCCGAACACGGTGATCCTCGTGCGAGGCGGCTCCATCGGGATCTGCCCTTCGTGGAACCCGACCCATATGGCGGCCGAAAGCTGCGGCACGGCCCCGACGAACCACGCGTTGTCGTGGTTGTCGTCGGTGCCGGTCTTGCCGATCTGCGGTCTGCCGATGTTCGCGGCCGTCCCGGTGCCGTAGAGCACCACGTCTTGCAGGATGTCGTCCGCCGCCGCGGCGACCTGTGGATCCACGACCTGGTTGGGCTTGGGGTCGGCCTGCCAGAGCACCGTGCCGTCGGGACCGACTACCGACTCGACCGGGATGGGGTCGACCTGTTTGCCGCCGGTTGCGAGCGTGCCGTACGCACTCGCCATCTCGAGCGTGTTGGCTTCGTTCGAGCCGAGGACCGCGCTGTCGACGGCGAGCAGCGGCTTGGTCGGCTCGCCGACGTTGGTACAGCAGCGCATGCCCATCTGCTCGGCGGTGCGAACGACGGTGTCGGGCCCGAGCTGCTGGATCAGCTGCGCGTACACCGTGTTGACGGAGTCCTCGGTCGCGGTTCGCAGGCTGAGGGTGCCGTACCCCTGGCCCTCCGCGTTCGTCACGTTCCACGTGCCGCCGCCGGGAAGCGGGAGGGAGATCGAGGCGGGCGCCGCGAACGTCGAGTCGGGGGAGTAGCCGTGCTCGAGCGCGGCGACGAGCGCGAACGCTTTGAACGCCGAGCCGGTCTGGCGTCCCGTGCCACCGGCGTCGGTCGCGAGGTTCACACGCCCGGCGCCGGTGTTCGACCAGTACTCCTTGTCCTTACCGCCGATCATCGCGCGCACGTATCCCGTTCGTGGATCGACCACGGTGATCGCCGCGTCGGGGTCGCTGGGGTAGTTCAGGATCTGTCGCACGGCGTTCTCGCCGGCGGCCTGGATGGCCGGGTCCAACGTGGTCGTGATCCGCAGCCCGCCGGTGAATAGCAGCCGGTACCGGTCATCGTACGTCTGACCGAACGCCGGGTTCGACAGGAACCACTGCTTGAAGTAGTCGACGAAGTACGGGAACGGGTAGCGGTCCTGCGAATCGTTGTGGACGACGGTGATCGGCTCGCGCCGGGCGGCGGCCTGCTCGGCCGGCGTGATCGTTCCCATCTGCGCCATGATCCGCAGCACGACGTTGCGTCGACCCTGCGCAGAGGCCGGCCGCACGAGGGGGTCGAAGTGGTTGGGCGCGGTGATCAGTCCGGCGAGCGTCGCCGATTGAGACAGGTCGAGTTCGCTCGCGTGGATCCCGAAGTACGTCTCGGCCGCCGCCTCGATCCCGTAGGCGCCCTCGCCGAAGTACACGGTGTTGAGGTAGTCGGTGAGGATCTCGTCCTTCGTGTACCGGTTCTCCATCTGCAGGGCGAGCGCCGCCTCGTCGATCTTGCGCCGGAGGTTCTGCGCGTCGCCCGTGTAGAGGTTCTTCGCGAGCTGCTGTGTGATCGTCGATCCTCCCTCGACGAAGCCCCCGTTCCCGATGTCGACGGCGAGGGCGCGGGCCAGCGCGAACAGGTCGACGCCGCCGTGTTCATAGAAGCGACGGTCCTCGATCGCGACCGTTGCGTCGCGGACCGACTGCGGCATCTGATCTTGGGTGAGGATCACCCGGTTCTCGGTCGCATGCAGGTCGGTGATCAGCGAGCCGTCGCTCGCGTAGATCGTCGACGTCTGGGCGAGCGGACGCTCCCGCTGGTCGTCCAGTCGGGGAAGATCACATGCGCCGGCCAGGAAGGCGAGCACCATGAACAGGGCGAGGGCGCGGGCCTTCACCATCGGCGCGAGCGTACCCCTGGCCTTTCGCGTTCCTGGGAGGCGGACCGACCTTGTGGCCGAGTGGATATGCCGATCTTGTGACGGCCCGGCGCGCACAGATCAGGCAGGGCCCGCTGATAGCATCCGCGCGATGATGGCCGACCTCGATGACCTGCGGAGGGGCGTCGCCGAGATCATCCCCGCGGACGGGCTCGACGCGAAGCTCGCCCTCGGGCGACCGCTCCGGGTCAAGCTCGGCATCGACCCGAGCCGGCCCGACCTCACGCTCGGTCACTCGGTCGTGCTCGGCGCGCTTCAGCGCTTCCTCGAAGCGGGCCACGAGGCGATCTTGATCGTCGGCGACTTCACGAGCCGCGTCGGCGATCCCTCGGGCAGGTCCGAGACGCGCCCGATGCTGAGCGCCGAGGAGGCGGACGAGAACGCGAGGAGCTACCTCGAGCAGGCGGGGCTCGTACTCGATGTCGAGCGAGCGACGGTGCGTCGGAACGCCGAATGGCTCGCGGAGCTCAGCGCCGCGGACCTGATCCGGCTCGCGTCGGTGACGACGATCGCGCAGATGCTGGAACGCGAGGACTTCCGCACGCGGTATCAAGGCAACCAGCCGATCAGCGTCGTCGAGTTCCTCTACCCGTTGCTCCAGGGCTACGACTCCGTTGCGGTCGAGGCCGACATCGAGCTCGGCGGCACCGACCAGACGTTCAACCTGCTCATGGGTCGCGAGGTCCAGCGCGCCTACGGGCAAGAGCCGCAGGCGGTGCTGACCGTCCCGTTGATCGAGGGGCTCGACGGCGAGCGCAAGATGTCGAAGTCGTTCGACAACTATGTGGCCTTGACCGAGCCCGCCGACGAGATGTTCGGCAAGCTGATGTCACTCCCGGACGGCCTGATCGCGAAGTACGAGCTCCTGTGCACGGACCTGGGGGCCGCAGACAACGAGCGCGTCGTCGCCGGCCTTGCGAACGGCTCGATCCACCCGAACGCCGAGAAGCGCCGTATGGCGCGCACGATCGTCGAGCGGTACCACGGGCCGGGGTCGGGGGATGCGGCTGAGGCCGCCTTCGACAAGGTGTTCAAAGAACATGCGACACCCGACGACATCCGCGAGGTGGCGCTGCCGGCCGACGTGGTGACCGACGGCACGGTATGGCTCCCGAAGGCGCTGGTCGCAGCGGGCCTTGCCTCATCCAACGGGGAGGGCCGGCGCTCCATCGAACAGGGCGGCGTGAAGATCGACGGCGAGCCAGTAGGGCCGCGAGCCCTCGAGATCCCCGTCGAGCGGTTGATCGGCCGCGTGGTACAGGTCGGCCGGCGGAAGTTCGCCAAGATCGTCTCGGTCGGGTGAGTCGTACGGCGCAAGTCTTCCGGAGCCGCCGTCGCTCCGGTTGACGGCTCGGGCAAGGCTGATACCATCATCGGTCGGCGCGCGAACCCGTGCGAGTTCTCTTTCCCGCGCGGGGATACGTGCGCCGTTCGCACCTTGAGAACTGAACAGCGTGTGAATGCCAGTGCCTCGTCAGACCGAGGTACGGTTCTGCCGTGCCCAGGTCTTGACATTCCAAGAAACGCCCGCCCGGCAACGGGCGGTCGGAAAGGCCGGATCGAGGTGCCTCTCGAGCCGGCCAACTCCGAACGGAACACGGCCGATCCCGACGCCTTCGGGCAAACGGTGAGGCCGGAATCTCTACGGAGAGTTTGATCCTGGCTCAGGACGAACGCTGGCGGCGCGCTTAACACATGCAAGTCGAACGGTGAACCGGGCTTCGGCCCGGGGATCAGTGGCGAACGGGTGCGTAACACGTGGGCAACCTGCCC
>DASYOY010000216.1:0-1759 GCA_036007245.1 Actinomycetota bacterium | reverse complement strand
CCGTGGACAACCGTGCCTAGCGCGGTACGACGGCGTCGAACGCGGCGAGCACCCGGTCGGCCGCCGCGCGGTTCGCGTTCACGCCCATCAGTCCGACCCGCCAGATCGGCGGGGCCGTGGGTCCGAGCCCGCCGCCGACCTCGAGGTCGAACTCCCGCAGGAATCGTCCCTGGACCTCCTTGCCGTCGATCCCCTCGGGCACCTTGATCGCGGTGAGTTCCACCAACTGGTGGTCGGGGTCGGCGAGCAGCTCGAAGCCGCGCGACGTGATCTCCTGCTGGAAGTAGCGACCGGCATCCGCGTGGCGAGCCCAACGGTTCTCCAAGCCCTCGTTCAGCGCCAGACGGATGCCGGTGTACAGCGCGTAGTACTGCAGGATCGGCATCGTGTGGTGGTACGCGATCGGCCGGTCGATCCAGTACTTCGCCAACTCTTCGATGTCGTAGTAGTAGGGGACGGGCGTCTTGTGACCCTTCACCTGCTCCATCGCACGGTCGCTGAGCGCGATCGGCGCGATCCCGGGCGGGCAGCCGAGCGCCTTCTGCGAGCACGAGTAGCCGTAGTCGATGCCCCACGCCTCGGCCTCGACCTGCTGGCCGCCGAGCGAGGTGACGCAGTCGACATAGAGCAACGCATCCGAGTTCGCGGCCTTCATGGCGTTCGAAAGCTCCTCGAGCGGGAACTCGACGCCGGTCGACGTCTCCGCGTGCACGACCGTGACGACCTTGGTGTCCGGGTTCGCGGCGAGCGTGGACATGATCTCGTCGACGCTCACGGCTTGGCCGAGGTCGGCGGACAGCACGACGACATCGGCGCCGATCCGGTGGGCGAAGTCGTTCAGCCGCGAGCCGAAGAAGCCCCACTTCGTGCTGATGACCTTGTCCCCGGGCTCGACGAGGTTCAGGAACCCTGCCTCCATCGCGGAGTTCCCCGAGGAGGACAGGCAGATCGTCAGGCCGTGGCCTTGGCGCCACAGCGCGCGGAGGCCTTCGACGAGGTCGAGCAGGATGTCCCAGAAGTCGGGGTCGAGGTGCCCGTTCATCGGCAGTTGCATCGCCGCGAGCACATCCGGGTGGACGTTGGACGGGCCAGGCCCGCACAACAGACGGTCGCCCGGTTCGAGGGCCGGGAGTGAAGTCACCAGGTCAGCCATGGCTCTTCCTTTCCGTTCGTGCCCCGGTCGGTCTGCCGTCCGAGACGAAGGGCCGGAGCATAGGCCACAGGTGTTGTGTCCCGGTAGCTGTGTTCCTGAACGCGGGTCAGGAGATCCGCAGGTCAGCCGGTGTTCTGCAGGCCGGCGGCGACCCCCGCGATCGTGGCCTGGACGAGTCGCGTGGCCTTCGGATCGTCGAGGAACCGGAGCTGCAGGTACGACAGGGCATCGACGTACGGGGCGCGCAGATCGACGGCGCCGGCGAGCGACCCGCGTCCACCGAGTAACCGGTCCTCTCCAGTGACCTCGAGGATCATCCGCTCTGTCCGGTCCCATTCGTCGAAGATCGCCTCCGCGTGTTCGGGTTGATCGGCGCGCGCGAGGTAGCGGGCGGCCAGTGCACGGTCGGCCTTCGCGAGCGAGACCGAGGCGTTCTCGAGCAGGACGGCGAAGAACGGCCAGGTGCGCTGCATCCGCTTGAGACGGACCAGGCCGCCTCGGGTACGCGCGACCGCCTCGAGGCCGGTGCCGAGCCCGAACCAACCGGGGAGGTTCACGCGCGCCTGGGCCCAGGAGAACACCCACGGGATCGCGCGGAGCGCGTCG
>DASYOY010000215.1:0-5893 GCA_036007245.1 Actinomycetota bacterium | reverse complement strand
CGCGCGCCGGCTGAACGTGAGCAGCAGGATCCGTTCCGGCCTGGTGCCGCGTTCGAGCAGCGTCGTGACGCGAGCGGCGAGGGTCGTGGTCTTGCCGGTGCCGGCGCCGGCGATGATCAGCAGCGGCCCCTCGCCGTGGGTTGCCGCCAGCCGTTGCTCGGGGTTGAGCTGGTCCTCGAACATGTGTTCGGGGAGTCTACGCCCGGGGTCTGACCGGGTCGAGCAGGCTTGGGGCTAGGACGGTCGTCGTCGGAGAGCGCGGATCGCCGCCTCGCGGCCGATCCCGAGCTGGGCCGCTCGCCGCAGGTAGTCGCCGGCGGCCGTGGCGAGCGCGGCGTCAGCCGCCGAGGGCCGCTCGGGAAGGCGGTCGGCGACGAACGTCCCCGCGCGGCCGCGGCCCTCGATATATCCGTCGTCTTCGAGCGACCGGTAGGCGCGCGCGACGGTGTTCGGCGCGAGCTCCAGCTGATCGGCGAGTGTTCGCACCGGTGGGATCCGGTCTCCGGGGAGCAACGCGCCGCGCTCGATCTGCCGCCGAACGCCCTCGACGAGCTGTCGGTACGGCGGCCCACCACCCTCGCGGATCTGCACGCGCAGCCGTGCGGTCATGACGGGCGAGTATCGCAGCCACAGGTACGGTGTCCCGATGCGGATCCACGTCGTACCGGGCGGGCCGATGCTGGTCGAAGGCGTCCCCGTCGGGACGCTCCGGCGACAGGGCGACGGCTACGCGATCGATCCGCTCGCGGCGAGCGACCTCTGCGCGCTGTGCCGCTGCGGCCGGTCGGGCGCGATGCCGTTCTGCGATCGCGAGGCGCCCTACGCCTGCTTCCAGGAGGAGCCGCAAGACGGACCCGAACCGGCGCCGTTCCGATGGGACGTCCCCGACCCGGCCGGCCCGCCGGCGATCGCGCTCAAGCCCGACGGGCCGGTACGCGTCGCAGGCGGGGCGCCGGTCACGTATGGCGACCGGTCGCTCCCGCCCGTCGATCGCGTCTCGCTCTGCCGATGCGGCGCGTCGCGCTCCCAACCCTTGTGCGATGGATCGCACAAGGTGGTCGGCTTCCGGAGCTAGCTACCCGGCCTTCGCGCCGGTGAGCCCGAGCGAGGCCACCACGTCTGCGGGGAACACGTGGCAGTACGGCGTGTGCCCGTTCCCCTCGTAGTACCGCTGGTGGTAGTCCTCGGCGGGGTAGAACGCGGCCAGCGGCTCGATCTCGGTCGCGATCGGCCGCGAGAAACGTTCCTGCGCCTTCGCCTTCGAGGCCGTCGCCTGGACCTCTTGCTCCGGCGTCTCGGTGAAGATCACGCTGCGGTACTGGTCGCCGATGTCCGGACCCTGGCGGTCGACCTGTGTCGGGTCGTGCATCGCCCAGAACACCTCGAGCAGCTGCTCGTACGTGACCACCGCCGGGTCGAAGCTGACCCGGACCACCTCGGCATGGCCGGTCGTGTGGCTGCACACGTCGCGGTACGTCGGGTTCACCGTGGTGCCGCCGCTGTAGCCGCTCACGGCGTCGAGCACTCCGGGCACCTTGCGGAACACCCATTCCACGCCCCAGAAGCACCCTGCGCCGAAGGTCGCGGTCTCGGTCATGTGGAACCTCCCGTCGGATCGATGCATCCCTGTCGATGCATCCCTGTCGATACATCCCTACGGTGTGCCCGGGACCCTTCGATGTTGCACCCGTTCCCGCCGAAGGGTTGGTCACCGGCGGCTACCCGCCGGAAAGGTCCCAGGTGTAGCCTCCCTCCGACCTGTTGAACGGAGAGTCAAAGATGCCCGCGAACTCATACGACGCGATCGTGATCGGCGGCGGCCACAACGGCCTGGTCGCGGCCGCCTATCTCGCGAAGCTCGGCGCCCGCACCGTGGTGCTCGAGAAGCGCCACAAGACCGGCGGCGCCGCCGACACGATGGAGCCGTGGCCCGACGAGCTTCCCGGCGTCAAGGTCAACACGCTCAGCTACACGATGTCGTTGATGCCGCCGACGCTCCGGCGCGACCTCCAGCTGGAGAAGTTCGGGTTCAAGCTGCTGCCGCTCGGTCAGGGGTACATGCCGATGCGCGGCGGCGGCTCGATCATCCAGCACAGCGACGACAAGATCACCCGCGAGTCGATCGAGAAGATCTCGAAGAAGGACGCCGACGCGTACTTCGAGTTCTACGCATGGGTCGGGCGGATCGCCGACATCATGGGGCCGCTCCTCATGCAGACGCCGCCCCACATCGGCTCGAAGAAGTTCGGCGACCTGAAGGACGTGTTCCAGTTGGCGTGGGGCCTGCGCACGCAGGTCGACGAGCAGACGGCCGCCGACATCACACGGCTGTTCACGATGAGCGCGACCGATCTGCTCGACCGCTGGTTCGAGACCCCACAGATGAAGGGGTTCATGGCGGTCAACGGGATCATCGGCACCTGGGCCGGCCCCGACGCGCCCGGCACCGCGTACGTGCTCATGCACCACTCTGTCGGCGATATCGGCGACGGTGAGGTCGCGAGCTGGGGCTTCATGGAGGGCGGCATGGGTGCCGTCGCCGAGGCGTGCGAGGCGAGCGCGAAGTTCTTCGGCGCCGAGGTCCGCGTGAACGCGGGAGTCAAGAAGATCACGACCCGCGAGGGTCGCGTGACCGGCGTGGTGTTGGACGGCGGCGAGGAGCTCCGCGCACCGCTCGTGATCACCGCGATCCACCCGAAGATCACGTTCCTACAGCAGCTGGAGCGCGACGAGCTGCCGTCGGAGTTCGTGACCGACATCGAGAACTGGAAGACGCGCAGCGGCACGGTGAAGGTGAACCTCGCGATCGACAAGCTGCCGACGTTCTTGGCGAACCCGGACTACGACCCCGAGATCCATGGCGGTGCGATCGAGCTGCTGGACGACAACGAGCAGCTCGAGCAGGCGTACCAGGACGCTCGGTTCGGGCAGGCGTCGCGTGTGCCGTTCGCCGACACCGAGATCCCCACGGTGGTCGACAAGACGCTCGCGCCCGAGGGCATCCACACCGTGTCGATGTTCAGCCAGTGGGTGCCGGCGAAGTGGGCCGACGACGAAGACGACCACTGGCCCGAGCTCGAGGCGTACGCCGACCGGTTGATCCAGCACTTCGACGATGTCGCGCCCGGCTTCAAGGACTCGGTGAAGGCGCGGCAGATCATCGGCCCGAAGCAGATGCAGGAAGGCTGGGATCTGATCGGCGGCAACATCTTCCATGGCGAGCTGACGGTGGACCAGCTGTTCCACATGCGGCCGGTGCCGGGGTTCGCCGACTACCGCACGCCCATCAAGGGCTTGTATCAGGCGTCGAGCGCGACCCACGCCGGCGGCGGCGTCACGGGCTTGCCCGGGCACCACGCCGTGCGCGAGATCCAGAAGGATCGCGCGATCAAGAAGAGGTGAGGGTTCGGGTCACTTCAGGCGGAGGTCGCCTGAAGGCGCGTTCCGATGTCGCGGCTGATTCGCTATCGGGACAGGGACCGGATCTACGCCGCGCACTCGCGCGGCGGTGTATGCGGACCGGCTCGGTATCGGACGCCGCTGGGCCGGAACCATCGGACGGCGCCGGTGGGTGTTCGGTCGAGGTTCCATCCATGCTCATGCACGAGTCGGTGGTGGAACGTGCAGACGAGCGTCAGGTTGTCGAGGTCGGTCGCGCCGCCGCGTGACCACCATCGGATGTGGTGCGCCTGCGTGAACCTCCGGTTGCCGCATCCGGGGAAGGTGCACGACCGGTCGCGGTAGCGGAGTTGCCGCAGCATCCAGCGCGACGGCTCGCGCGAGGTGCGGCTGAGGCCGACCACCGACCCGTCCGCGGCCTCGACGACGGCTTGGATGTTCGCGTTGCACAGGAAGCGCCGTGCCACGTCTATCGGCAGTACGACATCGGTGTCGGTGCGCGCGTTCGCCATATCGTCTGCGAGCGTCTCGGCTTGGACGTGGATCACGACCGTTGCGTCGGCACCGTCGCCGCCCGCCGACCCGCACGCGATCGCAAGGGCGTCGACCCGGCGGCGCCCGATCAACATCGGATGCTCTTCGCCGGGCATCACGGGGATCTCGTTCGCGAGCCGGTCGAGTGCTTCGGTCACGAGGGCGCCTTGCGCGGCCGGCATCTCCGCCTCCAGGAGGAGCCGCTTGCCCTCGTCGGTCCAACGCCAAGCGAGCCAGCGGTCCTCCTCGATCTGCGCGGCCTCGACACGTTCGGCGCGGCGCAGTTCTTCGCCACGGCGACGGATCGCGCCGGACGCGACGTCGCCCGCCCACTCAAGGAGCGCCTCTTCGTCCTCGGGTGTCGCGAATCGCGTGAGCTCCACGACCTTGTCGATACCGATCTCGCCCGCGTCGAACGCCGCGGAGATGGCCGGAAGGGATCGGAGCTCTGCACCGGCGGCCACCCAGCGCTCGGCTTTCCAGCGCGAGACACCGAGCTGCATCGACACCCAATGCGGCATGTCGTGCGCGCCGTCGTCGAGCCACCTTTCGTGCATCTCGAGTTGGGCGAGGCAGTCGAGCATCTCGCGTTGCGCAGCCGACGCGGCACGCTTGAGCTCGTGGACGCGCGCGATCAACGCCGCTCGCGTAGGGGACGTCCCTCCACGTCGACAACCGTTCCGGGGGAGGAGCCGGTCAGAAGACCCCCACTCTACCGAACATGTGTTCGGAAGTCAAGCGTAAGAGCCGAAGTTTTCTTGCGTCGCAAGACGCCCCACGCGCAGGTACCGCCGCCCGGCTAGGCTCGGGCGACCATGGATCTTCAGGACGCGTTGCCCCAGCTCGACGACGTCTTCGCCCGCTGGGCCCTCGTCGAACACCCGCCGGCGATCGCGTGGGGCCTGATCCAGGAGGGCGAGCTCATCACCGCGAGAGGCATCGGCACGGTCCGCGTCGGCGAGGCGATGCAACCCGACCAGGACAGCGTCTTCCGGATCGCATCGATGACGAAGTCGTTCACCGGTGCCGCGCTGATGTCGCTCGTGGTCGACGGCACCGTTCGTCTCGACGAGCCCGTCGCAACCTTCGTGCCCGAACTCGCCGGCTGGCACGGTCCGACCACCGATGGCCCGCCGCTCACCGTGCGCCATCTCGCCTCGATGGAATCCGGCCTGCCCACCGACGACCCTTGGGCCGACCGTCACCTCGACCTGCCACACGACCGCATGGACGCCCTGATCGACGCCGGCGTCTCGTTCTCCTGGACGCCGGGAACCGAGTTCGAGTACTCGAATCTCGGCTGGGGGCTGATCGGTCGGGTGATCGAACGAACGGCCGGCATCACGCCGCAGGAGCTCGTCACGGAGCGGTTCCTCGGCCCGCTCGGCATGATCAACACGACCTGGGTCCGGCCGGCAAGCGTCAACGTCGCCGAGCCGTATCGGTGGCAAGACGGCGCGTGGGCCGCCGAGGCCGAGCCGCCCGGCGACGGCACCATCGCCCCGATGGGCGGCCTGTGGTCGACGGTGGCCGATCTCGCTCGATGGGTGACGTTCTTCTGCGACGCGTATCCGCCGCGCGACGATCCCGACGATGGCCCGCTCGCGCGTTGGGCCCGGCGCGAGATGCAGCAGCCTCGGCGGATGGACACGATCGACGCGATCCGCACGCGGCCCAGCGGACCCGCGCGGCACGTCGCATACGGCTACGGGATCGGCTTGTCGATGCGACTCGACGCACGCCTCGGCACGATCGTGACGCACAGCGGCGGCGTGCCGGGCTACGGCTCTCACATGCGGTGGTTGCCGGATCGCAAGATCGGCGTTGTCGCGCTGTCGAACGTCACCTACGGCGACATGGGATGGGCGTGCGCGGAGGCCCTCGAACTGCTCGCCGACCTCGATGCGCTCCCCAAGGCGCCCGAGCGGCAAGCGGCCCCGGCGCTGCACCAAGCCGCCGG
>DASYOY010000214.1:0-7058 GCA_036007245.1 Actinomycetota bacterium | reverse complement strand
ACGTCGACGTAGTGGGCCTCGTTCGGCTCGCCTTCGTTCGCGATCGACGCGATCTCCGTGTCGAACATCGCGGCCCAGAACCGCGCGAGGGCGATCGTGTCGTCACCGTCGATCACGAGTCCGTCGACACGTCCGATCGCCGTCATCGGCGCATCGTAGCGAGGCGCCCGCTGTTACCGTGAGGCCCCTATCTCCCCCGTGAGGTCGTCCGATGAGTGAGCGTCAGCCGAACCGCCCCCGCAGCTGGGAGGTCACCGACGGCCCCCAGCGGGCACCCGCCCGGGCGATGCTGCGCGCGGTCGGGTTCTCAGAGGAGGACTTCGGCAAGCCGCAGGTCGCCGTCGCGTCCTCGTGGAACGAGGTCACGCCCTGCAACTACCACCTCGGCAAGCTCGCCGCGCTCGCCAAGGAAGGCGTGCGCCAGGGTGGCGCTGTGCCGATCGAGTTCACGACGGTCGCGGTGTCGGACGGCATCGCGATGGGCCACGAGGGCATGAAGGCCTCGTTGATGTCGCGTGACCTGATCGCCGACTCCGTCGAGCTGGTGATGCACGCTGAGCGCCTGGACGCGCTCGTCGGCATCGCCGGGTGCGACAAGTCCGAGCCCGGGATGTTGATGGCGATGGCCCGGCTCGATCTGCCCGCCGTCTACCTCTACGGCGGGACGATCCTGCCGGGCACGTATCAAGGCCGCGACGTCACGATCCAAGACGTGTTCGAGGCGGTCGGCGCGCACGCCAAGGGCACGATCGACGATGAGGAGCTGAAGGCCCTCGAACGCGCCGCGTGTCCCACGACCGGATCCTGCGCGGGGATGTACACCGCGAACACGATGGCGTGTGTCGGCGAGGCGCTCGGCATGTCGATCCCCGGCAGTGCCAGCCCGCCGGCGGTCGACTACCGGCGTGAGGTTGCGGCGCGCGAGGCGGGCATCGCCGCGACAGAGGTGCTCGCACGCGACCTGCGCCCGCGCCAGATCATGACGAAGGAGGCGTTCGAGAACGCGATCGCCGTCGTGATGGCGGTCGCGGGCTCGACCAACGCGGTGCTCCATCTGCTCGCGATCGCCCGCGAGGCGCACGTCGAGCTCACCCTCGACGACTTCGACCGGGTGTCGCGGCGCACGCCGCATCTCGTCGACGTGCGTCCCGCAGGGAAGTTCGTGATGAGCGATCTCGACCGGGTCGGGGGTGTGCCGGTCGTGATGCAGGAGCTGCTCGACCTCGGGCTACTCCACGGCGACTGCCTGACCGTCACCGGCAAGACCCAGGCCGAGAACCTCACCGACGCGAAGCCGCGGGCGCCCGACGGCGTCGTGGTGCACCCCGCCGACGCGCCGATCCATCCGTGGGGCGGGATCGCCATCCTGCGCGGCAACGTCGCGCCCGACGGCGCGGTGATCAAGGCCGCCGGCATGGAGGGCACGGTCTTCGAAGGCACGGCGCGCGTGTTCGATTCCGAGCAGGCCGCGTTCGACGCGCTCACCGCGGGCACGATCGTGGCCGGGGACGTGGTGGTGATCCGGTACGAAGGGCCGAAGGGCTCGCCGGGGATGCCCGAGATGCTGGCGGTGACCGCAGCGGTGGCGGGCGCCGGGCTCGGCAAGGACGTCGCGCTGATCACCGACGGCCGGTTCAGCGGCGCGACGAAGGGCATCAGCGTCGGGCACATCGCTCCCGAGGCCTTCGTCGGCGGGCCGATCGCGTTGCTCGCCGATGGCGACCGGATCCGCATCGACGCCGACGGCCGCACGATCGACGTGATCGTCGACGACACCGAGCTCGAGCGGCGCCGAGCCGGCTGGACCGAGCCCGCGGCGAAGTACACGCAGGGCGCGCTGGCGAAGTACGCGCGGACGGTGGGCTCCGCCGACACGGGGGCGACGACATGGTGACGCCGCCGTCGATCACGACGCCCGCGGCCCTCGAGTGCCGGATCTGCCACGCCCGCTATCCGGTCGAGCCGCTCACGATCTGCGAGGAGTGCTTCGGGCCGCTCGAGCCCGCGTACGACCTCGACGCGATCGACGGCACGGCGTTCCGCACGGAGGTGGAGGCCGGTCCGGCGAGCATGTGGCGCTACCAACCACTGTTGCCCGGCGGGCCCGACATCGAGCGGGTCGACCTCGGCGCCGGGTTCACGCCATTGCGGCGCGCCGACAACCTCGCGCAGCGGCTCGGCCTCGAGCGGTTGTGGATCAAAGACGACTCCGTCAACCCGTCCAACTCCTTCAAGGACCGCGTCGTCAGCGTGGCCACGACGATGGCGCGCGCGTTCGGGTTCGAGGCGATCAGCTGCGCGTCGACCGGCAACCTCGCGAACGCGACCGCCGCGCACGCCGCGAAGGTCGGCATGCCGTGCTACGTGTTCGTGCCCGACGACCTCGAGCGCGCGAAGATCCTCGCGACCGAGATCTACGGCGCCAAGGTCGTCGCCGTGAAGGGCAACTACGACGACGTGAACCGGCTGTGCTCCGAGGTCGCCGAGGCGCTCCCGTGGGCGTTCGTCAACGTGAACATGCGGCCGTTCTACGCGGAAGGGTCGAAGTCGCTCGGGTTCGAGACCGCGGAGCAGCTCGGCTGGCGGTTGCCCGACCACGTCGTCGTGCCGATCGCGAGCGGTGCGCTGCTGACCAAGGTTCACCGCGCGTTCCAGGAGTTGACGGCGATCGGGGCCGTTGAGGGCAAGCCGTATCGCGTCTCCGGCGCGCAGCCGGAAGGGTGCCGCCCGGTGGCGCAGGCGTTCCAGGACGGCGCCGAGACGGTGACGCCGATGAAGCCGAATACGATCGCGCGCTCGCTCGCGATCGGCTCGCCGGCCGACGGGATGTTCGCGATGCAGGTCGCGCGTGAGACCGGCGGCCACATCGAGTGGTGCACCGAGGACGAGATCCGCGACGGCATCATGCTGCTCGCCGAGACCGAGGGCGTGTTCACCGAGACCGCGGGCGGCGTCACGATCGCGAACCTCAAGCGGATGTGCGAGCAAGGCATCGTCAAGCCCGACGAGGAGACGGTCGCCTACATCACCGGCAACGGCTACAAGACGGTCGAGGCGTTCGAAGGGCGCGTGGAGCCGACGTTCCACGTCGCGCCCGACCTCGACACGTTCCTCGCCCAGCTCGACCACTGACCGTCGCTCGACGGCCCCTGTGCGAACCGGCTAGCGTCGCCGGATGACACTCCGCGTTCGACTGCAACGCTGGTACCTGGGTCTGCACGGCCTCGCGCTCCTCCGGGAGTGGCCGTTCGGCGATCCGGCGACCGCGGAGGCTCGCATGGACGCGATGCGGCGGCTCCTCGAGGGAGAGGGCGACGACAAGGTCTTCGAGGAACGAGTGATCGATGACCTCGATCCTGCGAACGCATATCGCGAGTGGTCTGCGACATATGACGACCCGAACCCCTTGATCGTCGCGGAGCAGGGAGCGCTGCGCGCCTTGCTCTCGGAGCTCCCTGCGGGCCGGGCACTCGACGTCGCGACGGGAACCGGGCGCATCGCGGATGAGCTCGAGCGCCTGGGTCACCGCGTGATCTCGGTGGATCTCTCGGAGTCGATGCTTTCCGTCGGACGGTCGGAGCGCGGCTCGATCCAGACGGTGGTCGGCGACTTCACTCGCTTGCCGTTCGCCGAGGTGAGCGCCGACGTCATCGTGTGCGGACTCGCCCTTACGCACGTCGACGATCTCACGCCGGTCTTCGATGGTTTCGGGCGGATCGTTGCGCCGGGTGGGGCCGTCGTCACCTCAGACATCCACCCGATGGCGACTTCGACGGGCGGACATGCGTTCTTCAAGCGATCCGATGGAACCCGCGGCGTGACACGGAACCACATCCACTGGCCGAGCGCCTACGTCTCGGCAGCGATCGCAGCTGGGCTCGTCGTTCGACGCTGCGTCGAAGTCTTCATCGACGAAGCCCTCCTTCGCGAGCTCGGGGTTGAAGATCTCTATCTGAGCCCCGAGAAGGCGCTCGAGGGCCTTCCCTTCGCCTTGCTCTGGGCCTTCGAGCGCCCGGCATGAACCGGCTGCTCTCGCATATCGGTCCGCCTGCCCGTGCGTTGCACGCAGTGCTGCAGAACCGAGCGATCACGCGGATGCAGCTCGCGTTCCTGTTGTTCAACGTCGCCGAGCCGGCGATGTGGGTCGCGATCGAGATCTATGCCTTCGACCAAGGCGGGACGAAGGCCGTGGGCTTCGTGTCGATCCTCCTGCTCATGCCGGCGGGCCTGCTCGCGCCGATCGCTTCGGCGCTCGGAGATCGGTTCCGCCGAGAGCGGGTGGTCCGTATCGGCTACCTGGCACAGAGCGTGACGACCGGCGTGACCGCCGCGGCGATGATCTCCGGGGCGTCGGCGGCCGTTGTCTATGTGCTCGCGATGGTTGCCGCCGTCACGTACACGCTGGGTCGTCCGAACCACCATGCGCTGATGCCGTGGCTCGGTGACACGCCTGAAGAGGTCGCCGCGTCCAATTCCGTTTCCTCCCTCGTCGAGGGGATCGGCGCGACCGCCGGCGGGATCGTCGCGGCGGTGCTGGCGGGCGTCGGAACGGGGTCGATCTATGCCGTCGCGGCGGGGGCACTGCTGGTCGGCGTCATCCTGACGCTCGGCGTCCACACCCCGCGGGGGGAGGACCATCCCGACGGTCCCTTCCGACCGTGGAGCCTCGCAACCGATGCCGTTCGCGGCCTTGCGATGTTGGCGCGCTCTCGGAGCCCGCGGCTCCTCGTCCTGATAGCGGCCGCAGCCGCGATCGCAACGGGCGCGATCGGGGTGCTCACCGTGCCCTTGGTCATCGATCGTTTGAGGCTCGGCGCCGGCGGCGTTGGCTTGATGACCACGCTGATCAGCGTCGGACTCCTGGTCGGGGCGGCGGTGTCCGTCGTCTTCGCCACGCGACGCGCGCTCCTGTGGCCCATGGTGGCGGGCGCGATCGCGTTCGCCGCCGGCTCCGCCATGCTGGGCGTCGCCCAGACGTTCGCGCTCGCGGTCGGTGCCGCGATCTTGTACGGCGCCGCGATCACGTTCCTCGATGTCCTCGGACGAACGCTGCTGCAGCGCACCACCACGGACGACGTGTTGACGCGAGTGTTCGGCGCGGTTGAGGCGATGTGGCTCCTCGGCTATGCGGCGGGCGCGGTCGTCGCCCCAGCGCTTGAGAGCGCGGTCGGCCTGTCGTGGGCGCTCGTGATCAGCGGCACCGTCGTCCTGATCGCAGGTCTTACGTCGATCGGCGGGCTACGGGCGATCGACGCGTCCGCGGTCCTGCCCGAGCGTGAACTGGCATTGCTCCGGGGCATCCCGATGTTCGCGCCGCTCCCCAGCGTCGACCTCGAGCGGCTCGCGCGGCAGATGGACCTGATCGCGGTCCCCGCCGGCACCGATGTCATCCGCCAGGGGGACGTCGGGGACCGGTTCTACGTTGTCGATCAGGGCTCGTTCGCCGTGCTGGTGGACGGCGAGCAGGTCAATACGCTCGACGAGGGCGCGTTCTTCGGCGAGATCGCGCTGCTCTACGACGTGCCTCGCACGGCGACGGTGCGAGCGCTCGGGGACGCCGCGGTGTGGACGCTAGACCAGGAGGAGTTCTTGACGACCATCACCGGGCTGCCGCAGAGCGAGTCGGCTGCGCACGCGGTCTCCGTAGAGCGGATGCGGAGCGCCGGCGCTTAGATCTCTGCGAAGGCGAACGCGTCGCCGTCTCGCGCGATGTGGCCAGCGATCGGCAGGTGACTCGCCGCGAACACCAGCCGGTCGTCCGCGGCGCGCGCGAACAGCGCCCGCCGCGTCGCCTCGTTCGTCGGGCCGTCCATATCGGCGGCGCTGACCCATTCCGGATGCGGCGCGTTCAACGGCGAGATCACGGCGTCGCCGGCCCACAGCAGCGCGTCGTTGATCACCACGGCGAGATGCCCGGGGGTATGACCCGGCGCGGCGATCGCGCGCACGCCTTTCGCGACCTCGAGGTCGCCGCTGATCAGGTCGAGCAGGTCTGCCTCGAGCAATGCGTGGAGCGCCGCGAGCGCGGGTGCCCCGGCATCGTCGGGAAGCTCAGTGGCCTCGTCCGACGCCCAGAAGTCGGCCTCGACCCGGTGGATCACGTGGCGAGCATCGGGGAACGCCGGCTCACGGCGCGGCCCGAGCAAGCCACCGACATGATCTGCGTGTCCATGGGTGATCACGACCGTTCGGATGTCCCACGGCCGCACCCCGAGTCCGGCGAGCTCCTCGTGCACGCGCCCGCCGTCGAGCTCACCCGCGAACCCGCCGAGACCCGCGTCGACCAACACGTGGCCGTCGGGCGACTCGATCAACAGCGCGGCGAACCGGCCGGCGAGCTTGCCCTCCTCGTTCAGCCACGGACGGACGAACGGTCCGTGGATCGCGTCGTCGTAGCCACGGAAGACGAACCGCGGCGACACCGTGCGGCCGCCGTCGACGAGCACGTGGCACGCGACCGTCCCCGCGTCGAACGTCTCGACCATCGGCACACGGTACCGGGGCCGGCTCCGGACGCGTGGCGGGCGGCCCCGAATAGGCCGCCCGTCACAACGCGCCGAGCGTGATCCTTACGGCAGCAGCTGGAAGACGAAGTTGTACTGCGTGCCGCCGTGCAAGCTCACGAGCTTCATCGAGCCACGCGCGTTGCGGAACTCCTGGGTCCCGCCGGTGACCGCGAGCGTGTTGTCGCGCCCGTCGAAGAACGCGCCCTCGACCATGATCGCGCCGTGACCCGCGATGTAGGTCAGCCAGCGGCACTCCCACGTGCCGGCCTTCGGCGAGATCCGGATGCAGTCACCCTGGTCGTGCCCGACCTGGTGGCTGTTGGTCGCGTCGAAGATCGGGTTGTGCCACGTGAGCAGGTCGCCGGTGGAGTCGCCCTTCTTCCCGTTGTCGATCACCGTGTCGGTGATCGCGTGCTCGCGCACCGTGATCCGCATCGGGTGCGTCACAGCTCGCTGGCCCGAGGCGAACGACACCGTTAAGGCGGCACCGATGATCACGAGCACGAGAGCAGCCACGAACAATGGCTTGCGCATGCTTCCCCTCCCTCCTCG
>DASYOY010000213.1:0-2992 GCA_036007245.1 Actinomycetota bacterium | reverse complement strand
ACGGTGTCGTAGAGCGAGAAACCTAAGATCGTGAGGATCGCGATCACGGTCTCGGGCGTGACCTCCCGGCCGACCAGCGCGTAGATGCCGGCCGTGATCAAGACGTCGTGGACCAGAGCGATCATCGCGCCGGCCGCCATCGACCACTCGAACCGCCAGGCGATGTAGATCGCGATGAAGAGCAACACGAAGATCAGTCCGCGGATCGCCTTGCGTGAGATCTCCTGGCCCCAGGTGGGCCCGATGTCCTGGACGTTGACCTCTTCGGGCGAGATCTTGGCCTGGGTCGCCAGGTCATCGATCAACGGTTGGCGATCGGTGGTCAGGGCATCGGTGCGGATCGAGACCTGCTCGCCGCCCGAGACCAACTGGATCTCACCCGGCAGGTTGTAGTTGTCGAGCACGGTCTGGATCTGGTCCGCCGTGAGCGTCGTGCCGGGCGCGTAGTTGAGCTCGGCACCGCCGACGAAGTCGATCGAGAAGTGAAACCCGTTGACGATGATGCCGATCAACGACAGCGCGATCAGGATGCCCGAGAAGATGAACCACCACCTGCGGTGTTCGATCAACTGCAGATGCGGGACGCGATAACCCCGGTAGACCGCGTAGGCGCTCTTCAGGCTCACGGCGCGCCCTCCGCCTGCTGTTCATGCTCGATGTGGTCGGCCCCCGTCGCCGAGACGAGCCCGAACCCACGAAGCGTCGACAGCCGCTTGCTCCGCGCGATCAGGAAGACCGTCGGGCGCTTGAAGAAGTACACGACGGCGAGGTCCAACGCGGTTGCGACTCCGAGCGTCAGAGCGAACCCGCGCACAGAGCTGACGGCGGTGAAGTACAGCACCGCTGCGGCGATCCCGGTGACGATGTCGGCGGCGACGATGGTCTTGAACGCGCGCTGGAACGCGGGTTGTACCGCGGTCCGCGGCGACCGGCCAGCTCGGACCTCGTCCTTCAATCGTTCGAAGAACACGATGTACGAGTCCGCCGTGACGCCGAGCGAGATCACCAACCCGGCAACGCCCGCGAGGGTCAACGCGTAACCGAAGCTCCTGCCCGCTAGGGAGATCAATGCGATCGCAGAGATTGCCCAGATCGACATGCCGAACCAGGCGACGATGCCGAGCAGCCGGTAGTAAAAGAGCAGATACAGGAACAGCAGGATCAGTCCCGCCGCCGCGGCGATGATGCCTTCCTTGAGCGACGTCGTGCCGAGCGTCGGACTCACTGTCCGGACGGATTGCTGCGTCAGGTTCACTGGCAGCGACCCGGCGTTCAAGATCGCGGCGAGGTTCTTGGCGTCGCTTTCCGTGAAGCTCCCCGTGATCTGGCCTCGTCCCGCCGTGATCGGCGATTGGACGACCGGGTTCGAGATGATCTGGTGGTCGACAGCGATGGCGATCTGGTTCTGCGGGGACTGCGCATTGACGGCCTCGCGTGTCGCGGTCGCGAACGCGGCCGTGCCCTGGCTGTCCAGCACGAAGTTGATCACCCACTCCGCGACGGACTGACTCGAGCCGGAGAGCGAGGCGGTCGCGCTCGTGATGTTGGCGCCGGTGATGACGACGGGCCCGAGATGCACGTAGTCACCGTTCTTGTCCGGGTACCAGACGTCGGTCGTGTCGTTGGCGCCGCCCTCGCACTGCTTGGTCTGCGCCTGCGATGGAGGGCACGTGAGCGTGATCGACTGGAACTGCGGATCGCTGGGTGTCACGATCTGCAGCGTGGGGCGTTCCTCGAGTCGTGCGGTCTTGCCGATCAGCTGCAGCAGGCTCTCCTGCCCGGTCTCGCGCTGACGCTGCGCGGCGGCGTCCTGCGAGGTGTAGCACCCCAGGTTCTGACCCGCGGAGCTGATGACGCAGTACTGCGTGGTGACGTGCTGAACGGACAAGGCGTCGAGCCCGGCTTGGGCGTCTTGTTTGGATGTGTAATCGCACGGCAGCTGTGAGGAACCGCTCGTGTCGAGCTGGCCATATGCGGTCTCCGCGGGCGACGGCTTCGGGCTCGCACTCGGCGAGGGACTCGACCCCGCAGCGCCGGCCGACGGCGTCGACGTCGGCTTGGACTTGCCACCCGACGGGGGCGTCGGCGCCGCGCTCGGCGCCGTGCTCGTGGTGCTCGTGCCCGGTGGACTGATGCACCACGATGTCTTGGTCACCTTCGTTGTCAGGGACTTGTACGCCGCCTGCGCGGCCGCGTAATCGCGGTAACACTTCAGCGGGCTGTTCGAGATGTCGGTGAGGCAGTACGGCCCGAGCTTGGAGCCCGGTCCCTGAGACGATGTCGGGCTTGCCAACGGCGACGCGCTGCTGCTGGCCGTCGCGGACGCAGGTGCCGAAGGGGAGATGGAGGACTTCGCCACCGGCGTGATCCCTTGCTTGATGTTGTCGGCTCCGGTCTGGTCGGTCGCACAGGCGAGCTGCGCGGTCCCGGCGAAGACGCAGACCTGCGCCTGTTGCGACGTAACCTCGAATCCATCGAGCGCGGTGGCGGGGGTCTTCGAATCGGCAGCGCAGCCGTACGTCGCACCCTTGGTGTCGGCGATGCACTGCAGGTCGACCGCCTGTTGCTGGATCTTGCTGTCGGACAGTCCGGGGATCTGCACCTCGATCGTGTTACCGGACAGCGCGATGTCGGGTTCGCCGACACCGAACGCGTCGACGCGGTTGCGGATGTTCTCCAGTGCTTGCTGCATCGTGTCGGCCGGCGTGCCGTCCGGCGCCGACAAGATCACCGAGACGCCGCCCTTGAGGTCGAGGCCGAGCGTCGGCTGCAGACGGCCGGTCGCGAAGGCACCGACCGAGAGCACGACCACCACCACCACGATGATGATCGAGACCCACAGGCTCTTGCCGGAGCGCTTCATGCGAGCTCCTGCCCGTTGGCGAACAATTGGAAGGTTGCGTCGATCGCCGTCGCGGCGTGACGGCACATCTGCATCCTGCCGAGGAAGATCTCGAAGTAGTCCATGACCTGGCTGATCTTGGTGTCGATC
>DASYOY010000212.1:0-5335 GCA_036007245.1 Actinomycetota bacterium | reverse complement strand
GGGGGCGCCGACGAACCGCTTGCGTGAGGCACCCACCAGCACCGCGGCGTCGAGATCACCGAAGACCCCGATCGAGCGGAGCAGCTGCAGGTTGTGATCGACGGTCTTGCCGAAGCCGATGCCGGGGTCGACGCACAGCCGATCGGCGTGGACGCCGGCGAAGATCGCCGCCTCGACGCGCTCCCGCAGGTACTCGTGCACCTCGGCGACCACGTCCTCATATAGGGGTGCGTCCTGCATCGTGGCGGGGTCGCCGCGCATGTGCATCAGGACGAGTCCGGCGCCCGCCTTCGCCACGATCGGCAACATCTCCTCGTCCGCGCCGCCCGAGATGTCGTTCACGACCGACGCGCCGGCGGCCAGCGCATCGGTCGCGATCGCCGCGTGACGCGTGTCGATGCTGATCGGCAGGTCGGGCCTGTGCGCGTGCAATCCCTCGATCACCGGCAAGACGCGACGCCGTTCTTCCTCCTGGGGCACCGGGTCTGCCCCCGGGCGCGTGGATTCGCCGCCGATGTCGACGAGGTCGGCGCCTTCGTCGACCAGTTGGGCGCCGTGGGCCACCGCCGCCCCCGCGTCGTCGAACATCCCGCCGTCGCTGAACGAGTCGGGCGTGACGTTCACGATGCCCATCACGAGCGTGCGCCCGCCGAGGGTCAGGGCATGGTCGCCGCACCGCCAGATCCGTTCGGTCACGCCGCCATCGTAGTGAGGACCGGCGCGGACGGCCGAGCCGCGGCCCGGCCTCCGGATCAGCGCATGCCGATGTGCTGCATCGCCTCTTGGCGGGTGCGGGCGTCGTTGCGGAACAATCCGCGCACCGCCGACGTCACCGTCACCGCGCCGGGCTTCTTGATGCCGCGCATCGTCATGCACAGGTGCTCGGCCTCGATCACGACGAACACGCCGCGAGGGCTGAGCGCCTGCTCGATCGACTCCGCGATCTCGGTCGTCAGGCGCTCCTGCACCTGCGGCTTCTTCGCAAGCGTGTCGACGACGCGGGCGATCTTCGACAGCCCGGTGATCTGCTGGGACTTGTTCGGGATGTAGGCGACGTGCGCCTTGCCGTTGAACGGGATCAGGTGGTGCTCGCACATCGAATACAAGGGGATGTCGCGCACCATGATCATCTCGTCGAAGTCGGCGCCCTCGACGACCGTCACGATCTGCGAGGCGTCGACGTCGATCCCGGCGAAGATCTCGCCGTACATCCGCGCGACCCGGGCGGGCGTCTCGCGGAGGCCGGCTCGCTCGGGGTCCTCGCCGATCCCGCGCAGGATCATGCGGACACCTTCTTCGATCGCGGCGGCGTCGAACCGGTCGTTCACGGGCGGGATGCTACCGCGGGTCGCGGACGCTGAGGTCCTCAGCGGATGCCGGAGTCCAGCTGCAGGTCCAGCTGCTGCGTCGCGCTCCCGACCGTGACCGTCAGGGGCTTGGCGATCGGCGGACCGCCGCCCTCGACGACGGGCGTCACGGTGTAGGTCCCCGGCGCAAGCGCGAGCTGATAGGAGCCGTCGGTGCTCGTCGTCGTGTCGTGCACGCTGCCGTCCGACGCGGTCGCGCGGACCGTGCCGCTCCAGGCGCCGGGCGGGCAGGGAGAGCCCTCGCGCTCGACCGGACACGTCGGCCCGATCGTCACGCGACCCTCGATGCCGCCGGACGGTGCGCCCGCGTTGGACCCGCACGCCGCCGCGAGAAGCAACACCATGAGGAGGGCGGCACGACGCATGCGGGTGAGACGTGCGCGGAGGCGGTCCGGGTTCCCGGTCAGCTCGCGTACGCGGACGGCTTCAGGGTTCCGATGAACGGCAGGTTCCGATACTTCTCGGCGTAATCGAGGCCGTAGCCGACGACGAACTCGTTCGGGATGTCGAACCCGACGTAGCGGACGTCGAGATCGACCTGCTGGATGCCTTCCTTGCGCAGAAGCGCCGCGACCTCAAGGGTCGTGGGCTTGCGCCCGGCGAGGTTCTTCAGCAGGTACTTGAGCGTGAGGCCGGAGTCCACGATGTCCTCGACGACGAGCACGTCGCGATCACGGAGGTCGTGGTCGAGATCCTTCAAGATGCGCACGACGCCGGAGGTCTTCGTGGCCGCGCCGTAAGACGAGACCGCCATGAAGTCGAACTGCAGCGGCAGATCGATGTGGCGCGCGAGGTCGGCCATCACGACGAACGCGCCCTTCAGCACACCGACGAGGAGCAGGCTGCGGTCGCGGTAGTCCGCGGTGATCTTCTCGCCCATCTCGGCAAGCTTCGCCTGGATCTCAGCCTCGGGGATCAGGACCGTTTCGATGTCGTCAGTGAAGGCTTCCATCCGAGGGCGCGAGTCTACTCGTCGTCGATGTCGCCGCGTTCCGCGCGTGTGACGACCACGTGCGTGCGGTCACGCCGGGCGACCCGTCCGTCCGGGAGGTCGCGCCGGCGGCCGGGGCGCCCACGGGCGAGATCGAGCACCGCCTCGATGCCTCCTTTGGTCCACGGCGCCGGCGCGTCGATGCTCAGCACTTGATACGCGGCGAAGCGGATCAGCCGAGCCGCCACGGGGTCCGGAAGTGCGGCCAGCCCCTCGGCGTCGAAGCGGACCTCCCCATCCGGCCCGTCGACGAGCTCCTTGTAGAGCACGACCGTGCGCTCCCACAATTCGTCCCGATCACGCCTGATCGTGTCGGCGGTCCGTGCGATCGGTTCCCGCACACCCCGCCCCGTCGCGCGCTCGAGCATCGGCAGCACGTCATGTCGGATCGAGGCCCGCAGATACCGGCGGTCATCGTTCATCGGATCGCGTCGCGGGCGCAGATGCATCGCGCGGCAGAAGGCCTCGACCTCGTCACGCGTGACCTCGAGGAGCGGCTGGATCAGGCTGCCCTGGCTGGGCCCGCCGGGCTCGATACCCGAGAGTCCCTCGATCCCGGTACCTCGGAGCAGGTTGAGCAGCACCGTCTCGGCCTGATCATCGAGCGTGTGCCCCTCCGCCGTGTGGACGGCCCCGATCTCCCGACGAACATCGTTCGCGGCGTTCCCGCGTTGCACGGTCGCCCACGCCTCGACCGACTCCCCCGTGGCCGGCGAGCCTTCGGCGACCCTGACGTGCAGCGGCAGGCCGAGGCGCTCCGCGAGCCGGCGCACGTAGGCCGCGTCGGCGGCGCTGTCCTCGCGGAGCCGATGGTCGAGATGGAACACCGCGAGCCGCATCCGGAACAGCCGGCGCAGGTCGGCCATCGTGTGCACCAGACACACGCTGTCGGGACCGCCGGACACCGCGACCAGCACGAGGTCGCCCGGCGCCACCATCTCGTGCGCACGCATCGTTGCCGTGGCGTGCGTGAGGACTCGCGCGACCGCCGGCGGCCGGCGTGGCATGGGTCAGCCCACGACGCGGGCGATCCAGCGATCGGGCTCGTCGATCTCGCCGGGCCGGGGCATGTTGCCGGGCTCGGACCACACCAAGTTGAACCCGGGCATCCCGATCCGCTCGACGACCGACCCCACGAAGCGCTCGCCGGCGTCGTACTGCGCGACCTTCTGGTCGAACCCGATCACGCGCTGCAGCCGCTTCTCGAACCCGCCGACCGCGCGCCGCCGTGCGAGCGCCGCTTGCAATCGCGGCAGATCCTCGACCACGTCTTTCGCGACCACGTTCATCACGTAGGACGCGTGGCCTTCCAACAACGACATCACGGCCTGCGTCCGGTGGAAGAGCTCGCGTTGTTCCGGCGTGAGCATCCGCAAGATCCCACCTGGTGCCCCACCGCCCGGCCGGAGCTCCTCGACCGCGCGGCCGAGCTGTTCCATCAGTTCCTTCGTCTCGAGCTGCACGCTCTGGAGATACGCGTCGATCATCCGCATCATCTCGGCGCGGAGCCACGGCGCGCCCGAGAACTGCACGCGGTGCGTCACCTCGTGGATCGCGACCCACAGCCGGAAGTCGGCGGGCGACAACGAGAAGGTGCGCTCGACCTCGACCAGGTTCGGGCCGATGAAGTAGATCAGGCCGTCGTCGTCGGGCGGCAGGAACACGTCGACCTGTCCCATGACGCGACGCGAGACATAGCCGAGGAGCCCGCCCACCTGCACGCCGAGCGCCTTGCGCGCGATCGTGTGCTTCTCGGCCGTGGTGCTCGGGCGGCGCTCCGCGATGCGGCGGGCCAGCGGCTCGATCGCCCGCTGCAACCCTTTGAGGTTCTGGCGCGTCCAGTCACCGCGGCCCATCACCCAGGCGCGCGAGCGGAACCCGCCGACCGTGATGCCGGTGTGCTCCGCGACGAGCCCTTCGGCACGCTCGACCTGTTGGGTCAGCTGCTCGCGCATCGCCGCGCGTTCGGCGTGCGACACCTTCGGACCGGAGCCGGAGATCTGTCGCGCCGTGCGGACGGCAACGTCCCAGTCGGCGAGCCGGGCCGCGTAGGACCCGAGCGACCAGTCGAGCTCGACGGCCGGGTCGGGGGGCACCGCGCCGCGCCTAGCCTTCTGCCTTCTTGCGTGCGGCGATCATGGCGGTGCGCTTGGCCTTGCCCTCCGCGATCCGCCGGTCGGTGCCGCTGTCGAGCAGTTCCTTCAGCGTCTGCTCGTACACCTCTTGGTCCAACGAGACCTCGGGCCGCTCTGCGGGCGGAGCCGGCGCGGCGGCGGCGGGTGCGGGCGCGACCGGTGCGGCGGCGGGTGCGGCCTCCGCGGCGGCGGGCGCCTCGGCAGGCGTCGCCGCGGCGGGTGCCGGTGCGGCTGCGGCGGGTGCCGGTGCGGCTGCGGCCGGTGCAGGTGCGGCCGGTGCGGGGGCGGCCGGTGCGGCTGCGGCCGGCGCAGGCGCCGCAACAGGCGCGGACGCGACGACCGCCGGTGGCTGCGCCACGACGGGGACCGCCTGCGTCACGTCGACCAACCGGCGCGGCGCTTCACGCCCGGGGACGACCCGGTCAGCGCGCACGACCCTCGCCTGGTCCTCGTCCTTGGAGAAGCGCGGCGCGAACCGCATGTAGGCCGCGATCAAGATGACGAGAAGGAGCAGCGCAAGCCCGAGGCTCAAGAAGGCCAGCCAGTAGATCCACCCGCCGTTGGTCAGCACCGGCGTGACGGTCGGCCGGATGCCCGTCTGCGCGGATGCGGCGGTCCCGGAGCCCGCGATCACGATCACTGCACCGGCCGCGGCGGCGAGGGCTCGAACGGTCGCCTTCATCGGGCGGGATTCTCGCAAGCTGAGCTCGATACCGGCAACCGCACGACCTCCGACGCTCGATCCGGAGAGCCGGAGGGGGGATTCGAACCCCCGACCTACCACTTACGAGGCGGTTGCTCTACCCCTGAGCTACTCCGGCGGAGCCGTCAGGATACCGGAC
>DASYOY010000211.1:0-8160 GCA_036007245.1 Actinomycetota bacterium | reverse complement strand
CGCGACATCCGCCCCGACACCGTGTTCATCGGGTCGTGCACCAACTCACGGATCGAGGATCTGCGGGTCGCCGCCGAGGTCGTCAACGGCCGTCACGTCGCGGACGGCATACGCGCACTCGTCGTTCCCGGCAGCGTCGCGGTCAAGATGCAGGCCGAGCAGGAAGGCCTCGACGAGGTGTTCAGCGCCGCCGGCTTCGACTGGCGCGGCGCCGGCTGTTCGATGTGCCTTGGCATGAACCCCGACATCCTGCAGCCCGGCGAGCGGAGCGCCTCGACCAGCAACCGGAACTTCGAGGGCCGGCAGGGCAAGGGCGGCCGGACCCACCTCGTGAGCCCGCGCGTCGCGGCCGCCACCGCGATCGCCGGCCACTTCACGACCCCGGAGGATCTGTGATGGAACCGATCGGCCGCATCGAGGGCACGGCGCTGCCGCTGGACCGCTCCGACGTTGACACCGACCAGATCATCCCGGCGGAGCACCTGAAGCGGATCGAACGGACCGGGTTCGGGCCGTTCCTGTTCGAGGCGTGGCGCAAGGATCCGGACTTCATCCTCAACGACACGCGCTACGACGGCGCGGCGATCCTGCTCGCCGGCGCGAACTTCGGGTGCGGCTCGAGCCGCGAGCACGCGCCGTGGGCGATCGAGGACCATGGGTTCAAGGCCGTGATCGCACCGAGCTTCGCCGACATCTTCCGGAACAACTGCTTGAAGATCGGGCTCCTGCCGATCGAGCTCCGGGAGGAATCGGTGCGCGCGCTGATGGATGCGTCGCTCGACGACCCCGAGACGCGGATCGAGATCGACCTCGACACGCTGACCGTGCGCGCGCCCGGCCTGGACGAGACGTTCGACATGGAGCAGTTCACGCGCTGGCGTCTGATGGAAGGGCTCGACGACATCGGCCTCACGCTGCGCCATACCGACGCGATCGACGCCTACGAGGGGTTGCGCGCGGCGTGGCTTCCGTCGGCGTAACCGGCCGGCGACCCGTACGCTACGCGGCATGTCCGTGCCGGCAGATCGCTTCGAGGAGCTCGTCGTGGAGGCCATCGACGGCCTGCCCGAGTGGGTCCACCAAGCGATGGACAACGTGTCCGTCTTGATCGAGGACTATCCGCCGCCGGGGCAACCGGGCCTGCTCGGCTTGTACCACGGCATCCCGCTCTCACGCCGGGGGAGCGGCTACACGAACGTGCTTCCGGACACGATCACGCTGTACCGCTGGTCGATCGTCGCGTACGCAGGTCCGGATGAAGAGCGCGTACGCAAACAGGTCGCGCGGACGGTCGCGCACGAGGTGGCCCACCACTTCGGCATCAGCGACGACCGGCTGCGCGAGATCGATGCCTACTGACGCCGAGTGGATGGACCGCGCGCTCGATGCGGCGCGCGGGTGCCTCGTCCACGACGACGTCCCGATCGGCTGCGTGATCGTCCACGAAGATCGCGAGCTCGCCGTGGCAGGCAACGAACGGGAGCTTCGGAACGACCCAACTGCGCACGCCGAGGTGCTTGCCGTGCGCGCGGCCGCCGACGCGCTCGGCACCTGGCGTCTCGAGGGCTGCACGCTGGTGGTCACGCTGGAGCCCTGCGCCATGTGCGCCGGCGCGATCGTGCTCGCTCGCGTCGGCCGGGTCGTGGTCGGTGCCGCCGACCCGAAGGCCGGGTTCGCCGGATCGCTGGGCAACCTCGTGCAGGACCCGCGTCTCAACCACCGGACGGAGCTCGTCACGGGTGTGCATGAAGACGCGTGCGGCGAGCTGCTTCGCGCGTTCTTCCGCGACCGCCGTTAGCGCTTCGGGAACCGCGCGATCGCGGCGTCGGTGATCCGCTTGCTGATCACGGGGATCTGTGCCGTCATCTCGAAGAAGTCGGCCTGATCCATGACCGCGGCACGCACGCGTGTCGAGGTGGCCACCGTCGCCGTGCGCTTGTTGTCCTCGAGCAGCGCGATCTCACCGAAGAACTCGCCGGTGCCGAGCTCGGCGATCGGGTCGCCGTCACGCTCGATCCGGACCGTTCCCTCCAGCACGACGAAGAACCCGTCTGGGTACGAGCCCTGGTTCAACAGGTGCCACTCGGCGGGGACGTCGATCGGTTCGAGCCATCCCGCGATGCGCTCGAGATCTTCAGAGGGAAGGCCCTCGAACAGCGGGATGCCGGCGATCGTGGCGACTTCGATCATCCACGCATCCTGCCACGTCGGGCTCCCGCCTGAAGGGGCATTGCTAGACTCGGCGACGGAGGCGTGCCGGAGCGGCCGAACGGGACCGCCTCGAAAGCGGTTAGGGGCCTAATCCGTCCCTCGCGTGTTCAAATCACGCCGCCTCCGCCATACCGGCCTCTGACCAGGGGGGTGGGCCACGGGTGGGCATCCGTGCACCCGCCCACCTCGGTCAGAGGTCCTCGGGAAAAGGACGAGCGGTACGTCGTCCGATGGCGGGCACATGAAGGGGGGAGCTGCTTAAGCGCTCCCGCGTGGTCGCCACGCTCGAAGAAGCTAACGAACTCAAGGCAGACGCGGAGAGAAAGGAGGTCCGCGTCACGGTTCCTCAACCGCGTTCGAGACGAGGAAGAGTCACCTGGGAAGACCTTTCGAAAGGCATCTTCTTCAAGCCCGGCAAGGTGAGTCCCGCGACCGACGGCGACTACGCGCTGTCAGCCTATCTGCGTCGAATCATCGAACGGGACCGAGAACCGCGACCGACGACTCGCGGGTTGTATCTGCGGGGAGTGCGCATCCACATCGATCCACACCGATCGCCAAGGCCGATGTCCGCGATATCGACGTACGGCACTGGGCACTGGGAGCAGGTAGCCTGCCGTCCTTGGCGAACGAGGATGGCCATCGTCCAACCTCAGCCGGTCATCGGGAACGTTGACGGAAAGGGAAGGCCGGCTGCGGCTATCTGCTTCTTGCGTACGCACTACTTGCCATCGGAGACCACGATGTCGCTTCGCAACGGAAGCGACTCCACCGTGTCGCTTCCTTTGACTCCGGTCGCGCCGACCACCGGTTTGGGCACACGTTGTGCCCGTAAGAGCATCTTCATCTGGTTGTCGTCGGGGCGTTCGTCGTTCCCCTGCGCGGGTAGACGCCTGCCCTCAAGCGGTGACCTCGACGGCGCCGATGTCGCACGCGGCGCCTTGCGGCCGACCGATGAACCGCTGGTCGGTCGCTCCCGTCGCCGGACACAGCGCCCGCCCCTTGTCGTCGGTAGCGCCCTGCGGGATCGCGTCGATCGCGACGCTAGGCGCGACGGGCGGCATCGTTTGCGTGGGGCCGCCGTAGTTGCCGAGTGAGGACAACTCCGGGAGCGACCCCACTGCGTCGCTCGGAAGGGAGAGCAAGCGACATCCCGGGGACGCTTCCATGACGTTGTAACCACCCGAGCGAACCTTCCCGTCACAGGCTTGTGTGATCGACGCCGTGACCTTTGTCCACGTGGCTACGCCGCCCACCACGGTGTTCTTCACCGCGAGGACGCCGGCACCGCCCGCGTCGCTGTTGTTGCCGCTGATCGTCGAAGACATGATCGACATTGACGCGCCGGCGTCGTTCACCAACCCGGCTCCGACGTTCGCTGCGTCTCCTGTCCGGTTGTTCGCGACCGTGGAGTCGATCACCCGCAGCGTCGCCGCGTTGTACACGCCGCCTGACGATCCCCCGCTGGCCGCGTTCTCGCTCACCGTCGAGTGCGACAGCGACACCTTCCCGTCGAGGTTCGCGACGCCGCCCGTCCCGGCGCTGCCACCCGTGCCGTCGTGGTCGATCCTCGTGCCGAGGACGTCCGCGCGCCCGCCCGCGTCGTTGATGATCCCCGTCGACGAGTTCTGCGAAACCGCGCTGTAGCGCACGTCCATCCGGCCCCCGTCGTTCGACACGCCCACGACGTCATCGGCCGAGCCGCCGTTCGACACGATCGATGAATGGATCACTCGCAGTACGCCAGTGTTCCGTACGGCGGACGCGCCATCCCCGTGGTTGCCCGTGACGATCGTGCCCGACAAGGTGAGGTTCCCGGCGTTGACGATCCCCGAGCCGCCTCCGCGTGAGCCTTCGCCGCCGGTCACGCTCGTGTTGCGAAGCAGGACCTCGCCCCCGGTCACGGTCACGGTCGTCCCCGCGCCCTCCGCGTCCAACGTCCCGGCGAAGAGGGTGAGGTCTTGGCTGATCGTGAACGTCCCGGTGCACGTCCCCACGATCCGAAGCACGTCGCCCGGCGCGGCCACGTCGATCGCGGGCTGGAGCGCGGACGGGTCCTTCGAGCAGTCGACGGTCCTCGAGTCGGCCGAAGCTCGAGTCGCCGGGAGGACGAGCAGCGCGAGCAGCGGCAGGACCGTCGCCACCGCACGGAACGCTTTCATCGGTCGTTCGCTCCCGAACCGCACCTCGTTCCGCCTCAACACGTGACGGTCCCCGCGGACAGCGTGGAGCCCGCCGTCGTCTCGTACTGCCACGAGATGCTCGTCGCGACGCCGGGTGTCCCGCTCGAGTTGGCGCGCGCGCCGTTGAGCGTGAGCCACACGGCACCGGGTGTCCCGCCGCGCGCGAAGATCTGACGGGCGTCACCGACGGGCTGCGCGCCCACCTCGTGGCCACCCGCACCCGAGACGAGCTCGTACATATGTGCGCCGGCGCCCTGCGTGAGCGAGGCGGTGAGCGGGCCGTAGGCGGCCATCGCATGCCGGTGGCCGACGAGGAGCAGGTCGCCGCCGTTGTTGGCGAGGAGGTTCCACATCGGCTGAACCTTCGTCGAGATCTTGGTCCCGTAGAGCACGGGGTGGTGGAAGTAGGCCACGACGCACGCTGGTCGGTCGACGGCCGAAAGGATGCTTTGGGCCCAGATGTATTCAGTGCTCGTCGGCTGCATCGATACGTTCGAGTTGAGGTCGAGGAACTGCACGCCGCCGAACCGGTACGCCGTATAGAGAGGACGCTGGTGGAAGTAGTCGCGCCAGGTTGTCTGGTTCGGGAACTCGTGGTTGCCGATCGTGGGTTGTGTGACGTCGGCGAACCGTCCCCACTCGGTCCCGCTCCCAGGTACACCGTCGATGTCCGATACTCCGTAGTGGTTCAACATCTCGGTGTCGGTCCCCGTCTCGTACACGTCGCCGAGGTACAGGAACAGTGGCGGGCGTGCGGCCGCGATCTGATCGGATACCGCTTGGCTCCCAGGTTCGTCGCTGGCGCCGTCGCCGACCGCCGGCACCACCGGATCGGCCGTCTGGCTCGTCCACGGGGCCGGCGTCGTCCAGTCGGCACGGTTCTTCGGCAGGGTCGTTGTGTTCCCGTTCACGAGCGAGACCGGGACGGTCACCGCGGCGGTAGTGGTGTCGCCCGCCTGGATCAACAGCGAGCCCCTCGCGTCGTAGTACCGCGCGGTCGGCCACGTGAAGCTGTAGTCTGCGCCACCGTCCAGAGCCGACGGCCGGAAGTCTTCCATCAGGACCATGCTGGGTGCGGTCGATGGCGCCCAGGTGAAGAACAGGCGACCGGAGTTCGGTTTCACGGTGACCGTTACGCGGGCGTCGCCAGAGAGCATGTACGTCCCGGTGCTGTCCGGCGTGCCCGGCATCGTGACGCAGATCGTGTGCGTGCCTGACGCTCCGCAGATCGCGGCGGCCGCTTGGACGGCAGGGGGGGTCAGCGCCGCGAGCATGAGCAACGCGATCGCTAGGGCGCACTCATAGACGTGCCGACGCATGTGTAAGCGTTCCTCCCAACCACGCCCGGGGGCCGTGGGCGCCGATCGTCACACGAACCACATCCCGTATGGAAGGGGCCATCTCGGGTCTTCGCGAGTGATCACGAGCGCTCCTAAGTCGATCTGGCTCGTGCGTTCGGCAGGCACGGTGGGACGGGCGGGAGCGGGTACGTGAGCTTCCTGGCGCTCAGTGGCTCGTTCCCGGGGCACGGAGGGAGGCGACGGGCTGGTGGTGATCACGACGCCGTAGGGGCCTCTCGGGTGCCGACCGCTGTCCAACGATCAGATGAACGGATGGACCACCACGACCGCCGTGGGACGTGTGGTGGGTGGAGGACGACGACAGGAACATGACTCGGGCGGGTTCTGCGATTGTCGTATCATCGCAACCCTGTCCCCCATTCGTCCGGTTCAAGCTTGACCGGGTCGACACCCGATACCTCCGAGGTCATGAAGCGAACGCTGCTCGCCTTGATCGTCATGGGTCTCGCGGCGCAGGCGTTCGTCGTGCCGTCCGCGAGCGCGGGGTCGCCTCCGTACCGCCCCGATGCGTGGATCAAGCTCTGCGGTCAGAGCACTGGGTGCACGATCAACCCGCCGCCGCACCCGTGGAAGGGCAACAACATCTACAACTCGAACGCGAAGGGCCAGACGATCTATCAGCGGATCGATAACGGCGAGGGTGTCTGGTACTGGCTCACCTTCCAGAACGACGGCACGACGAAGGACACGTTCGATCTGACCGGCTGCACGGGGAACAAGAACTTCCAGATCCTTCGGGTGCTGATCGGCAAGTACAAGGTCCCCGTCGGCGTGAGCGCGGTGCACATCACGCGGCAGTTCATCCACAGCAACTACAAGTTCGCGCTGGCCGCCGGCGCGCACGTCGCGATCACGCTCAACATGGTGACGGTCAAGGCGAACCTGCACTACCGGTGCCCGGTGTCGATCACGTCCGAAGGCGACTCGTCCAAGAGCGACACGGTCGCGGTTGTGATCCACACTTTCTAGGCGACACCGCCGACCTCGGCTCGACAACGAGGGCGTGCATCTGCGATAGCCCCGGTGTTAGGAGCGACCGAAGAGTCGCTTGTACCAGGGCCGATGCGACGGATCGTTCTTCTCAACTTCCCTCGCGATCCGGTCGGCCTCGATCTCCTTGGCCGCTTCTTCGTGGCGTCGTTCGAGCTCTCCCATCTTGTCCTCGGGCGTGCCGAAGCCACCGCCGCGAGAGAAGTCTGGAGTAGCCATGAACGGATGATACGTCGGGGGGCCGGTATTCAGGTGAGATCGAGGCGAAGGAGCACTTCGTTGTCGAAGATGATGTCGCCCGTCCGGACGAAGCCGTAGCGCTCGTAGAACGGGATCGGGCTGCCTTCGCCCTCGCCGGCACTCGTCCACATGTCTGTGTTGCCTCGGTCTCGGAAGTGCGTCGAGACGAGGTCGAGGGCGGCTGTTCCGTAGCCGCGGCGTTGGTTGTCGCGGTCGATCAGAAGCTTCCACAAGTAATGCGCGATGTAGCCGGGTCCGTCGACCTCGTCGCTGATCATCACGAACCCGACGGGCGTGTCGTCGTCGTACAGGCCGAACTGGATCGCGCGTCCGCCGGGTTCGTCCTTCGCCTCCTGCAGCGCCTCGGAGACGTTGTTCACGAACTGCTCCTGGAACGGCTCGATCCGGAGCGCCTCGAGGGCGGCGCGGTTCTCGACGGTGAGCGGCCGCAATGTGATCACGGCTGAAGCCTACGTGGTCCGTATCGGCCGCTGGCCGTAAGGTGCGTGGATGCGTCGAACCTTCCTTGCCACAACGCTCGCCCTGTCGTTGCTCGCCGTCGCAGCTCCTGTGCTTGCGTCAGGCATCCCAGCTGGTCGCTACGCGATCGGTGACTCCGTGATGCTGGGCGCGAAGCCGCAGCTGCAGGCTCACGGCTTCGTCGTCGACGCCGTGAAGTCGCGGCAGTTCTACCAGGCGGTTTCGATCGTGAAGCGGAAGAAGGCCCACGGGCTGCTGCGCCAGAAGATCGTGATCCACCTCGGCACCAACGGGGTCCTGATCCGAGCCGGAGACTGCGACAAGATCGCTCGCCTGGCCGGCTCTGCGCGGCGCGTCTACCTCGTGACGGTGACCGGCCCGACCAGCCATCCCGAGATCATGAGGGCCCAGAACACGCGGCTGCGCGCGTGCGCCCAACGCCACGCCAACACGTATCTGATCGACTGGTACAAGCACTCGCGCGGTCACGCGAACTGGTTCTACGACAAGATGCACCTGACGCCGAAAGGCCGGAAGGCCTACGCGTCGTTCTTGTATCTCAAGAGCTCCTAGGCGGCCGCGGCGGTTCCGTAGACTCCTGCCCGGTGGCCTGCCCGAGCGGCCGAAGGGACACGCCTGGAAAGCGTGTGGAGGGGAAACTCTCCCGAGGGTTCGAATCCCTCGGCCACCGCCAA
>DASYOY010000210.1:0-35325 GCA_036007245.1 Actinomycetota bacterium | reverse complement strand
TGACCTTCGTCGCCGGGGAGAGGTAGCGTGGCAACGGTTTCCGAGGGGAGCGCCTAGGGGAAGCGGAGGGTACGCCATGAACAAGGGCGGGTTGGTCGCAGAGGTCGCGAAGCGCACCGGAGTCTCGAAAGCCGAGGTCGCGCGCGTCGTCGACGCGTCGATCGATGTGATCCGCGAAACGGTCGTCGACGGCGAACGCGTCACGCTCGCGGACTTCGGGACGTTCGAGCGGAAGCATCGCAACGAGCGGATCGCCCGTAACCCTCGCAAGCCCGACGTGCCGATCGTGGTCCCGGCACGCGACCTTCCCTCGTTCACCGCGGGCAAGGAGTTCCGCGGGCAGGTGCTCGGCTCGGCCTGACGAACCCGCCGGCCGCTAGAACGTCACCAGGTGCAGGTCGCGCGCGACCGCGCCCTCCGACGCCGTCTCAACCTCGAACCGTACCCGCTGGCCGATCCGCAGGAACCGCGCCGGCGGATCCCCGAACGAACGCTCGTCGATCGCGATCTCGGCGCGGTCGTCGGTCAGCAGCGACCCCGTGCGCGTGCCCGTGTCGTAGGTCTTGACCGTTCCCTGCACCGCCGCCTCCTCACGTCCCGCTCGCGCGGGTGCCGAGCCGTTCGTCGGCTCCGAGATCTTGCAGCACCGCGCGGGTGCGCGTCTGCCGCGAGCTCCGGAGCACGGTGAGGATATCGTCCGGGGCGTCGAGGTCGAAGGCGAGCTCCGGGCGCTCGCACACCGCGAGCGGCAGGTCGGCCTCCGCGGCCGCCTCGACGTGGCGCCGGAATGAGTCGGGACCGAAATGCGCGGCGATCGCGGACGGGGGCCGGCGCAAGAGCAGATTCGTGCCCCGTTCGTCGGCGGCGGGGGCGATCACGACCGGTCCGAGCGTGTGGACCGTTCGGGTGAGCACGGCCGTGGTGACGAGGGGTGTGTCGGGCAAGAGCACTGCGAGCGCGTCGGCGCCGCGCGCCTCCGCTTCGGCTTCCGCCTGACGGATCGCCTGGCCGAGCGGCGGCTCTTCCTCAACCAGCGTGGCCGCGCCGCGGATCGCCGCGACCTCCAGCACGCTCTCATCCGGCGAGATCACCCACGTTTCCCATCCGGGCACCGCGAGCGCGGCATCCAGGACGTCTTCGAGCATCGCCAGGGTGAGCGCCGCCCGTTCCATGGGCGCGAGCACCGGGCTGAGCCGGGCCTTCGTCTCGTCGAGCGATTTGACCGGGAGGACGATCGCGCGCACGAAGGAAGCCTAGCCCACCCGATGCGATAGCCTCTCGGGCTTCCGAGGGGAGGGGACCTGATGACGACGCTGGCACTGCGATTCGCGCCGACGGCCGCTCGGGGCCGGTCGCGGCTCGCGTTCCAGGTGGCGTGCGCCGTGGTCGGGGCCGTGTTGATCGCCGGGCTCGCGCAGTTCACGATCTACCTGCCGTTCACGCCGGTGCCGATCACCGGTCAGACCCTCGGCGTGTTGCTCGTCGGAGCGGCCTACGGGCCCGCGCTCGGCGCAGCGACGGTCGGGCTCTACCTCGTGGCGGCGGTCGCCGGTCTGCCCGTGCTCGCGCGCAACGTCGCGGGCGGCCACGACGTGGGCGTCCACGTCCTCGGGCTCGGGTTCGCCTCTGCCGGGTATCTCTGGGGGTTCCTGCTCGCGGCGACGCTCGTCGGCTGGCTCGCTCGTCAGGGGTGGGACCGGTCGTTCCGGTCCTCGGTCAGCGCGATGTTCTTCGGGGAGCTCGTGATCTACGCATGCGGTATCCCGTGGCTGATGCACGTCCTCGGCATCGACGTGCAGACCGCATTGACCTACGGCCTCTACCCGTTCGTGGTCGGCGACACGATCAAGCTGCTGATCGCTGCAGGCGCACTTCCGCTCGCATGGGCGGCGCTTCGCCGCTTCGGTCCCGATGAGGAGCCCGACGCTGGCTGAATCGTTCGAGCCCTGGTTCACGGGCATCCGGTGGACGGTCTTCCCGTTCCTGCGCGCGTGGTTCGACTGGGACTTCGATCGGCTGGAAGAGATCCCCGCCGCGGGCCCGGTGCTGATCGCGTGCAACCACGCGTCCTACCTCGATCCGTTGGTGAATGCGTACGCCGTCGTGCGCGCCAACCGGCGGCCGCGGTTCCTCGCCAAGGATGATCTGTTCCGGGCGTTCGGCATCAGATGGGCGATGCGCGGCACGCGCCAGATCCCGGTGGCTCGGGGGACCGGCGATCAGAGCCCGCTGCGCAACGCCGAGGCAGCGCTCCGCGCGAACCAGGTCGTCGTCGTGTATCCGGAAGGGACCGTCACGCACCGACCCGACGGGCTGCCGATGGAGGGCAAGACCGGCACCGTCCGGCTCGCGCTCACCGCCGCGGTCCCCATCTTGCCGCTGGTGAGCTGGGGCTCGGCCCCGGTGTGGCAGAAGTCGGGCCCGGGGTCGCTGCGACCGGGTCGGCCGATCGTGGTTCGGGTGGGAGACCCGATCGATGTCGCGAGCCGCGGCGTGTCGATCGACGACCACGACGGTGTGCGGGCGCTCACCGACGAGCTGATGGCCGTGCTGACCGCCGACGTCGAGGCGCTGCGCGCGGCGTATCCGCCGGCGTGGGCCAGCCGGTAGGCTCGCCGCGATGGCACGACGCCGCGTGGTGGTGCTATTCGGCGGTCGCTCGTCGGAGCACGAGATCAGCTGTCTGTCCGCTCGATCGGTGATCGACGCGCTCGAGGGCGACGACGTCGAGGTCGTCCCGATCGGCATCGCGCGAGACGGCAGGTGGTTCGTCCTGCCCGGCCCGCCGGCGCTGCCGTCCGAGACCGGGAGGATGCCCGAGGTGGTCGCCGATGCTACGGCGCTCGCGCGGCTCGCGGGCGACGACGGCACCCCCGCGCTCGTGCTCGCCGACGGGTCACGCTCCGCGGTCGACGTGGTGTTCCCCGTCCTGCACGGCCCGCGGGGCGAGGACGGCGCGATCCAAGGGCTGCTCGAGGTCGCCGGAGTCCCGTACGTGGGGGCGGGCGTGCTCGGCAGCGCCCTCGGGATGGACAAGGCCATGCAGAAGGCGCTGTGGGCCGCGGCGGGCCTGCCCGTCGTTCCCTATGTCGTGGCCGGTGAACCCGAGTGGCTCGACGACGAGGAGGGTGTGCTCGCCCGCGCCACGGCGCTCGGGTTCCCGTTGTTCACCAAGCCGGCGTCGCTCGGGTCCTCGGTCGGCATCACGAAGGTCGCGACGCCCGACGAGCTCCCCGCCGCGATCGCGACCGCGTTCCGCTTCGAGCGCAAGATCGTGATCGAGCACGGCATCGAGCCGGTCCGCGAGATCGAATGCGCGGTGCTCGGCAACGACGACCCTGTGGCATCCGTATGCGGCGAGATCGTCCCCGAGGGCCACGCGTTCTACGACTACGAGGCGAAGTACCTGGACGAGCACGGGGCCCGGCTCGTGATCCCGGCGACGCTCGATCCCGCCATCACCTCGCGCGTGCAGCACCTCGCGGTCACCGCGTTCACGACGATCGCGTGCGCGGGGATGGCGCGCGTCGACTGTTTCGTGCGAGGCGACGAGGTGTGGCTGAACGAGATCAACACGATCCCCGGGTTCACGTCGATCTCGATGTACCCGAAGCTGTGGGAGGCCAGCGGGCTCGCCTATCCGGATCTGGTCACGAGGCTGCTCGATTTAGCCGTCGAACGGTTCGAGGCCGAACACGCCAAACGCGTCGACGTGCCGGAGCTGCACGAGGGCGCGTGATGTCTTACAGGTGGACGACGGGGCACGTAAGCGTGCGGGTGATGCCCTCAACCGACTGGATCCGCGCCACGACCAGCTTGCCGAGATCATCGACCGTCTCGGCCTCGGCGCGGACGATCACGTCGTAGGGGCCGGTGACGTCTTCGGCTTCGGTAACCCCTTGGACGGAGCGCACCTCGGCTGCGACCGCGGCCGCCTTGCCGACCTCGGTCTGGATCAGGACGTACGCGTGCACCATCGGATGGGCCTCCTCGCCGTGGACGAGCGCACATGCTACGGCCGGGGCGGGAAGGGACGCAACGCCGGATGATGGGCGGATGGTGGCGCCTTTGTTCCTCGACCGGCGCGATGCCGGGGACGCGCTCGCCGAGATGGTGCGCGGCGCGATCGAACCGCGCGCGGCGGTGCTCGGCATCCCGCGCGGCGGGGTGGTCGTGGCCGCTCGGGTCGCGACGCATCTGGGGCGGCCGCTCGGTGTGGTCGTGACCAAGAAGCTCGGCGCGCCGGGCAACCCCGAGCTCGGGATCGGCGCGGTCGCGCCCGGCGTGCGCGTGCTCGAGCCCGACGTGCTCGCCGCGTTGTCGGTGAGCGATCGGTGGCTGACGCGCGAGTCCGCTCGCGTCGATCAGGAGGTTGCGCGCCGCACCGAGGCGTACGGTGCGCCGGTCGACGTGCGCGGGATGACCGCGGTCATCGTCGACGACGGCGTCGCGACGGGCAGCACCGCACGCGCAGCGGGTCTGTGGGCGCGCCACGCGGGCGCGCGCCGCGTCGTGCTTGCCGTTCCGGTCGCGCCGATGGGCGTCGAGCGCCGGGTCGCCGACGCGTTCGACGAGGTCGTCGCCATCTACACACCGAGCGATCTGCGCGCGGTCGGGCAGTACTACGCCGACTTCGGGCAGGTCGGTGACGCCGAGGTCAGGGAACTCCTCGGGGCGGAAGGCGGATGAGCGCGGTCACGGTGTCCGTGTTCGGCGCCCACATCGGCCTCATCGAGCTCGTGCTCGCGGTCGTGTTCGCGGCGCTCGGCGTGCGCTCGGCCGTCTACTGGATCCGGCACCCGGTCGACTCGACCGACGTCACCGACGAGCTGCTGTTCGCGGCGTTCGTGACCGGACGCGTGGGGACGTGGCTGCTCGCGTCCGGGATGTTCGTGCTCTTCGGCACCATCCACACGGTCGGGCGCGCCTATACCGACGATGCGAGCCAGTTCGGATGGCTGTTCATCGTGTTCCTTGCGCTCGGCGCGATGCAGCTGCTCGCGGCATGGTTCCTCGGCGCGCGCGACGCCCGCGGGGGGGAGCCGGAACGCGAAGAGGCCGGGGACGAGCCCCGGCCTCCTGCGTCGTGAGCCCGGCGTCAGCCGACGGCCTTGATGATGTCCTCGGACAGCTGCGTGAATTGCTGCAGGTGCGTCACCCGCTCGCTCTTCAGCCGTTCGACGATCCCGCGGTAGTCCTCGCCGCGGCCCTGCGCCTCGTACAGTCGGCGCGGCTGGAGCTTCTCGATGTCGTCGAGATCGGGCACCGATGACGCGACCTGGTAGCCGAAGTCGGGGTCCTCGTCGAACACGATCGTCTGCTCCGCGATGCCCTTCACGCACGCAGACGTGTCGGGGATGCGCAGCTTCTTCGACCGGTCGTCGCCGTCCTTGCCGCCCACCCGGCCGGTGTTCAGCAGGTAGGTCTGGATCGGGTGCGTCGCGAGCAGCTCGAGCAACCGGTTGCCCTGGAGCCCGTGCGGGAGCGGGAAGAACGGGTTCGTCCCCGGCACGCGGAGGAACTTGCCCTCCTCGGCCGCGCCGCCCGCCGCCGTCCCGGTCGTTTCGCCGAGCATGAAGAACGCGGCCGCCTGCTCGAGGTTCAGCTTCGCGACCGCGGGGATTATGTTCTCGTTCCGGTTCAAGATCAGCAGGTAGTCGACTGGGCCGACGTTGCGCGCGTCCTCATACGACAGCAGGTCCTGCATCTCGAAGACCGCGCGACCGTTCTTCGTGTAGTGCTCGTTGAAGAAGTCGACCGTGCCGTCGTCGTCTTGGTACACGTTCTCGAGGTAGGTGCTCGGCTTGACCACCGCGCCGTGGATCGACGGCTCGAAGTCGGGGTCCAGGCCGAACGTCTTGGCGAAGCACCCGTTCTCGGTGCCGAAGGCTTTGCCGCCGGGCATCAACCCGACGAAGTCGTCCTGGATCGGGCGGGAGCCGTTCTGCGTGGTGAACGTCGTCGTGGTCTTGCCGGTGCCCGACAGCCCGATGATCATGAACACCTTGTCGCCGGCGCCCGTCGGGATCACCTTGAGCCCGGCGTGCAGGGCGAGACCGCCCTTGTTGTAGACGATGTCGTTCCACATCCGCAGGCCGCCCTTCTTCGACTCACCGAAGTAGTCGGAGTTGAGGACGCGCGTCGTGTAGGCGTCGAGGTCGACCGCGATACAGCGATCGTCGGGGTAGCCCTCGGCCTTCAGGCCCGGGGTGTAGATCACCTGGACCTGGGGCTCGGAGCCGTCGTTCCGCTCGAAGTAGAGCTTCTGCTGCATGCCGGCGATGTTGGCGTAGCGCTTCTCCATCACCAGGCGGGCGGCGGAACGCATCTCGGGGTCGTTGCCGATGTAGCCGTCGATCACGATCATGTCGTGCTCGGCGATGTAGGCCTCTTGTGCCGCGGCGATCGTGTCGTAGTCGGCGCGGGTCATCGTCTTGCCGCTGGACTCGCGGTCGACCACGTAGGTCGATCCCGCCGAGCGCGACAGCACCGTGGTCTGCACATTGACGTTGCCGAACCCCGACAGGCGCGTCTCGGGCATCTCTTCTGTGAACGCCCGGAGCTCATCTGGGGAGGGGTTATCGAACCTCTGTGACACGTGGGCCTCCTCGGATCGGAACGAAGACACCGAAACCGGCGCCTCGGGAGTGGAGAACGCGCCAAGTGTATCGGAAGGCACCGAGCGGCCTGGGGGAGGTCGCCGATCGCCGGATACGCCTCCGGCGCAGCCATCCTCGGTGAGGTGACTAGTCCGCTCGACCCACCTCTGGATGGACCGCGGCGGCCGTCAAGTCGCCCACGCGACCGGTCGACGCTTGGTGGGTGCGCCGCAACGGGTGCGGCGTGGAGGTAGGCATGCGCAAGGGCCTCACGTTCGAGGCGGCGAAGGAACAGCACCGCTCCCGCGGGCGCTGGCTGATCTTCGCCGCGGTCGCAGCGCTCGCCGTCGGGATGACGGTGTCGTATGTGGCCGCCTCGGCGTGGGGCGCCGACCGACAGGACGCGGCGCAGGCCCGGTTCGACGACGCGGTTGCGGCGCAGAGCGCGCACCTTTCGGACACCGTGCATGCGTACCGGCGCATGCTCACCGTGACACAAGGATTCTTCGAGGTCACCGATCCGACGCCGGCCCAGTTCGCGCGGTTCGCGCGATCGCTGAAGCTGACCGACGCGCATCCGGCGGTCATCGGCCTCGAGTTCATCGAACGACACCGTTCGAACACGCCGGGCGTGTGGAACTACCCCGTGACGATGGTCGCCCCGATCACCGCGGCGCCGACGCTCCTGCACAGCGATCTGGCCGCCGACGCCAGCGCCAGCGAGGCGCTGCGGCAGGCAGGACGCAACGGCGGCCTGACGATGACGCCGCCGAAGGAGAACCCGTATCGACAGATGCGGATGCAGATGGTGGTGCCTGTCCATCGCGACGGCCGATTCGTCGGATGGGCCGGCGCGACGCTCGATCCCTCGATCCTCGCCCGCGAGATGCTCGGAACCCCGGGCACCGGGATCCTCGCGTCGGTGCGATGGGCCAACCAGGGGGCGGTCCTGGGCAGCGCGGCAGGACCAGGTGCATCGAACGGCGACGCCGCGGAGATCTCGCAGTCGACCCCCGTGCCGATCGAGAACACGCCGTGGACGATCGACCTCGGGGCGACGAAGACGTTCGCGCCCGACGCGTTCGCGTACCCGTGGGCGCCGTTCGCCGGCGGCATCGCGGTGACGCTCGTGACGGCCATGGTGTTGTTCCTGCTCGGCCGCTCGCGCATCGCGGCGTTGGACCTGGCCACGCGTCTTGGTATCGATCTGGCGGCGTCGGAGGCACGGGCCAAGGCGGTGATGGACAGCGCCGTCGAGGCGATCGTGACCACGGACGCCGTCGGCCACATCGAGTCGGCGAACCCGGCCGCCGAGCAGCTGTTCGCGTGGAGCGAGCACGAGCTGGTCGGCCGGCCGCTCGGCGATCTCATCCCGGCCCTCGCGGTCTCCGAGGACGGCGGCGGCTTGCACGACGTCCGGTGGGAAGAGCAGGAGCACATGGTCGAGGCGCAACGCAAGGACGAGTCGAACGTGCCGGTCGACGTGTCGCTGACGTCGACGTCGGTCCACGGCATCGAGATGTTCACCGTGATCGCGCGCGACGCGACCGTCCGCAAGCTCCACGAGGATCAGCTCGAGCATCAGGCGACGCACGATCCGCTCACCGGGCTCGCCAACCGCAAGCTCTTCGATGAGCTGCTCGTGCGCGCGGTGTTCCGCGCCGAGCGCGGGCGGCGAGCGCTCGCCGTCCTCTATATGGACCTCGATGGGTTCAAAGACGTGAACGACGTATTCGGACACCAGGCGGGCGACCGCGTCCTGACCGAGACCGCGCGGCGACTCGAGTCGGTGATCCGGCCGGGCGACATCGTAGCCCGGCTGGGTGGCGACGAGTTCGTGGTGCTCTGCGAGAACCTGAACTCGCCCGACGACGCGGAGAAGATCGCGACCCGCGTCGTGCAGGCCGTCGGGCAGCCCATCGCGGTGGCCGCCGGTGTCGCCACCGTCACGGGCAGCGTCGGCGTGGCGATCGGAGCGCTCGGGGAGTCGGCCGCCTCGGTCGTGGCGCGCGCGGACGAGGCGATGTACCGGACGAAGCAGGACGGGAAAGCGGGCTACCGCTTCGCGAACGCGATCATCGGGTGAGGCGGAGGCGGTCGGCGCTCAGCCGCGGGCCGCGCGGACGACCTTGCCGGCCTTGATGCAGCTCGTGCAGGCGTTGACGCGCTTGGGCGAGCCGTTGATCAGCGCGCGCACGCGCTGGATGTTCGGGTCCCACCGCCGGTTGTTCCGCTTGTGCGAGAACGTGACGGCCTTGCCGAACCAGGGCCTCTTCCCACAGATGTCACACACGGCTGCCATAGCCGGGCAAGGGTACCAAAGGCCTGCGGTCAACCCGCTATGGCCTGCAGGTTCGTGTCCAGGTCCTCGCTCGAGATCTGCCCCGGGATCGTCTTCACGAGGTTCCCGTTCGTATCGAAGAACAGCGTGTCGGGCGGGCTGAACAGCCCGTAGGACACCGCGATCGCGTTCGACGGGTCGAACACGCTCGGGTAGGGCACCTTGTGCTCGTCGATGAACGTGGTCGCGCCCGACCGATCGTCCTGGGCGTCGACGCCGATGAACCGCACCGTGTCGCCGTACTTCTGGTGGGCCGCGATCAGGTCGGGCGCCTCCGCGATGCAGGGGTCACACCACGAGGCCCAGATGTTGACCAGCACCGGGTGGCCCTTCTGAGCCGCGATCAGGTCGTGGAACGCGGTGGGGTCCATCGTGGGAAGCGCGTCCACCGTCGCCGGCCACGACGCTGCGACCGACGAGGACGCCGAGCCGCCCGACGTGCATCCCGCGAGCGCCAGCAGCGCGATGGCAGCGGCCGCGACCCGGACCGATCTCGATGTCATGCGGGCATGGTAGAACCGGGAAACGTGGAGGGCCCCCCATGCCACTGACGACCGTCGACCCGATCGAGGCCGTCGACCGGAAGCTCGCGACCCGGCGTATGGGCCGGTCGAAAGGCCCCGAGGCCCATGTCGTGCTCGCCGACTCGCTCGGCATCGAGACCGTCGGCCAGCTGCTGCACCACTACCCGCGCCGCTACATCGACCGCTCGCTCGTGCTGCCGATCGGCGACCTGAAGATCGACGCGTTCGCGACCGTGATCGCGACGGTCCGCTCGGTGAAGAAGCGGCAGACCCGCAGGCGCCAAGCGATGGTCACGGTCACGATCGGCGACGGCACCGGGTTCCTCGACCTCACGTTCTTCAACCAGCCCTGGGCTGCCGGCCTGTACCGCGAGGGCATGGAGGTCGCGGTGTCGGGCACGGTGCAGCTGTACCGGCACCGACTGCAGCTCGCGAACCAAGAGATCGAGATCTTGCGAAGCGACGAGCAAGACCTCGTGCACACGGGTCGCATCACGCCGGTGCACCGCGCCGCCGAAGGCATCAGTCCCCGCACCATCCGCGAGCTCGTATGGAGAGCGCTCGAGCAGCTCCCGCCGCTCCCGGATCCGATCCCGGAGGACGTGCTCGCGGCCGAGGCGCTCACCGACCGTGATCGAGCGCTGCGGTGGATCCACTTCCCGGACGATCAACGCGAGCTCGAGACCGCGCGCGAGCGGTTGAAGTTCGACGAGCTGTTCACGCTGGAGCTCGGGGTCGGGTTCCGGCGCCGACGACTCGCGGCCGAGCGCACCGGGGTCGCGCACCGAACGAGCGCGCCGCTGCTCGATGCGTTCGACGCGTCGCTGCCGTTCGAGCCGACGGATGCGCAACGGCGCGCGATCGCCGACGTCGATGGACGCATGGCCGGGCCGCAGCCGATGAACCTGTTGCTCCAAGGCGACGTCGGCTCGGGCAAGACGTTGGTCGCCGTGCACGCTTGCTTGGTCGCCATCGCGTCGGGCCACCAGGCGGCGATCATGGCGCCGACCGAGGTGCTCGCGGGCCAGCACCTGCGATCGGTGACGGCGTTGCTCGCCGGCGTCGGCGCGGCGCCGTTCCTCGAGGGCGCCAACGGTGGGCCGACCGATCAGGGTTCGCTCTTCGGACAGGCGCAGCCGGCGGAGCCGTCCCTGACCTTTGCGTTGCTGTCGGGCAGCGTGACGGGAATCGATCGCGAGCGCGTCGTCAAGGGCGCGGCCGACGGCTCGCTCGATCTGGTGATCGGGACGCACGCCCTGGTGCAGGAGGGGGTGACGTTCGCAGACCTGAGCCTCGCGGTGATCGACGAGCAGCACCGGTTCGGCCTGCATCAGCGCACCGCGTTGTCGGGCAAAGGGGCCGGCGATATCGACGTGCTGATCATGACCGCGACCCCGATACCGCGAACCCTGGCCCTCACCTACTACGGCGACCTCGACGTCGTGGTGATCGACGAGATGCCCGCCGGCAGACGACCGGTGCGCACGCTCGCCGCGCGTACCGCCGGGGACCGAGACGCCGCCGAGGTGCTCGTCCGTGACGAGGTCGCCGCCGGCCACCAAGCGTTCGTGGTCTGCGCGGCGATCGACGAGGGCAACCGCACGCAGGTGCGCGCCGCGGAGGCAGAGGCCGAACGCCTGCGCACCGACGTCTTCCCCGAGCTCGATGTTGCGCTGCTGCACGGCCGCATGCGACCCAAAGAGAAGGAACGCACGATGGAGCGATTCCGAGCGGGAGAGGCCCACGTGCTGATCTCGACGACGGTGATCGAGGTCGGGGTCGATGTGCCGAACGCGACGGTGATGCTCGTCGAGAACGCCGAACGCTTCGGGCTCGCGCAGCTCCACCAACTGCGCGGCCGGATCGGGCGAAGCGGCTTCGACTCGACCTGCATCCTGTTCGACGCATCGGAGCCGGCTAACGAAGAGGCCCGGGCTCGGATAGACGCGATGGTGGGGACGACCGACGGGTTCGCGCTCGCCGACGAAGACCTCCGCCTGCGTGGCGAGGGCACGCTGTTCGACGTGCGCCAATCCGGGATGCCCGACCTGAAGCTCGCCCGGCTCGCCGAAGACGTCGATCTGATCGGGCGGGCACGCGACCGGGCCTTCGCGCTGATCGACGCCGACCCGACGCTCGAGCGCCACCCCGACCTCCGGGCCGAGCTGGAGGAGCGCTTCGCCGGGTCGATCGACTGGCTCTTCCGCTCCTGAGGCTCGCCGGCGACGGCTAGGCTCGCGACCCGTGCGGGTCATCGCGGGGAGCGCCAAGGGGGTGCGGCTGGCCCGGGTGCCCGCGGGCACCCGCCCGTTGTCGGATATGGCGCGGGAGGGCCTCTTCGCGAGTCTCGCTGGGCTGGTGGACGGCGCTCGCAGCCTCGATCTGTACGCGGGGACGGGAGCGATGGGGATCGAGGCGCTCTCGCGGGGCGCCGAGCGGGCGACCTTCGTCGATCGGAGCGCCGCCGCCGTCGCTGCGGTCCGCGAAAACCTTCGTCTGACCGGGTTCGAGGCGGCGGGGACCACCGTCCGCGCCGCCGTTGAGCGCTGGGTCTCGGGAGCGCCTGCACAGCAAGGTGTCTTCGATCTGGTCCTGTGCGATCCTCCCTATGACCTCGGCGGAACGGCTCTGAGCGCCGTGCTGGCGTCGCTCGACGCCGGATGGCTTGCCCCGGAGGGGTGGACCGTCGTTGTGACCCGAGGTCATAGGAGCTCACCGGTCGAGGTTCCGGTACACTGGGCCGTCCGGAGGCAGCTTCGCTACGGAGACAGCCTCCTCACCCAGTACCGGGAGGAGCGATGGGCCTGACCGCCCTGTGTCCGGGAACGTTCGACCCGGTGACCAACGGGCACCTCGACGTCGTCCGTCGTGCCGCGGGCATGTTCGAAGGCGTTGTGGTTGCCGTCTTGGAGAATCCCTCCAAGGCGCCGCTGTTCACCGTCGAGGAGCGCATGGCGCTGCTCGAAGAGGCGCTCCGCGACCAGTCGAACGTTCGGGTCGGCTCGTTCGGCGGCCTGCTCGTCGACTACGCCCGGTCCCAGGGTGCGGACCTGATCGTGAAGGGCCTGCGGGCCGTGAGTGACTACGAGTACGAGATCCAGATGGCACAGATGAACCAACGCATCGGCGGCATCGAGACGCTGTTCCTGGCGACGAGCCCCAAGTGGTCGTTCCTGTCGTCGTCCCTCGTCAAAGAGGTGGCGCGACACGGTGGCGACGTGGAGGGACTCGTCCCCGACGTCGTGCGCAAGGCGCTCGTCGATCGACTGGGAGCGCTCTGATGGATCTCGCCGGCCGGCTGGCTCAGCTCGAGGAGCTCGTGCGCGACGCCAAGTCGATGCCGTTGTCGTCGTCGGTGTTGATCAGCCGCGACGAGGTGCTCGAGATGCTGCACGAGATGCAGGAGTCGCTCCCCGAGGAGATCAAGCAGGCGCGCTGGGTCGTGAAGGACCGCGAGGAGCTGCTCGCGAAGGCGCGCGCCGAGGGCGACCGCGTGATCGAGCAGGCGCACGAAGAGCAGCGTCGGATGGCGATGAAGGACGCCGTCGCCAAGCGAGCGCAGGAGGAGTCGGCACGCATGCTGCAGGAGGCGGGGGACACGACCGCCGAGATGCGGCGCGAGGCCGAGGACTACGTCGACGCGAAGCTCGCGCAGTTCGAGATCGCCCTGCGCAAGATCCTCGAGGACGCGCAGGGCACCGCGCGCTCGCTCGCCAAGACGCTGGACCAGGTCGAGGTCGGCCGCGACCGTCTGCGCTCGCCGACGACGGTGGCCGAGCAGGAGCTCGCGCCGCCCGACCTGCGAGCCGAGCCCTCCGAGCTCTTCGACGCCGAGGAGGGCGGAGAAGCGTTCGCGGATGGGGAGGGGTTCCGATGAGCCTGCCACTGCTCAACGTCCACGACTTGATCGGTCACCCGGGGATGGCGCGCTCGATGGACCTGCTCGGCACGCTCGACGGCCTCGCGACCGAACTGGTCGCGGTTCCCGACGACGCGTTGCTCGGTGGCCCGCTGTCGCTCGAATCGGTGATCGAAGGCGTGTTCGTCGCCGGCTCGATCACCGGCACGTGGCGTGTGCGGTGCGCGCGGTGCCTCACCGAGGAGACGCGCCCGTTCACGGTCGAGATCGGCGAACTCGTGACGCCGGCCGCGGCGGGCGCAGAGGACGCCGGCGACGACGGCTACATACTCGTCGACGAGCAGATCGACATCGACCAGATCGTTCGCGACGCGATCGGCGTGGAGATGCCGTTCGCGCCGCTGTGCCGTCCGGACTGTCAGGGCCTCTGCCCGACGTGCGGTGGCAACCGCAACCTCGGCGAGTGTCCTGGCCACGACGTGATCGACCCGCGCTTCGCCGTGCTCTCCGAGCTGTTGATCGACCTACCGACCACCGACGACCCGAGCTGAACCACCCGTTCTAGGAGGAACCCACGATGGCAGTCCCCAAGAAGAAGCAGAGCAAGACCCGCACCGCCAAGCGCCGCGCGACGTGGAAGGCCGATCCGACCGCGTACAGCGCCTGCCCGCAGTGCAAGCAGCCGAAGCAGCCTCACCGCGTGTGCGGCAACTGCGGCTACTACGCCGGCCGCCAGGCGATCGAGGTCGAGTAACCAGGTGGGATCACCCGAGGCGGTTCCGGTCGGCGCGCTGGACGCGGCGCTCGGTGTCGCCTTCGGCACCCCGGCGCTTCGCGAGGCCGCGCTGACCCACCGCTCGTTCGCGTTCGAGCAAGGCCTCGACGTGACGAACGAGCGCCTGGAGTTCCTCGGCGACTCGGTTCTCGGGCTGATCGTCACCGACATGGCGTACCGCTCGTATCCGGAGCTCGCCGAGGGTCAGCTCGCGAAGCTCCGCGCCGCGATCGTGAACATGCACGCGTTGGCCGACGTTGCGCGGAGCCTCGGCATCGGCGACCTGGTGCTGCTCGGCAAGGGCGAGGAAGGTTCGGGTGGCCGCGACAAGGCGAGCATCCTCGCCGATGCGCTCGAGGCGATCTTCGGCGCTGTGTACCTGGACCGTGGCCTCGAGGTCGCGACCGAGCTGATCGAGCGGCTGTTCCGTCCGCGGATGGAGGCCTACGTCCGCGGCGAGGGCGACCGCGACTTCAAGACCGCGTTGCAGGAACTGGCGTCGCAGCGGCAACGCTCGTTGCCGACGTACGAGGTGCAAGAGTCCGGCCCGGATCATCAGAAGGAGTTCACCGCCACGGTGTCCGTGGCGGGGGAGCGGCTCGGCGCGGGCGCCGGGCGCACCAAGAAGGAGGCCGAGCAGCATGCGGCACGCGAGGCCTACGAACGTCTACGCGGGCGCGTCGACGGGGAGACATCCGAGGAGGGGCGATGGAGCTTCCCGAAGTCGAGGTGATGCGTCGCGATCTCGATCGCGACGTCGTCGGCAAGAAGATCAAGAGCGTTGAGGTCAAAGGCACCAAGAACGCGATGCGCGCGATCCGGCGCCACAAGACGCGGAAGGAGTTCACGTCTCGTCTCGCCGGTCACAAGCTGACCAAGACGGAGCGGCGCGGGAAGTACATCCTGCTGCACCTGGACGGCGGCGACATCTGGGTCGTGCACTTCGGGATGAGCGGCCGGTTCCAGCGCGGCAACGGGCGCCTGGCACTCGCGCCACATACGCACGTCATCGCGACGTTCCAGCAGGGAGGCGACCTCCGCTTCATCGATCCGCGGACCTTCGGCGAGGTGTTCGTCGTGTCGCCAGACGAGATGGGCAAGGTCAAGGACCTCCAGCACATCGCGATCGACCCGCTCGACCAGGTCTTCACGTGGCCGGCGTTCCAGTATCTGCTCGCCGAGAAGGCCGCGAAGATGAAGCAGTTGCTGATGGATCAGAAGTTCATCAGCGGCCTGGGCAACATCTACTCCGACGAGGTGCTGTTCGGCGCGGGGCTCCGGTACGACCGGATCAGCAACACGCTGTCCTCCCAGGAGGTGCGGCGCTTGTATCGCGCCATCCAGGAAGTGCTGCAGGAGGCGATCAAGGCGCGCGGGACGACCCTATCGGACGAGGCGTACCTGGATCTGTTCGGCGAACCCGGCAGCTACCAGAACGAGCTCAAGGTCTACGACCGGGTCGGGCTGCCGTGCCGGCGGTGTCGCACGCCGATCGAATCGGTGAAGATCTCGCAGCGCTCCTCCTATTACTGTCCGCAGTGCCAGAGCTAGGAGACGCGGGTGTCGCAAGGCGGTCCGAACGCGCCCCGGCTCGCGGCGCTCGCCTCGGCGAACAAGGATCTCTTCGTTGGAGGCGGCCCGGGGTGGACGCTCCAGCATCGGCACCCGGACGGCGACAAGTGGCTGGTGATCGGGCACTTCCCCACGAAGGCGCTGGCGAACGAGGCCGCGAAGGCCTTCGTCTCAGCCGAGTACGGACCGGCCGAGGACTTCCGGGTGCAGCGAACGGAGGCGTGAGCTGGCCCGAGGAAATGATCGTCCGGATCCGTCTGCAGTGCCGGCGTAGGGAGGGCGACGATGTCGAAGAAGGGCGGTTCCGATACGCCGTTGCTCCTCGCGATGGCCAGGTCTGCCCCTCGCGAGCTCTTCCCGAGCGGGCCGTGGTGGACGCTGCAACACCGGCTCCGGATGAAGGGAAGTGGTTCGTGATCGGACACGTCCCGTCGAAGCAGTTGGCCGAGGGATCTGCGAAGGCCTTCGTCAGTGCTGGCGACGGTCCGGCCGAGGACTTCCGTGTCCAGCGGCTGAGGGCACCCGCGGACTGAGGAATGATCGTCCGACGCCGGGTTCGCGTGTGGGGCGCGGTCCAGGGCGTCTTCTTCCGCGCCAGTTGCCGGGACGAGGCCGCGGGTCGTGGCGTCGCCGGGTGGGTGCGCAACCGTCCCGACGGCAGCGTCGAGGCCGTGTTCGAGGGCGAACCGGGTGCGGTGGAAGCGATGACCGTGTGGTGTCGCCGTGGACCCGGCGGCGCACGGGTCGACGGCGTGGACGCCGCGGATGAGCCCCCCGAAGGGCTCGAAGGCTTCCGGATCACGGGCTAGACGTGCGCCGTGACCAGCGACGATAGTGGAACCGGCGCGCTTCCCCTTCGGAGAATCACATGCCTGTTAGCATCCGCGCGATGTTCCTCCGCTCGATCACGATCCGCGGGTTCAAGTCGTTCGCGGACAAGACGGTCCTGGAGTTCGTACCCGGCGTGTCGGTGATCGTCGGTCCCAACGGATCGGGGAAGTCGAACCTCGTCGACGCGATCAGCTGGGCCCTCGGCGAGCAAGGCGCACGGGCGCTCCGCGGAGGACAGATGGCCGACGTCATCTTCGCTGGCACCCCGTCGCGGCCGGCGCTCGGCATGGCGGAGGTCAAGCTCGTGATCGACAACGAGGCCGGCAAGATCCCGGTCCCCATGTCGGAGATCGAGATCAGCCGCACGATCTTCCGCAGCGGCGAGTCCGAGTACCGGATCGGCGGCCAGGTGGTCCGGTTGCTCGACGTCCAGGAGTTGCTGTCGGAGTCCGGGATCGGCCGCGCGCTGCACACCGTCGTCGGCCAGGGCCAGCTGGAAGAAGTACTCCTCGCGAGGCCCGAGGATCGCCGCCGCTACATCGAGGAAGCCGCGGGCATCGCGAAGCACCGCAAGCGCAAGGAGCGCGCCGAGCGCAAGCTCGCCGGCCTCGACCAAGATCTGCTGCGGCTCGCCGACGTCTTGACCGAGCTGCGCCGCCAGCTGAAACCGTTGAAGCAGCAGGCGGAGTCGGCGAAGAAGCATGAAGAGCTGACCGCCGAGGCCGACGCGCTCGCCGGCAAACTCGCGGCTGCGCGGCTGCGCGCGCTGCAGCGCGAGCGCGAACGGCGCCAAGGCGGCTGGGACCAGGGTCTCGACGAACGTCGCGAGGCCCGGGAGCGGCTCGACGCGCTTGACTCCGACGTGCTCGCTGGCGCCGACGCGCGGGCCGAGGCGACCACCGCCCTCGCCGATGCGGAGCGCACCTTCCGCGGTGCGGCGATCGACCGCGAGCGCGCGGAGCAGACGTACCGGGCAGCTGTCGACCGGGAGACGACCGCACGCCAGGCGTTGGCGAGCGAGGCCACGGTCGCCGCGCGGATGGACACCGTCGCCGCGGAGCTCGTCCGGGTCGACGAGGCGGTCGGCCTGGTCGTGGCCGACCTCGAGCGGAGCGAGACCGAGCTCGAAGCGGCAGAGGACGCGCACCGGCAGGCGGAGGACGAGCGCCACCAGATCGAGGAGCAACGGCGGCGGATCGGCGAGGAAGTGGCGTCCCGTCGCGCGGAGGCCGATGCGATCCGCGGCACGCTGGCGAGCGCCGAGCACGAGCAGGAGCGGCTCGGTGGTGCGCTCGAGGCGCTCCGCGAACGCATCGCCACGGCCGAGGCTGCGCGCGGTGAGATCGAGGCGGACATCGAGCATCTCGATGGCCAAACGGCGCCGCTCGCCGAGCGCCGGCGCCAACTCGATGACGAACGGCGCACGCTCGTCGATCGGATCGAACAGCTGACCGAGGCGCGCGTGCGGATGCAGGCGCGCAAGGACCTGCTTGACGCGCGCCGTCGCGACATCGAGGAGACGCCAGGCTCGCGGTTCCTGGCTGAGCACGGCGGCCGTGCGGTCGGACTCCTCAAGGGCCTCGTGCGGATCGAAGACGGGCTCGAACGCGCGCTCGTGGCGGCGCTCGGACCACTTGCCGACGCCGTCGTCTACGACGACGGCGCGCTCGCGCTCGCTGACGCGCCGCAAGGCGACGGCGCGATCCTCGCGATCGCGGCAGGCGGCCCGGTCCCGGTGGGGCTCGCGGGCGAGCGGCAGCTGCTCGCCGCGGTGGACGCCGATCCCGCTGCGCGCGGCATCGTCTCGACGGTGTTGCGCGACGTCTATCTCGCGGCCTCCGTCGACGAGGCGGCGCGCAAACAGCGTGCGCACCCCGACGCATCGTTCGTCACCGCCGAAGGCGTGCTGGTCGGCCCGGCCGTGATCCACACCGCGGGCGAGGCGGACGTACGGTTGCGAGAGATCCTCGCGGAGCTCCAGGTGCTCGCCCACGACCTGTCGGCGACCGACCAGCAGCTGCGGCCGCGGACGGTCCGCCTCGAGGAGATCGGTGGCGAGGTCACGTTCCTCCAGGAGCAGATCGACGCCGCCGACGCGGAGATCACCGAGGCGGCTGGCCGTTCGACCGCCGCAGAGCGCGACCTGGTCGCGATGCGGACCGAGGCAGACCTGCTGGCGCAGCGACTCGCCGCCGTGTCGGAGACGGCGACCACCGCCCGCGATCGGCTGACGGCGATGGGACCGGCGGTCGACGCCGTGGTCCCGGACCTGCCGCCGCTGCCGCAGGCGCCGATCCACCTGCGCGTGAGCGTGGAGACCCTGCGGCGCGAGCGTGTGACCCTCGACCGCCGGGCGCACGAGCTTCGTGCGGAGCGCGATGAGCTCGCGGCGCACGATCCGCTTCGGCTCCGCGAAGAGCTCACGTCGGCCGAGGCCGCGCGCACCGAAGCCGAGGCGGCCGTCGCGACGGCGGACGACGCGTTCGGTGCGGCGACGGCCGCGCGTGAGGCCGCCGCCGTCGCGGAACGCGAGGCCGCAGAGCGCGAGGCCGCGATCAACAAGAACTGGCGCGACGCCTCGACCTCGCTCGACGAGCTCCGCCGGCGCTACGAGGACGAGGACCGCCTGCGCGGCGACATCGAACGGCGGATCGGCGAGGCGGAGCGCTTGCTCCGTGAAGGGTTCCAGGCCGACCCCGGCGAGTTGGTCGCTTCCCTGACCGAGGACGACAGCGTCGAGACGATCGAGAAACGGCAGGAGTTGATCCAACGGCGCCTCGCGCTCCTCGGGCGGGTCAACCTGCTCGCGACCGGAGAGCTCGATGCCCTGCAGGAGCGTCACGACTTCATGCAGCGCGAGCTCGACGACGTGCGGAAGGCGAGGCGCGACCTGCTCGAGGTCATCACCCAGATCGACCGGCAGATCACCGAGACGTTCACGTCGGCCTACCGCGACGTGGCCGAGCAGTTCGAGCGGCTGATCGCCGAGCTGTTCCCCGGTGGGCAAGGCCGGCTCGTGCTGACCGATCCCGCCGACCCGCTCCAGTCCGGGATCGAGATCGAGGCGAGCCCTGGGCGCAAGCGCGTGCGCCGGATCTCGCTGCTGTCCGGCGGCGAGCGGTCGCTCACCGCGATGGCGTTCCTGTTCGCGATCTTCACCGCGCGGCCCTCGCCCTTCTACCTGATGGACGAGGTCGAGCCCGCGCTCGACGACGTGAACCTGCACCGGTTCCTCAAGCTCGTCGAGGGGTTCGCGGCGCAGTCGCAGGTGCTGATCGTCACCCACCAGAAGCGCACGATGGAGATCGCTGGCATGCTGTACGGCATCTCGCTCAACACCGACGGCACCACCAAGGTGGTTGCGCAGCGGCTCGACAACGATCGCGCCGAGCCGCAGCCGGTGGTGGCCATGCCGGCGAGCCAGGAGTTGACGAGCCCTCCGGTAGGCTGACGCCACCGTGGGTCCGTTGCTCGTCGTCGCCGTCGCCATCATCGTTGTCGTCCTGCTGGTGGTCGCGTTCACCCGCAGGGGTGGCGGCTCCTCGACATCCACGAAGACCCGGCCGGCGCCCACCCGCGCCCCTGCCGGGTCGGCCGGCGGCTTCGGGCCGAGCGGGCTCGGCGCGCGCGTGCGGGCGGCGTTCGGCACGGCATCGGACGGGGACCGCTGGACCGCGCTCGAAGAGGTCTTGCTGAAGGCCGACGTCGGGCCGCAAGCCACCGCCGATCTGCTCCAACGCATGCGGACCCGTGGCGACGGCGACCCCGTCGATCTCCTCCGCGCCGAGATCCTCGCGGTGCTCGGGCCCGAGCGTCCGATCGACCTTGATGCGCCCGGATTGGACGTGGTGCTCGTGGTCGGTGTGAACGGCTCGGGGAAGACGACGACGATCGGCAAGCTCGCCGGCCGTCTCGTCCGTGAGGGCAAGCGCGTCAGCCTCGCCGCCGCGGACACGTTCCGCGCCGCCGCGGGCGAACAGCTCGAGGTCTGGGCCCAGCGGTCGGGCGCGCAGCTCGTGAGCCAGGACCGCGGCGCCGACCCGAGCGCCGTCGCGTTCGATGCGGTGACGTCCGCGACGGCGCGTGACGTCGATGTCCTGCTCGTCGATACCGCGGGTCGCCTGCACACGAAGGAGCCCCTGATGCAGGAGCTCGCCAAGGTGAAGCGCGTGATCGAGAAGGCGGGCGGCACGGTCACCGAGACCCTGCTGGTCCTCGATGCGCAGACCGGGCAGAACGGGATCGCGCAGGCGCGCGCGTTCACCGACGCCGTCGACGTGACCGGCGTGATCCTCACGAAGACCGACGGCTCGGCCCGCGGTGGGATCGTGCTGGCCGTTCGTGAGGAGCTCGACCTCCCGATCCGCTACGTCGGCGTCGGGGAGGGTCCCGACGATCTCCAGCCGTTCGACCCTGCGGCGTTCGCTGATCGGCTGCTCGCATGACGATGGGCGCCGACCGCCGGATCTTGATCGTCGAGGATCACCCGACGATGCGCGAGGCGATGCGCCTCGTCCTGGAGGGAGAGGGCTTCACGATCGAGGAGGCGGCCGACGGCGAGACCGCGCTCGCGTCGATCCACGCGTCTCCACCCGATCTGCTGTTCCTCGACCTCAACATCCCCGGTACGCCCGGGACCGGTGTGCTCGAGACGGTCCGATCCGATCCCGCGCTCGCCGACGTCCGCGTGATCGTCGTGACCGCGGCGGGGGAGGAGAGCCGCGCGGAGGCGCTCCGCCTCGGCGCCGACGAGTACTTCACGAAGCCGTTCAGTCCGACCGCGCTGCTGCAGACGGTCGAGCGGGTGTTGGCAGGGGGCGCGACGCAGGGAGCGTGACGCGGAACGTCGCCCCGTCACCGGGTGTCGACGTGACGTCGAGCCAGCCGCCCATCGCCTCGGTCAGCATCTTCGTGATGTAGAGCCCGAGCCCGAAGCCTTCTGAGTGCGCGCGGTGGTCGCCGCGCTGCCGGAAGCGTTCGAAGATCAGCGACTGTTCGTCCTCGGGGATCCCATGGCCGCGGTCGACAACCTCGAACTCCACCGTTCCTTCCGCGGGGGCGGACCATCGGATGTGCACGGGCTGGTCGGTCGGGGAGAACTTCACCGCGTTGTGGGCGAGGTTCGTAAGGATCTGGATGAGACGGTTCGGGTCGAGCACGACCTCCTTGGGAGCGTCAGGCCCGGCGTCGATCATCACCCGGGCCCCGTCCTCGCCGAGCGCGGTCACGACCGACGCGAGCATCCCTCGCACGTCCACCTCGACGGGCTCGAGCACGAGCGCGTCGCCCTCGATCCGGGAGACGACCAGGAGGTCATCGACGATCCGGATCAGTCGGTCGGTCTGTGTGAGCACGATCTGCAGGAACTCGTCTCGCTCGGCGGGGGAGAGGGCGTCGGCACGTCGCACCAGCATCTCGACGAAGCCGCGGATCCCGGCGAGCGGGGTGCGCAGCTCGTGGCTCGTGATCGCGACGAAGTCCGTCTTCATCGCGTCGAGCTCGGTGAGCCGTTGGACGATCGCGGTCTGTTCGGCGCGCAGACGCGTCGCCTCGAGCGTCACGCCGAGTTGGTCGGCGATCGTCTGCAGCGCCTCGACCCGCGCCGCATCGGCCGTGCCGGCGCCCCGTTCGTGCAACGCGCCCACGACCGCGCCGCGTAGTCGCATCGGGACGACGAGGTCGTCGCCGGCCGCGACCGGCGCTCCCTCGATCGCCGCGGCGGCGACCGGACTCGACGTCGGGAACAGCGCTTCGCCGAGCAGGTAGCCGGGATGGCCGGCGACGCCCGCCACATCGAAGCGATCCTCGCCCGCGGCGCCCGTCGAGCGGATCAGCAAGCCGAGCGCCTCGCACCCGAGCTCGTCTGCGACCCGGGTGGCGGTGTCCCGCAAGATCTCGGCCAGCCGCTCGGGCTGCGCGTCGGCGAGCACGGCTGCGTGGAACGCCGCGATCTCCCGCTGCGCCTCGGCCGCCTGGGACGCGGCCCGCTCGGCCCGCTCTGCCTCTGCTGCGGCGTCACCAGCACGAGCGGCCGCTTCCTCCGCGGTCCTGCGAAGCGATGAGACGAACGAGCCCGCCACGCCGCCGATCACGAACGCCATCCCCGCGCGGAACGCGACCTGCGATGCACCGGCCGCGATCTCTGCTCGCGCGGCTTCCTGGAGCACCTGCTCCACGAGGAAGACGCCGGCCCCGACCAGTCCGCCGCGGAGTCCCCACCGAGCGGCGCCCTCGAGCGGGATCAGATAGCCGATCACCCAGACCGGGTCGGCGGGCCCGTTGGGAACCACCCACACCAGGCCGGACAGAACGACCGCGTCGAGCACGAACGCCGCGATGCCGATCGACCGCAACTGTCCCGGCTCGAGCGGGCGACGGAGCGCGTTCGCGATCGCCAGGTTCCCCATCGTGAGCCCGAGGACGAGGGCGACGGCCAGTGGGAGCGCGAACCCAGGGTCGTGGCCTCGGTCGCGGATCGCGAAGCCGACCTGGACGGCGCCGAAGGCGGCCACGAACCAGCGCAGCATGGCGAGCTGGCGTTCCAGGCGCAGCGCACCCCCCGTTGGTTCGGTCTCCATCGCAACCCTCGCAAGCGTTCCGGGCGTCCGAAGCCCGCTCGATACACTAGGCCCATCGCTGCAGGCCACGGCGATACCCCGTACCTATGTTCGACACCTTGAGCGACCGACTCGACGGCGTATTCAAGAAACTCCGCAGCCGCGGAAAGCTCCATCCCAAGCAGGTCGACAACGCCCTGGGCGAGATCCGGACCGCCTTGCTGGAGGCCGACGTCGCCGTCGAGGTGGCCGACGACCTTCTCGGGCGCGTGCGGACGCGGGCGCTGTCTGCAGAGGTGACGAAGAGCCTCACGCCGGCCCAGCAGGTCGTGAGGATCATGGACGAGGAGCTCACCGTGACCTTGGGCGGAGAGTTCCACCCGTTCACGCTCCCGGGAGCGAGTCCGGCCGTCATCATGCTCGCGGGCGTGCAGGGTTCGGGGAAGACCACGGCCTGCGCCAAACTGGCGAAGCACCTCAAGGGCAAGGGGAAGCGGCCGCTGCTCATCGCGGCTGACCTCGAGCGTCCCGCCGCCGTCGAGCAGCTCCGCACCCTCGGCAAGGAGATCGGGGTGCCGGTCTGGTCCGAGGGCCGCGACCCGGTCCGCTTGGCGAAGAACGGCGTGAAGGAAGCCCAGCGCTCCGGCGCCGACGTCGTGATCATCGACACAGCGGGCCGGCTCCACGTCGACCCCGAGATGATGAAGCAGGCGCGCAAGATCAAAGACGTCACGAAGCCCCATCACGTCGTGATGGCGTGCGACGCGATGACCGGTCAAGACGCCGTCGTGCAGGCGCGCGCCTTCATGCATGAGGTCGACACCACCGGGTTCATCCTCACGAAGCTCGACGGTGACGCGCGTGGCGGCGCGGCCCTATCGATGACCGCCGTCACCGGCAAGCCGATCTTCTTCGCCGGCACGGGGGAGAAGGTGGACGACCTCGAGCCGTTCCACCCGGATCGGATGGCTGGCCGGATCCTCGGGATGGGTGACGTCCTCACGCTGATCGAGAAGGCCCAGGACAAGGTCGATCAGGAAAGCGCCGCGAAAGCTGCGGAGCAGATGCTGAAAGGTCAGTTCACCCTCGAGGACTTCCTGACCCAGCTCCGCGAGATGCGGAAGCTCGGCCCGATCCAGGATCTCCTGAAGATGCTGCCCGGCGTGCCTGGTGGAAAGGCGGGCATGAAGGAGCTCGCCGAGGCGGTCGATGAAGGGGAGCTCGCTCGGGCAGAGGCCATCATCCTGTCCATGACGCCCCAGGAGCGCCGGGAACCCGCTATCATCTCCGGGTCCCGCCGCCTGCGGATCGCGAACGGTTCCGGGGCAACGACCGCGGACGTCAATGCGCTGCTGAAGGACTTCGACGGCGCGCGCACGATGATGCGGTCGATGATGGGCGGCAAGGGCATGAAGGGCGTGAAGATGCCCACGAAGTTGCCCACGAGATAGAGCCAGAACGAGAAGAAGGAACGAATCGAGATGTCAACGAGGATCCGGCTGCGGCGGATGGGGTCGAAGGGCCGGCCCTTCTACCGTGTGGTGGTGGCCGACCAGCGGTCTCCCCGCGATGGCCGCTTCATCGAGAACATCGGGCGGTATCACCCGCTCAACGACCCGTCGCTGATCGAGATCGATCAGGACCGCGCGCTGCACTGGCTCCGCGTCGGCGCGCAGCCTTCCGACCAGGTCCGCAACCTCATGCAGAAGACCGGCATATGGGACGTGTTCGTCGCCGAGCGCCCGAAGGCGGCCGTGGTGAGCACGAAGCCCGAGCGCCCGGTCAAGGAGAAGGTCTCGAAGAAGGCACAGGCCAAGGCGGCCGAGGAGTCAAAGGCCGCGGCGGCGCCCGCGCCCGCGAAGGAAGCTCCCGCCCCGGCTGCACCGACTGATGCTGAAACGCCGGCCGAACCCGAAGTGCCGGCCGAGGCCGAGGCGCCCACCGAGGCTGAAGCGGCCGAGACGCCTGACGCCGCCGCCGAGGACTCCGCAGAGGCGTGAGATGAAGGAGCTCGTCGAGTTCCTGTGCGGTGAGCTCGTCGAAGATCCCGACGCCGTTCAGGTGACCGAGTCCTTCGACGAACGGGGACCGACGTACCACGTGACCGTTGGGCCGGGCGAGCTCGGCAAGGTGATCGGCAGAGGCGGCCGCACCGCCAAAGCGATCCGCACCGTCGTTCGCGCGGCCGCGTCGCGCCAGCGTTTGGCCGCCCGCGTCGACTTCGAGGACTGAGGTGGAGGAGCCGGCGATCACCGTCGGCCGGATCACCAAGGCCCACGGTGTCCACGGCGAGGTCGCCATCGAGAATCGCTCCGACAACCCCGATCGCTGGGTCCCCGGCGCCGTCGTCTTCGACGAGCGCGGCCGTGCGTTCACCGTTCGCTCGGTCCGGCCGCACGGCCCCCGGCTGCTCGTCATGTTCGAGGGGATCGAGGATCGGAACGACGCAGAACGGCTGACCGGAACCACGCTGCAGGTCCCCGAGTCGTGGCTGCCGGCGCTGCCCGAAGGCTCCTGGTGGTCATACGAAGCGACTGGATGCGCTGTTCGGACCGAGTCCGGGCGGGCGCTCGGAACGGTGGAGGAGGTGCTCGCCTATCCCGCGCAGGACCTGTGGCGGGTGGTCGACGACAAAGGTGGCGAGACGCTGATCCCGGCGGTCGACGCGTTCATCGTGTCGGTCGACCTCGCAGGTCACCGGGCGGTGGTACGAGACGTGCCGGGGTTGACTGCGCCCGAGGGGACCTAAAGGCCGGCGATCTTCGCGAGCTGGGCCGGCTTCTTCAGCACGTAGCGCTGGCCGTCACGCTTCACCAGGCCGCGCTTCTGGAGCTCGGTGAGAACCCGCGTGACGTTCTCGCGGCTACCGCCGCAGAGGCTCGCGAGATCCGCATGGGTGATCGCCCCAACACTTGTTCCGGGCTCGGGCAGGTCATCCAGCGACGAGGTGCCCATCTGCAGCAGTCGCTTGGCGACGCGGCCCTTGAGATCGAGGTACAGGAGGTCGTCGGCGAACGCCTGGTGCTCCTGGATCTGGCGGGCGAGTGCCGAGAGCAACTGGCGCGAGGCACTCGGCTGGGCGGTGACGAACTCGACGAACTCCTCACCCGGGGTCGACCACACATCGGAGTCATCAAGGGTGAGAAGGTCGGCGCTTCGAGGTAGATCCCCCAGAACGCCCAGCTCGCCGAGGAATTGCGGCGTATCGACCGATGCGTGGAGCACGCGACTGCCTGTCGCCGAGATCGAGCTGATCTCGACCCGTCCCTCGATCAGGAAGAAGACCTCAGGAGAGGGATCGCCTTGATGGCAAAGGTATGTCCCTCGGCGGAACCTGTGGACGAGGCCAGTGTTGGCGAGCAGCTCGATCTCCTTGGAGGCGATCCCGGCGAGCACGGGGACCGCCGACATCGCGGCAATCAGGGCGCGGTGCGTCGCATCGGGCACGGCGGGAGCCTAGCCCCGCCGGTGTTTTCGTGCCAGTCGGAACCGTACGGCGCCGGATAGCAAGAAGCCCGGGCCGCAGGCCCGGGCTTCGAGAACAGCCTTTTTGGGGTTCAGATGACCTTCGGCTTGATCGCCTTCATGCTGAACTTCTTGGGCTTGATCGCCTTGGCCGACGTCTTCTGAGCCTTGCGGGAACCGGCCGCCGGCTCGTCGGTCGCGGGGCGCTTCGGCTGGATCTTCTTCTCGGCCATCTTCGACGCTCCTTCTCTCTCCCGGGTCCCTGCCGGACCTCGTTCCATGCCCGCATCATGCATGCGGCGGGTCGTGAACGCTGGTAGCAGGGGTCACAAACGGCGGGTGCTTCTCGTCACCCAGCCGGTGTGACGCACGTCACTCGTTGCTCGGGCAGATGACCGGATCCGTGGAGGGAGAAGACGACCCCGCACGCACGGGGATCGTCGCCGACGACGAAGGGGCCGGTGCCCAGATCTCCCCCTTGACTCGGTCTGCCGCTCGAGCGACCCGCCCCGGATAGCAAGAAGCCCGGGCCTTCGGCCCGGGCTTCGAGAACGCGGTGGTGACCTCAGTACTTCTTGGGCTTGATCGCCTTGAAGGTGAACTTCTTCGGCTTCATCGCCTTCGCCGACGTCTTCTTGGTCTTGCGCGAACCGGCCGCCTGCTCCTCGTTCGCGGGGCGCTTCGGCTGGATCTTCTTCTCCGCCATCCTCGACGCTCCTTCTCTCTCCCGGGTCCCTCGTGGACCGCGTTCCATGCCGGCATCATGCATGCGGCGGGTCCTGAACGCCGGTAGCGGAAGTCACAAACGGCGGGTGCTTCTCGTCACCGGGCGGGTGTGACACGCGTCACTCGTCCAGCTCGGGCAGATCGATCGGGTCGGGGCGGGGAGAGCATGCCCCACAGAACAGGGCGTCCTCGACGACGAGGGCGCGTGTCATCTTTCCGCTGCGATAGAGCTCCAAGACGAACGGCTGTTCCTTCACGTGATCCTCGCAGACGCCACGCCCACAGAAGCGACAAGCACCCACGGCGGTGCGGCGGCAGTGCCAACAGACCATCGGTCCCTCCTCGTCTTTCCTCAGTGCTCCATGTTCCGGTCGGGCGAACGGTCGATCGCGCTCCGGGGGAGCGTTCGCGCCACCACGTCGATGAATCCCTGTCGGTCCAGGCGAAAGACGCGCATCGCGGTGTGGGCGGTCACCGTCGCGTTGCGAGGCTCGTCGGTGAGAAGCGCGACCTCACCGAAATGATCGCCCGGGCCGAGCATCGTGACCGGGGACCCGTCGCGGACGACGTCGACCTGTCCCGTGCCGATCGCGTAGAACGCATCACCCGGCTCGCCCTGCCTGATCAGCACTTCGCCGGCTATGGGCGTGAGCCAGCTCCCGTGTTCCAGCACGAGAGCGAGATCGGTTGTGGCGAGGGTCCGGAACACGGGAAGCGCCCGCAGCTCGGCGAACGCCTGCATCGTCGGCGCGAAGGTCGGCGCGTCGATGTCGTCTGCCAGGAGTGCGTCGAAGGTTGGCTTGTCGATCCGGAACAACGTGGTGTCTCCGTTCGCGCGCGCGGTGGCCGCGCGCGGTGCGTTGCCGAGGAGGCCGATCTCGCCGAAGGCGTCGCCTCGACCGAGCGCCGTCAAGGTCACGACGTCGCCATCCTCTTGAACGTCCTCGATGTGGATCGTGCCCGATCGGATGACGTAGAAGGCGTCCGCCGCGTCGCCGCGGCGGAACACCGTCTGCCCATCGCGTAGCGTGTGGGCCGTCACGCGGCCAGCCAGATCCGACAGCACGCTCTCATCGAGGTCGTCGAACGCAGGAAGCGCGTCGATCAACGCAGCTGCCTCGACGCGCCAGGACCGCTGCGCCCGGAACCGGACGCTGTCGACCAGCTCACGGATACGCTTGGCGATCGTCCTGGCCAGCGTGAAGAAGCCGCGGATCAAGGGACCGATCAAGGCGAGCGCGAAGATGACGAGCAAGATCCGTGAGATCAGCCCGCCGTCCCACAGGCTGATCACGAGGCCGCCGAAGATCTCTCGCCAGAAGAAGAACGCCGTGTAGAACGAGAAGATCGTGAAGATCGTCCCGATGATCCCGTAGAAGGCGAGCCCGCCCTCCTGCCACGTGAACCGTTCCCAGGCGCGCAGCTTGTGCCACAGGTCGTGTTGGATGAAGGAAAGAGAGCGGCGGCGGAGGTTCGGCACCTCGATCAGATCGCTGAAGATCCAGTACCCATCGAGCTCGAGCAACGGGATCAGGTTCATGAAGATCACGAAGTAGTTGATCAACGCGAACCTGTAGAGGAAGGCCGCGAGGGTCGTACCCGGTGTGGCGATCATCACGATCGACGCCACTCCCGCGAGCATCAGCTCGGCGAACGGGCCCGCGAACGACTGTGCGATCCGGTGACGGCGATCCAACATGAGACCGTCGGAGGCGTCGACGAAGAACGCCGGCGACCCGAAGAAGATGAAGAAGCCCGCCGTGATCACGCGCCGCTTGTTGTGCACGAGCACGAGCGCGTGGCCGAGTTCATGGCAGAACGTCAGGAACAGTGCCAGCGCGAGGAACAGGATCGTCTCGGCCGGTGCGGCGGTCGCCGAAAGCTGATACCGACCCGAGCGCTGGACCTCGACGAAACATGCCATGCCGGCGAGCGCGACGAGTGCTCCGAGGATGGCGACCGGCACCCGGAAGAAGTACTTGAGACCGCCGCGATAGGTGCCGACCACGAACGCCTCGGCACCGTCCCAGCCGATCTTCAGGCTCTTGCCGAACTCGCGCAGCTTCCGGCGGCCCGTTGACGCGCGGTCGAGATGGTCCTGCACGAGGGCGCGCACGTCCGGTGGCGCGGGGTCGAGGAACCCGGACTCGCGTAACGAGATCACCAACCCGATCACGGCCCCGGGGTCGAGGTCACCCTCTGTCTGGAGCCGGTCGACGATCAGGTCGCCCACCGTCTGCGTGCCGTCCATCCGCTGCATCAGATCGGCTTCCCACGGCTGCAGCTCGAAGTGCACTCCATGGTCGGGCCGTGCCACAACGGCATAGTCGTTGCCCCGGCGAAGTTTGAAATTCTTCACCTCGGTGCCCGTCGCCACCAGCGGGACGAACGCCTCGGGGTCGACGCGTTCCTCGAGCGTCTTCCAGACGTTCGCCTCGGTGTCGTGAAGGCTCTCCGGAACGAGGAAGGGGCCACTGCTCTCCGCGCGCGTCCGGTCGAGCGCCGAGGCGAGGACCGTTTGGAACGGCACGATTCGACGCACGGCTCGGCGCTGCCTGATCGAATCCACGAGCACAACGGCGCCCGCGATCAAGATCGCGGCCAAGAGCACGTACCGCACACGCCCTCCCCGGAAGCTTCTGCCGGAAGCATCGTGCTCGACCGTGCCCGGCGTGGCAAACCGCGCAAGGCGTCTCGAGCCCCGGTAGCCTCGCCGGATGCGGATGGACGTGATCACGATCTTCCCGTCGCTGGTGCGCGGGGTGCTCGGGGAGAGCCTGATCGGCAAGGCGATCGAGGCCGGCACGCTCGACCTGCGGGTCCACGACCTCCGCGATTGGACGACCGACCCCCATCGCAGCGTCGACGACGAGTCGTTCGGCGGCGGGCCCGGGATGGTCTTGAAGCCCGAGCCACTGTTCGCCGCGGTCGAGTCGCTGGATCCCGACCGCGGACGGGTTCTCGCGATGTCACCGGCGGGGCGCCTGCTCGACCAGGCGTTCGCGGCTGAGCTTGCGACGGGACCGCACGTCACGATCTTGTGCGGCCGGTACGAGGGGTTCGACGAGCGGGTCATCGAGGGACTCCCCGCGGAAGAGGTCTCGATAGGTGACTACGTGGTTGCCGGCGGAGAGCTACCGGCGCTGGTGTTGATCGAGGCGGTCACCAGGCTCGTTCCCGGCGTCCTCGGCAACGAGGCCTCGCATCGCAGCGACTCGTTCAGCGAGCCCGGGCTTCTCGATCACCCGGTCTACACACGGCCGCAGGAGTTCCGCGGGATGCAGGTGCCCGAGGTGCTGCTCTCGGGCGATCACGCGGCGATCGAGGCCTGGCGACGCGGGGCCGCCGAGGCGAAGACCGCCCGGAACCGGCCTGACCTGCGGCGCTAAGCCCGTCGCGGTCGGCCGGGCGCAGACCCGCTGGTACAATCGGCGACCGTTGCCATGAACAGTACTGACCTCATCGAGCAGCCGTTCCTGCGCACCGACCTCCCGGCTTTCCGCCCCGGTGACACCGTGAAGGTGCACGTCCGCGTGGTGGAAGGGAACCGCGAGCGGGTGCAGGTCTTCCAGGGCGTCGTGATCGCGCGCTCCGGCGGCGGCATCCGCGAGACGTTCACCGTCCGCAAGATCTCGTTCGGGGTCGGTGTGGAGCGCACGTTCCCTCTGCACTCGCCGTCGATCGCCAAGCTCGAGCTGGTCCAGCGCGGCCGTGTCCGGCGCGCCAAGCTCTATTACCTGCGCGACCTTCGCGGCAAGAAGGCCCGGATCCGCGAGCGCCGCATCGACGACGTGAAGCTCGCCGCGATGGAGGCGGCGGCCGCCAAGGCCGCCGAGGCCGAAGCGTCGGAGGCCGAGGCGGACCTCGCCGAGGAAGAGCCGGACCTCGAGGCCGTCGAGACGGACGAGGTCACGGTCGAGGGCGAGGGCGACGAGACCGAGGGCGCTGAAGCGGAGGCCGCCGACGCGGAGGCGGAGCCGGCCGAGACCGACGAGGCCAAGACCGAGCCCGACGGGCAGCCCGCCGAGGGCTGACCGTGCCTGACGGCGCGGACGACGAGGTCGTCCCGTCCGACGCGCCGGCGACGGAGCCACCCGCCGGCCGATCCGCCGGCCGATCGACGGAGTCGGTCGCCGCCGGCAAACACGAGCGCAAGAAGCCCGACCGCTTCTGGCGCGAGCTGCCGATCCTGCTGCTCGTCTCGCTCGCCGTCGCGATCTTGATCAAGACGTTCCTGATCCAAGCCTTCTACATCCCGTCGATCTCGATGGAGCCGACCCTGGAGAACGGCGACCGGATCTTGGTCTGCCGGATCTGCGTGCATGTCAGCGACATCCAGCACGGCGACATCATCGTGTTCTCCAACCCGCATCCGGGCCCGCCCGTCGACCGCGGACTCGTCGGATCGGCCATGCATTGGCTGGGACAGGGGCTCGGCGTCGCGCAGCCGGAGAACAAGGATTACGTGAAGCGGGTGATCGGATTGCCCGGGGACGTGGTCGAACTGAACGACGGCCAGCTGTACGTCAACGGCGCGAAGGTCGAGGAGCCCTACCTCGACAGCGAGGTCGATACGCGGCCCTACGGCCCTGTGACGGTTCCGCCTGGCATGCTCTTCGTGCTTGGGGACAATCGCGCGCATTCGGGGGACTCGCGGTTCCCGCCGCCGACGGGGCTCGGATACGTTCCGGAGAGCACGGTGATCGGGAAAGCATTCGTGATCGTGTATCCGCCGTCGAGGTGGGGATGGCTGTAGACGCCGGGCTGCACCGGTACGAAGAGCGCCTGTGGGCGCAGGGCTTCTCGCGGATCGTCGGGGTCGACGAGGCCGGGCGCGGCGCGCTCGCCGGCCCGCTCGTCGCCGCGGGTGTCGTGATCCCGCCGGGGTTCGACACGACCGGGATCCGCGACTCGAAGCTGCTCACGGCCAAACAACGTGAGGCGGCGTTCGAACGGATCGTCGACGGGTGCGCGTTCGCGATCGCGAAGGCCGAGCCGTCGGCGTTGGACAACCGCGGTCTGCACCGGTCGAACATCGCGCTGTTGCGCCGCGCCGCGCGCGCGCTCGAGCCCGACTACGCGCTCACCGACGGGTTCCCCGTCCCACGGATGCCGTGTCCCTCGTTGGGGATCAAGAAGGGCGACATGGTCAGCGCGAGCGTCGCGGCGGCCTCGATCATCGCGAAGGTGACGCGGGACCGCATCATGGTGCGCCTCGACCGGCGATACCCCGCGTTCGGGTTCTGCGAGAACAAGGGCTACGCGACCAGTGAGCACCGTCGCATGATCGAGCTGCACGGGCCTTCGCCCGTTCATCGGTTGAGCTTCGCCGGCGTCGGCCAGCCGTTCCTGCCGGGGTTCGGCCAAGCGGATGGGCAGACCGATGCCGCCCTCGCGTGAGAGCATGACCGGCGATGGACGACGGGGACATCGAGCGCTTCGAGGAAGAGCGCGAGCTGGAGCTGTATCGGGAGTACCGCGACGTGCTCCCGATGTTCGCGTACGTGATCGAGACCGAGCGTCGCTTCTATCTCGCGAACAAGGTCGAGATGCTGCCCCTCGATGAGGGATGGGTCCAGGTGCAGCTCACCGACGCGTGGGTGTGGGACATGTTCCGCCCGGCGCGGTTCGTGTCGAGCGTGCAGGTGATGACACGGCGTGACGTGAACGTCGAGGAGCTTCGCCGCGACGACACGACGATCCCCGATACTCCGGACATCGACGCCTAGCGCGTCACAGGGTGAGCCACATGCCGGGGCGATCGTCACCGCGCGGCTGGAACCCGAACCGCTCGTAGAACGGTCCGGCGCCCCTTGCCGCCATCAGCCCGACGAACGTGCCGGGCCCGCCGAGCTCGCGGACGTGGTCGAGCAGTGCTTCGGTGATCCGTGTGCCGATGCCGTTGTTGCGCCAGCGCTCCAGGACGATGACATCCTGCAGGTAGAGGTATACGCCGCCGTCGCCGACCACGCGGCCCATCCCGACTACGGTGCCGTCCACCTCGCGAGCGAGCACCGAGGCGAGCGAGGCGCGGAGTCCTTCGGCGGCTTGCTCGGGGTCCACCGCGGGCCAGCGCACGTGCGCGCGGAACGCCGCGTATTCCTCGGGGCTCGGCGTCCCGTCGACGATCTCCACCAGGTCGGGCATGTCAGCCCAGGACCCTATCGTTGGGCGCCGTGGACGAGCGCATCGCGGTCGGCCGGCGTGGCGAGGCGGCGGTCGAACGCCTTTACGTCGCGCGCGGCTACCGCGTGGTCGCACGCAACTGGCGGTGCCGGATCGGCGAACTGGATCTCGTGGTCGCCCGCGGCGGGACGTTGGTGGTCTGCGAGGTCAAGACCAGACGCGGCTCACGGTACGGCGGCGGGTTCGAGGCGGTCGACGCACGTAAGCGGCAGAAGCTGCGCGCGCTCGCCGAGACGTTCTGCCTGCAACACCCGGTGAGCGCGGCGTCCGTCCGGTTCGATGTCGCGAGCGTGCGGTTGCGAACCGACGGCTCAGCCGCGGTCCAGATCTTCGAGGACGCCTTCTGACAGCCGCCGGAGCGCGGCGAGCAGCGTATCGATCTCGGCTCGCGTGGCGTGCGGGTTGACGATGCCCGCGCGCAGGTATGTGGCACCGCGGAGCGTCGTCACGCTCACCCACGCGGAGCCATCGATCTCGAGCGCGCGCTGCAGGGCGGCTTGATACCGATCGATGGCGGCTTCGTCGCGCTGGGCGATCGCTGCTGGCAGATGCCGGAAGCACACCACCGACAGTTCCGGCTCGCACGTGAGCTCGAAGTCCGTTCCATCGCGCAGCCGGGAGGCGAGGTAGGCCGCGAGGTCGTCGTTGTGCTCGATCAGGCCACCGAGTCCATCGGTGCCCAGGTGTTGCCAGCTCATCCAGAGCTTCAGCGCGCGGAACCGGCGCGTGCCCTCGATCGAGTACTCGTACCAGTTGAGGGGCTCGTCTTCGGGCCGGCTCGAGGCGTAGTACTCGGGCGAGCGACTGAACGTCGCGAGCAGGTCCGAGCGACGGCGTACGAGCAACGCGCCGATGTCGTAGGCCTGGAAGAACCACTTGTGCGGATCGATCGTGATCGAGTCCGCGAGGTCCAGGCCCGGGACGCGGGGGGCGTCGCGCGCCGAAAGGCGCGCGGCGCCGCCGTACGCAGCGTCGATGTGGAACCAGAGGTGCTCGCGTCGCGCGAGCGACGCGAGGGCCACGACGTCGTCGACCGAGCCCGTGTTGGTCGAGCCCGCCACGGCGCTGATCGCGAACGGCGTCAGACCTGCCGCGCGGTCCTCGGCGATCGCCGCCGCCACCGGTTCGGCCTGGAGCCTGGAGTGTTCGTCCGACCCGACCACGTGCAGCGTGTCCGGAGGGAAGCCGAGCACGTCGAGGCCGCGCGCAACCGAGAAGTGCGTTTGGTCGCTCGCGTAGACGCGCACGCCGTCGAGCTCAGACGCTCGCGGCGCGTGATCGAGACGGAGCACCCGCCGTAGGTGCACCTCACGCGCGACCGCGAGGGCCATGAGGTTGGCCATCACACCGCCGCTCGTCAGCACCCCCCATCCCTCGGCCGGCATCCCGACGAGATCCGCGAGCCATCGCGTGACCTCTTCCTCGACGAACGCGCCGACCGGCCCGGCGTGCCAGACGTCCACGCCTTGTTGGAGCCACTGCGCGAGCGTTTCGCCGGCGACCGACATCGCGAGCGGCGGCGGCGTGAAGTAGCTGAACGAGGCCGGGTGTTGCGCGTTGAACGTCATCGGGGCGACGCGTTCGCGGAACGCGCGGAGCACCTCGGTCGACGCCGCCCCGTGGTCGGGTGCCGGCGACGGTTCGCCCGTCGGGCCGAAGAAGCGAGCACGCGACTCCGGATAGCTCTCGGGGTGGATCGGGCGGTCGAGCGCGGGGCCGAAGAGCCAGTCGAACGCTTCGCGGTTCGTCGCGGCGACGAGGTGCTCCAACGCCTCGCGGGCGCCGTCGGCGCGGATGTCGAGCAGCTCGGGGTCGGGCACGTTCGGCAGGTCGTCGCGCATCGCGGGGAGGCTACTAAGGGCGATCCGTGACGCGACGCACAACCGGTGC
>DASYOY010000209.1:0-8521 GCA_036007245.1 Actinomycetota bacterium | reverse complement strand
GCTGCTCGCCGGACTGATCGTGTTCTTCTCCTACTTCTACACGGCGATCCAGTTCGACCCGATCCGCACGGCCGACAACCTGCGTAAGAACGGCGGGTTCGTGCCGGGGATCCGGCCGGGACCGCCGACCGCCGACTACCTGAACGCGATCTTGGTGCGGATCACGCTGCCCGGGTCGCTGTTCCTGGCCGCGATCGCGCTGATCCCGACGATCGTCCTCGCGTACTGGCATATCGATCAGTTCCCGTTCGGCGGCACCTCGATCTTGATCGCCGTGGGCGTCGCGCTCGAAACCATGAAACAGATCGAGTCGCAGCTGATGATGCGCCACTACGAGGGGTTCCTGAGCTAAAGGAGGAGGCGGCCCATGCGGTTCGTCTTCCTCGGACTGCCGGGAGCGGGCAAGGGCACGCAGGCCCGGGTCCTGTCCGAGCGCCTGGACATCCCGCAGATCTCGACCGGCGACACGCTGCGCGACGCCGTGCAGGAAGGCACGCCGCTCGGGATCCAGGCGCGCATCTACATGGACCGCGGCGAGTACGTGCCCGACGGCGTCATGATCGCGATGGTCGACGAGCGCCTGCACGAGGCCGACGCGAGCAAGGGGTTCATCCTCGACGGGTTCCCGCGGACCGTGCCGCAGGCGCGCGCGCTCGACGAGGTGCTCACCAAGGCCGGCACGCCGCTGGACGCGGTCGTGCAGTTCCTGATCCCCGACGCCGTCGCGATCCGGCGGATCACCGGACGCTTCACGTGCCCGGCGTGCAAGCGCACCTATCACCAGGAGTGGCGCCCGCCGACGAACGACCGCGTCTGCGACGTCGACGGCACGCCGCTGGAGAAGCGTGACGACGAGGACTCGCTGACGGTGAAGCGACGGCTCGCGATCTACCGCGATCAGACCCAGCCGCTCGAGGCGTTCTACGCCGAGCGCGAGCTGCTGCGGTCCGTCGACGCTGCGGCGCCGCTCGACGCGGTGAGCGACCGGATGTTCGAGGCGCTCCGGGACCTGCTGTGAGCGGCGCATGATCATCCGCAAGTCCGCCGGCGAGCTGGAGCTGATGCGGCGCTCGGGCGCGATCCTCGCCGAGACGATCGCCCGGGTCGTCGAGGCGGTGGGGCCGGGGGTCTCGACGCTCGAACTCGACCAGATCGCGGCCCGGATGATCGCCGACGCCGGCGCGGAGCCGTCCTTCCTGGGCTACGGCGGAGGCGGCGGGCGGATCCCGTTCCCGGCGCACATCTGCGCGTCGATCAACGACGAGATCGTGCACGGCATCCCGTCCGCCGGCCGGGTGCTCCGCGACGGCGATCTCGTGTCGCTGGACTTCGGCGCGATCTGGCGCGACTTCCACTCCGACTCCGCCGTCACGGTGTTCGTCGGCTCGCCGCCGGACGACGACGCGAAGCGGTTGGTCGAGGTGACCCAGGAGGCGCTCGACGCCGCGATCGCGGTCGTGCGCCCCGGCGGGCGGCTGTCCGACATCGGGCACGCGATCGAGCAGACCGCCGACGCCCACGGGCTCGGGATCGTCCGCGAGTACGGCGGGCACGGGATCGGCCGGGCGATGCACGAGGACCCGTTCATCCAGAACTGGGGCGCCGCCGGCCGGGGGCCGGAGCTGAAGCCGGGGCTGGTGGTCGCGATCGAGCCGATGCTCACCCTCGGCGCCGACGGCACGCGGGTGATGCCCGACGGGTGGACGGTCCGGACCATCGACGGTTCCCTCGCAGCCCACTTCGAGCACACGGTCGCCGTCACCGAGACCGGCGCCGAGGTCTTCACCGCCCGCTAGCCGGGGGTCAAGGGACCCACCCGTTCGGCCGACAACCCAAGGGTGACTCGAGCCCCCCTCGGTTCGTTCCGGCGTGTCTGCCGGCTCGCCACCGCGTCTGCGGTCGTCGCCGGCGTGCTCGTGGTCGGGGCCGGGGCCTCGATCCCGGCATCGGCGGCGAGCCAACCGTTGACCTACACCGGGATCATCGGGCTGCCGAGGTTGTCGGCCCCCGAGGGCGTGGCCGTGGACGCCGACGGGAACATCCTCGTCGCCGAGCCGAACGCGAGCGGCACCACCACGAACGACCGCCTCGCGAAGTACTCGCCCAGCGGACAGTTCCTCGATGTGATCGCCGGCCCCGGCTCGGGCACCGGACAGATGAACGACCCCTCGGGTGTCGCGGTCGCACCGAGCGGCGACATCTACACGGTTGAGATCGGGGGCGACCGCCTGCAGCGCTTCGACCCGCTGGGCAACTTCGTCGCCTCGATCGGCAGCTTCGGCAGCGGCACCGGCCAGTTCAAGAACCCCGAGGCCGTCACCGTGGACGCGCAGGGTCGCGTCTACGTCGCCGACAACGGGAACTTCCGGATCCAGGTGTTCGATCCGACGCTCCTGCCGAGCGACCCGTTCCTCAACTCCTGGTGCGTGATCGACAACGGCGCGAGCGGATGCTCGGGAGCCGCGACCGGGATCGCGGTCTCCGGATCGAACGTCTACGTCACGGGCGCGAACATGGTCCGCTCCTACGACAAGACGACGGGCGCGCCCGGACCATCGTGGTCCTCGACGGGCGCGACCGGCATCACCGCGGACGGCGACGGCGACCTCTGGGTGACCTCGACGGGCAACCTCGTTCGCGAATACTCCCCGTCCGGCGCCGCGATGGCGACGCAGGCGAACGGGCTGTTGAGCGCGCCCCAGGGCGTCGCGTTCAAGGGAACCACGATGTTCGTCGCGGACACCGGCAACGGGCGGATCGCGCGGTTCTCCGTCGCGGCGCCACAGACGCCGTGGAGCGTCCCCGGCGCAACCGGCGTCGCGCTCGCGGGCGGCGTGATCTACGCGACCGACGGGAGTCACGTCCTCACGTTCGATACGTCGGGCACGCCGGGCACGTCGTGGAGTTCGCCGGGCTCGACGGGCGTGACGGTGGACGGTTCCGGGAACGTGTGGGTGTCGTCGTCATCCGGCGTGGTCACGGAATACGACTCGTCGGGCACCGTGCTGCTCACGGTTGGCGCGACGTACCTCACCGCGCCCCAAGGGATCGCGGTCGCCTCGGGCAAGCTCTTCGTCGCGGACACGGGCAAGATCTATCGATTCTCGACCGCCGGTGGGGCACCCGAGACGTCGTGGGGCGTGTCGAGCGTCACGGGCGTCGCGGTGAACGGCGGCACCGTCTATGGGGTGGCCAGTGGTTCTGTGCGCACCTACTCCACGTCGGGCGTCGCGGGCGCGTTCTGGGCGTCCACCGGCGCATCGGGGATCGCGATCGACCCGAGCGGGAACGTCTGGGTCTCCGCGCCGAGCGCCCAGACCGTCCGGGAGTACACCAACACCGGGACGCTGCTTTCCTCCGAAGGCGGGCCGGGTCAGCTCACGACCCCCAACGGGATCGCCGTGTCCAACTCCAAGGTCTTCGTGGCCGACACCGGCGCAGGCACGATCGTCCCCATGACGATCGGTGCCTACGACCTCGAGTGGGGGGAGTATCCCGGCGCAGGCGTCATGGATCTCCCGACGGGCGTCGCGGTTGACGCGGCCGGCGACACCTTCGTCACGAACAAGAGCCAGAACATGATCCAGAAGTTCGCGCCTGACGGAAGCTACATCGGGTCGTTCGGTGGATCCGGCATCACGCTGCTGTCGGCGCCGACCGCGATCGCGATCGGACCGACGGGGAACGTGTACGTCGCCGACACCGGCAACCAACGGGTCGAGGTCTTCGACAACAGCGGCACCTACCTGGATCGATGGGGAAGCTCCGGGACGCTCGCCGGCCAGTTCAACACGCCGTCGGGGATCGCGGTCGACGCGAGCGGCAACGTCTACGTGTCGGACACCGCCAACAACCGCGTGGAGATGTTCGATGCGTCGCACAACGTCGTGTGGGCGAAGGGAACGTTCGGCACGAGCGGCGGCCAGTTCAAGTCGCCGAAGGGTCTGACGCTCGACGCGGCGGGGCACGTCTGGGTCGCCGACTCCGCGAACAACCGGATCCAGGAGCTTGACGGGTCGGGCAACTTCATGGCGACGTGGGGGAGCTTCGGATCGGGGAACGGCCAGCTCAACTCGCCGGCGGACATCGAGTTCGGCGCCGACGGGCTCGCCTACGTCTCGGACCGGATCAACAACCGGATCGAGATCTTCACCGCCGGCGGGACGTTCTTGTCCGTGCTCGGGGGCACCGGCCTCGGGACCGGCGAGTTCACCTTGCCGATGGGCCTGGCGATCGATCCGACGTCCGTCGCCACGCGCCTGTTGGTTGCCGATTCGTCGAACAACCGGGTGGAGACCTTCATCGACCAGAACGGGCCGGACACGACGCTCACCGCGTTCCCGGCGTTGAACACGTCGTTGTCGACCGCGAACTTCTCGTTCACGGCGAACGACGTGACCGCGACGTTCGAGTGCAAGCTCGACGGCGCCGTGAGTTGGGACCCCACCTGCGGCGGCTCGCCGTCGGGAACCGCGTCGTACAGCGGTCTCACCGAGGGTCCCCACCAGTTCATCGTTCGTGCCCACGACGCCGCCAACAACGCCGGCAACCCGACGACCTACAACTGGAGCATCGACCTGACGGCGCCCGTCATCTCGCTGACGGGCGGTCCGGCCGAGGGCTCGACCAACAACAACCCCAGCCCGTCCTTCACCTTCGACGCGGACGAATCGGTGCTGGGCTTCTCCTGCTCCCTCGACAACGGCGCCTACGTGTCGTGCAACTCCGGTGACTCGTTCCCCGTCACCGAAGGCGCGCACACCTTCAAGGTCAAGGCGACCGACCTCGCGGGGAACACCGGCGTGAGCGCGACTCGGCACTGGACGACGGACCTGACGCCGCCGACCGTGCAGATCACCAACGGACCGAGCGGGATCACCGGTGTGACGTCGGCGACATTCCAGTTCAACTCACCGTCGGATCCGGCGACGGCGACGTTCCAGTGCAACCTGGACGGCGCCGGGTTCGCGAGCTGCACCACGGGCATCAACTACACGTCGCTGCCCGCCGGCCAGCACACGTTCCAGGTATTCGCGACCGATACGAACGGCAACGTCAGCTCGACGTCGCACCGCACGTGGACGATCGACACGTCGATCCACCGGCCCGACGCACTGATCGCAACCGGGACGTCCTACGTCGGCAACGACGTCTACAACACCACGGGCTCCGGACAGACCAAGACCGTGAAGGCCAAGGCCGGCAGCACGGTCAAGTTCAAGGTCGAGATCCAGAACGACGGCAACGACACCGACCCGATCACGCTGACCGGCCCCGGCACGGGCAACGGCTACACCGTGTCGTACTTCGACGGCACGACCAACGTCACCACGGCGGTCAAGGGCGGGACCTGCACGTTCGCCCTCAGCGGCGGCCAGACCCACGTGATCACGATCAAGGTGAAGATCGGGACGACCGCGTCCGCCTCGAAGTCGCTGCTGGTGACGGTCACGTCCGGACACGACCCGTCGAAGGTCGATACGGTCAAGGCGGTCGTGAAGAAGTCCTGATCCGCTAGGCCGCGACGCGGCCGAGCGCCCACGACCGCGCGCGCCGGCTCGCCGCGAACACCACGAACGGCGCGAGCAACAACGCCAACGCCGCGTACGCCGGCACGCTCACCGGACTGCTCGGCGCGGTCACGACGAACGCCGGCACGACGGCGATCGGATCCGTCGCCATCGCCGGCCGCGGGCGGACCTCGGGCGGCGTCGCGAGCTCGGCGGCCGGCGGGGTCGGCACGCCGTGTCCGTTGGACGGCTTGGCGCCGACACGCCGCTCGGCGTGATGCAGCCATCCGATCAACGCGTGCATCGGGTTGCGCGCCTGCATCCCGGCGGTGAAGTAGGAGAAGTGCAGGTGCGGCACGGTCGCGTCGCCGGTCTCGCCGCACGCGCCGATCACGTCGCCCGTATGCACGCGCTCGCCGTCGGTGAGCCCCTTCGCGTAGCGCGACAGGTGCGCGTAGTACCAGAACGACCCGTCGCGGAGCGTGAGCTCGATCGTGGTGCCGCCGAGCGGGTCGCTTCCGAGCCGGACGACGCCGTCGGCGACCGCGAGCAGCGGGGTCCCCAGAGCGCAGAGCAGGTCCTGGCCGTGGTGCGGGTGGTAGCCGCCGGCGTAGCGCGGCGCGCCCCACGTGTCGCTCCAGACGGCCAACCCGCCGACCGGGAACGGCGCGAACGCTCGACGCAGCGCCGTCCGCGCTGCGACGCCCTGGCGCTCGAGCCGCCGTTCGGCCGCCACCAGGCGCTGGGTCGAATAGGCGCCCCACTTGGGGTTCGGCGACCACGCACGGTCGCGGCGGCCCCTCGTCCGACCGTTCCGCCGGTGGTCCGCGCCGACCTTTGCCCGCAGCACGGGATGCCTCACCCGGAGCAGCCCCCCGGCGTGCGGTCGCTGGGACGGGCTCGGCAGCGGGCTCGGATCGACCGTCGGTGAGGGGTCCGTGGTGGGGCTATCGCTCGGGCTCGGGCTCGGGCTGTCGGTCGGCGTCGGGGTCGCCGTCGGGTCCGGGGTCGGCGTTGGGGTGCCGGAGGGGTCGGAGGTGGGGGTGGGGGGGTCCGGGGAGGTCTGGGCCAAGGCGGCGACCGGCATCATCGAAAGTGCCAGCACGGCAAGGATGATGACTGCGATCCCTCTCCCGATCCGCATCCGGACCAGTCTCCCAGCTATCGTCAACACGGAAGGAAACCGCATATGAACGCCCGGCGAACGGGCCTGGAACCGCTCCCGCGGAACGGTTCCGTGACATACGTGCTGACCTGCTCCTATACTGTCGGCTCCCCGGATCGGAGGCGCGTTGTGGCGTGCGTCCGGGAACGGGGAACAACCCAACGGGAGAGACCTGGAGCGTGGCCAAAGACGATGTGATCGAGGTGGAGGGGACGGTCGTCGAGCCCCTTCCCAACGCCATGTTCCGGGTCGAACTCGAGAACGGGCACACGGTGCTCGCACATATCTCCGGCAAGATGCGGATGCACTACATCCGGATCCTGCCGGGGGACCGCGTCAAGCTGGAGCTGTCGCCGTACGACCTCACCAGGGGCCGCGTGGTCTATCGATTCAAGTAGGAACCGAGGAAGAACGATGAAGGTCCGTCCAAGCGTCAAGAGGATCTGTGACCGGTGCCGGGTGATCCGGCGCCGCGGCCGCATCATGGTCATCTGCACGAACCCGCGCCACAAGCAGCGGCAAGGCTGAAAGGAAGCGCTCACCTATGGCTCGTATCGCCGGCGTCGACCTTCCCCGCGACAAGCGGCTGGACATCGCCCTGCGCTACATCTTCGGCATCGGCCCGACCCGCTCGTTCCAGATCGTCGACGGTACGGGCATCGACGGCGGCACGAAGGTTCGCGACCTGTCCGAAGAAGAGGTCGTGAAGATCCGCGCCTACATCGACACGAACTTCAAGGTCGAAGGTGACCTCCGCCGCGAGGTCGCGCAGGACATCAAGCGGAAGATCGAGATCGGGTGCTACCAGGGCATCCGCCACCGCCGATCGCTCCCGGTCCATGGGCAGCGCACGCACACCAACGCGCGCACCCGCAAGGGCCCGAAGAAGACGATCGCGGGCAAGAAGAAGGTCAAGGCGAAGAAGTAAGGCGCGGACGGGCCGAAGGCCCGGGTGGGGAAAGAGAGAGTCCATGGCGAAGCCCAAGGCCAAGAAGACCAAGCGCAAAGAGAAGAAGCACGTCCTGCACGGGCAGGCGCACATCAAGTCGACGTTCAACAATACGATCGTGACCATCACCGACCAGCAGGGGAACACCCTGTCGTGGGCGAGCGCCGGCAATGTTGGCTTCAAGGGCTCGCGCAAGTCGACGCCGTTCGCCGCCCAGCTCGCCGCCGAGAAGGCCGCGCGCGCCGCGCAGGAGCACGGCCTGCAGAAGGTCGACGTGTTCGTGAAGGGCCCGGGTTCGGGCCGTGAGACGGCGATCCGCTCCCTGGCCGCGGCCGGGCTCGAGGTCGCCGGGATCCAAGATGTGACGCCGGTGCCGCACAACGGCTGCCGGCCACGCAAGCGCCGTCGCGTCTGACGCGGCGGACCCGGCCGCACCGTCGCGGTCCGGGACACCCACAGAGGCGGGGAGTACTGGATGATCCCCCGTCGAGGAGGGATGCACGTTGTTCATCGTCGCACGACCGCAGATCGCGGAAGAAGTCGTTTCGCCCGTCCGATCCCGGTTCACCATCGAGCCGCTCGAGCCCGGCTTCGGCTACACCGTTGGTAACTCGCTGCGCCGCACGTTGCTGTCGTCGATCCCCGGGGCGGCGATCTCGTCGATCCGGATCGACGGGGTGCTGCATGAGTTCTCCACGGTTCCCAAGGTCACCGAGGACGTCACCGACGTCATCTTGAACCTGAAGGAGCTCGTGGTGCGCTCTGACCTCGAGGAGCCGACCACGATGTACCTGAAGGCCAAGGGCCCGGCCGAGGTCACCGCGGGTGACGTTGCCCCGCCCGCCGGCATCGAGATCTTGAACCCCGACCTACACCTGGCCACCATCGGCAAGGGCG
>DASYOY010000208.1:0-4331 GCA_036007245.1 Actinomycetota bacterium | reverse complement strand
TTCGGCGCGTCGGGTGCGGTCACCCTGCACGACGTGATGACCGAGGACCGTCGCGCGCTGCTCGACCTCCGGGTGGCGCGAGATCAGCGAGCGTTCATCGGCGAGGTCGCCCGGTACCTCGCGACCTGCCTGCTCGAGATGAAGTGGCAGGCGATCACGATCCGCGCCGATGGTGCGGTGGTCGGGTTCGTGATGTGGGCGCGCTCCCCCGACGACGGGAGCTACTGGATCGGCGGGTTCCTGATCGACCGCGAGTACCAGCGGCGCGGATACGGCCGCGCAGCGCTCGTCGCGCTGATCGAGTCACTGCGCGCCAAGCCGGGATGCCGCACGATCGTCCTGACCTACATGCCCGGGAACGACGTGGCGCGCAGGTTGTACGGCTCGCTGGGGTTCCGCGAGACGGGCGAGATCCTCGACGACGAGGTCGTCGCGCACCTCGAGGTCGCGCCGCAGACCCGGCGCAGGGCCTAGGCCCGAGGCACGACCTCGCGCCCGTGAATCGAGCCGTCCGCATGGTGCGGCCAAGACTGTTTGGCCCGTAGCATCGCGGATGTAGAGGCGTCTGGAACGTTCGAGCCGGGGGGGCGCGTGCGGGCACGTGATGATGAGTTGCACCACGACGAGTCGCCGCTCGCCGCCCTGCGCGATCGGATCATCGCGCCCGATGCCCTCGCCGAGGGGCCCGTCCGGTTCCTGTTGATCTCCGGCTCGCGAGACGACGAGACCTGGGGCCTGATCGGCGCGTTCTGGCTCTCGATCGACGGCAAGCGCGGCGGATTCCTCGTGGCTCCCGAATCGATCTGGCCTGGTTCCGAGATGGTGCGGAACGTCCGCAGCGCGCTCGCGCGGGGGTGGAACCACGAGCAGATCTACCGCTACTGGCAGGCGCAGGTGGGTGCGGCCGGCGCGATCATGATCGACCCGCAGCAGCACGCCGACACGATGTTCCAGGTCGCCCGGCGCGTCGGTGCCCTCTAGAGCGCGGCGGCGAGATCGCCGACGATCTGATCGAACGCGGCGATCGCGAGCGAGAGGTGCCCGTGTTCGGGGCGATCCTCGTGCCTTGCGCCGGCGACGTGCGTCGCGAGCCAGTTCCCGTGCGCGAGGGGAACCATCAGGTCCTGCGCCCCCTGCCAGATCGTCACGGGCACCGTCATCGCGGCGAGGTCGAACCCCCACGGCACGGTAAAGGCGATGTCGTCGTCGAACCAACCCCAGATCCCGGTCCGGAACGCCTCCGCTTGGCTGTCGACCATGAAGCGCCCGAACGTCCCCGTGAGCTCTGCGACGTCGACCGGTGGGAGGAGCGACGCGAGCTCCTCGATCAACGCGTCGACATCCTGCCCATCCGTGTCCTCGACGTATCCCTCCATGAAAGAACGCAGCGCGTCGTCGCGGCGCGCCACTGCGTTGCCGAACTCCTCGACGTTCAGCTCGCCCATCCCGGCGAGGAAATCGAGGTCGTCGTGTCCGTACTCGCCGACGCCGGCGATCGTGGCGACCGCCGCGGTGCGCGACGGGAGGCGAGCACCGGTCGCGAGCGCGTGCGGTCCTCCTCCCGACCATCCGGCGGTCACGCATCGATCGGCCTCGAGCGCATCGAGGATCGCCTCCACGTCGTCGGCAGAATCGGCGACGGTGCGACCGGCGTCTCGCTCCGACGAGCCGTAGCCGGGCCGGGAATAGGTGACGAGACGGAGCCCTGCGGCAGCTGCGACGCCCGCCCACGGCGCGAACTGGACCTTCGACATCGGGGTGCCGTGATGGAAGACGAGTGGCGTGCCGGTCCCCTCGGCGACAAGCACATCGAGCCGGCGACCACCGGTCGTCGAGACCGTGACGCTCCTCACATCGCGACTCTAGCCCCGACCTCCGTCAGGCGCTGCGGCGCTCTTCCCACTCCTCGGGCGTGATGAGTACGTCGCGCGCCTTCGAGCCGAGCGAGGGGCCGACGATCCCCTGATCCTCGAGAAGGTCCATCAGCCGGCCCGCGCGGGCGAACCCGACCTTGAGCTTGCGCTGCAGCATCGACGTGGAGCCCAGCTGCGAGCGGATGACGAGATCGGCGGCCTGATCGAGCAGGTCGTCGTCGCTTCCGAGCCCGCCGCCACCGCCGTGCAGTTCGGCCTCGGTGGGCGGCAGACCCATCCCCTCGACCATGTGGTCGTACGACACCTCGCGCTGGCCCCGGATGAAGTCCGTGATGCCCTGGATCTCCTGCTCCGTGACCCAGGCGCCCTGTAGACGGACCGGCTTGGACGCCGAGGCCGGCGCGAAGAGCATGTCCCCGTGGCCGACGAGCTTCTCGGCCCCATTCATGTCGAGCACCACGCGCGAGTCGGCCTGCGACGACGTCATCAGCGCGATGCGCGACGGGATGTTGGCCTTGATCAGCCCGGTGACGACGTCGACGCTCGGACGCTGCGTCGCGACCACGAGGTGGATACCGACCGCGCGCGCCATCTGCGCGATCCGGCAGATCGCGTCCTCGACGTCACGGGGCGCGACCATCATGAGGTCGGCGAGCTCGTCGATCACGACGACGATGAACGGCATGTGCTCATACCGGTGATCCATGCCGGGCGGGATGCGGAGCGTCCCGTCGCGCAGGCCTTCCTCATAGCCATCGATGTCGCGGACGCCGACGGTCGCGAGCGTCTCGTAGCGCGTCTCCATCTCGCGGACGATCCACTGCAGTGCCTCGGCGGCACGCTTCGGATGGACGATCACCGGCGACAACAGGTGCGGCACCTCGGCGAAGTGACTCAGCTCGACGCGCTTGGGGTCGACGAGCACCAGCCGGACGTCGTCGGGCGTCGTGCGCACCAACAGCGACGCGATGAGCGAGTTCACGAGGCTCGACTTGCCCGCCCCGGTCGCGCCGGCGATCAGCACGTGGGGCATCGTCGCGAGGTTCACCATCCGCGCACGGCCGTGGACGTCCTTACCGAGCGCACATTCCAGCGGGTGGGTCGCCTCGCGCGCCGCGGGCGAGCGCAGGATGTCGCCGAGCATCACGAAGTCTCGGTGCTTGTTCGGGACCTCGATCCCGATGGCCGACTTGCCCGGGATCGGCGCCTGGATCCGGACATCGGGGGTCGCGAGCGCGTAGGCGATGTCGCTGGACAGCGCCAAGACCTTGTTGACCTTGGTGCCGGCGGCCACCTCGACCTCGTACATCGTGACGGTCGGCCCGCGGTGCGCCCCTGTCACGTGCGCATCGACGCCGAACGTGCGGAGGGTTCGCTCGAGGGCCTCTTGCATCTGCGCCTGATCCGCGTTGTCCGCGTTGCTCGGGGGCGCCTCGCGCAACAGATCGAGCGGTGGGAGGTGGTAGGAGCCATCGGTCGGCGCGGCGGCTTGCCGGCGACCGGCGGGCGCGGTCTCTTCGTACTCGTCTTCATCGAGGTCGTACGACTCGTCGTCTTCGCCAGCGTCGACGGCCGGCTCGTCCTCGTCGGGCTGCTCCCACGCTGCCTCGGGGACATACACGACGTCGCCGTCCTCGGGCACCACGAGCCCGAACGCCTCCTTGATATGGCGGAGCCGCTCCTTCTTGGGGGCCAGAGCAGCTGCGACGGGGACCGACCCGGTATCGAAGCCGATCTGGATGGGCCCGTCGTCGGGTTCCTCGTCGGGTTCTTCGTCGCGCTCCTTGACCGGGCGTTCCTCGAGGTCGGCGGCGGTGAAGAAGTCACGGAGCTTGGCCCAGACGGCCGCGATCGGCGTGCCCGTGAAGATCAGGGCGCCGAGCATCGCGAACCCGAGACACACGATCGCGGCGCCGATCGGCGAGATGACCCTGGAGAGCGGGTGCGCCACCAACGCGCCGACCGCCCCGCCGGCGTGGGCGACCGCGTCGTATCCGGCGGTCGCGGGTGGGTTCCCGCCGAGCAGCGACAGCAAGCCAAGGATGCCGAGCCCGAGGATCGTGAAGCCGATGAACATCCGGACGCGTTCCTCGCGCGCGGTGTCGCGCAGCAGCAGGATGCCCCAGTAGATCCCGATGATCGGGAAGGTCATCGCCGCGACGCCCCACGCGCCGCGGAACAGCCACCCGAGGAAGTCCCCGACCGGGCCGGCGGCGTCGAACCACAGGCCGAGCACCGCCACCAACGCGAGGACGCACAGGAAGATGCCGAGCGCGTCGCGCGCGTGCGGCGACAGGATCTGGCGGACGGGGGTCTTCGGCGGCGCCTTCTTCTTCGCGGGCCGGCGAGCGGGGCGCTTGCGGTGAGCAGAGGTGCTGGGGCGCTTGGTGGATGCGCGGCGAGACCGCCGCGAGGGGGAAGTCTTCGTGGCCATGGGGAGGTCAGTCTGACGCGTCA
>DASYOY010000207.1:0-11062 GCA_036007245.1 Actinomycetota bacterium | reverse complement strand
AGGCGTCGCCGTCTACGGAGCTTCCGGTGCCTCCGGCGCTGCTGTCGTCGGGGTGAACAGCGCCTCCGATCCGGACGCGCTGGGCGTTTCCGGCGAGGGCGTGGTCGGCGTCTCCGGCCAGGGGACTTCTGAAGGGGTCTCCGGGCAGAGCGCCGACGGCGTCGGTGTGAACGGGGTCGGCTCGACGGGCGTCCGCGGACGGCCCCTATCCGGAGGCACGGGTGTCGTGGCCGAAGCCGCTCCTGACGGCTCGGGCTTGGCCCTTCAGACGCATGGGCCCGCGGCGTTCTCGCTCAGCGGGGTCTTGAACGTCACCGCGAACGGCAAGTCGGGGGTCGTCACGGGGGTTTCGCTCAGGGCAGTGAGCTTCGTGCTCGCCACTATGCAGAACGACGTCGGCGTCAGCGTCTCGTCCGCCGTGCCCGATGTAGCGGGATCCAAGATCACGATCAATCTCAGCAAGGCAGTGCCCGCTGGGAAAACCGCCAAGATCGCGTGGTTCGTCGTGAACTGAGTCGCTCCGCGACCGAGGAGATCACGCTCTTCGCTGTGCCACGATCCGTCGTGACGCACGGTCTACGTCGCGCCGCCTCACCTGTATCGCGTTACGTCCACCTACAGGGCCTTTCGTATACTCCGGAAAGCAGGTCATCTGCTGACCATCTAACGCCGGAGGTCCTCGTGGTACGCGATGCTCCCGCACCCGCGACACCTGCGCTCGATGAGCTTCGAGATCGGGCGAAGCAGATCCGGCGGAACGTCGTCCGCATGGCATCCGGGAAAGGCGAGGGCTACGTCGGCCAAGGACTCGACGTAGCGGACATCCTCGCGGTGCTCTTCCTGTCGGAGATGCGATACGACCCGACGGACCGAGGGCCGGAAACGGACCGGCTGATCTTCTCCGCCGGGCACTACTCGATCGGACTCTGGGCGGCGCTCGCCGAGGCCGGTCATCTCGACGGCTACGACCTCGAGTCCTACGGCTCTGACGGCGCGACCCTGATCATGTCAACGCACGAGGGGCATCCCGACCTGATCGAGTTGACGGGGGGCTCGCTCGCGCACGGCCTCGGCGTCGCTGCCGGCCTCGCCGTCGGGTACCGACTCAAGGGCTGGCCCGCGCGGATCTTCTGTTTCTCCACCGACGGCGAGGCGCAGGAAGGCTCCACATGGGAGGCCGCCATGTTCGCGGGGCACGAGCGGCTCGGGAACCTGATCAACGTGGTCGACGTGAACCGCACGCAGGCGGACGGCGACCTCGTGATCGAGGTCGAGCCGCTCGCCGAGAAGTACCGCGCCTTCGGCTGGTGGGCCGCGGACGTCGACGGCAACGACGTCGGCGCGCTCGTCGACGTCTTCGAGCAGGCGCGCGCCGTCACCGACGTCCCCAAGGCGATCGTCTGCCGCACCACGCTCGGCCGAGGCGTGCCGATGATCGTGAACCGCGAACGGAACCACTTCGTCCGGGTGGGCGACGACGAGTGGGACGCGGTCGCGCGCGAACTCGAGGTCTCGATGTGAGCGCGCCCACCGCGGTCGTCGATCCGATCGTGCTCGAGAAGTCGGGCCCGTTCGGGCACGCGATCCTCGAGATCGGCAGGCGTCGCTCCGATGTGGTCGTGCTCTCGGCCGATGTGGCCGGCGTGACAGGGCTCGCGCCGTTCGCGCAGGCGTTCCCGGATCGGTTCGTGAACGTCGGGATGGCCGAAGAGAACCTCGTCGCGGTCGCACTCGGGCTGGCCAAGGCGGGTTTCGTGCCCGTCGCGACGACGTTCGCTGTGTTCGCGACGCGGCGCGCCCTGGACTTCATCGCGATCCAGTGCGCGCTGAACCGCGCCAACGTCAAGATCGTCGCCGCGCTCCCCGGCATCTACTCCACGTTCGGGCCGACGCACCAGGGGATCGACGACCTCGCCCACATGCGCGTCCTGCCGAACATGACGGTGCTCGATCCATGCGACAACGCGGAGATGCAGGAGGCCATCGCGGCCGCGGTCGAGCACGACGGGCCGGTCTACCTGCGGGAACTCCTCGGCAAGGAGACGCGCGACGTCGACCGTGGTTCGCACCGCTTCGAGATCGGTCCGGCGCAGATGCTGCACAGGGGCACGGATATCGGGATCGTCGCGAGCGGCATCATGGTGCGGCGCGCGCAGGACGCCGTCGCCAAGCTCGCGGAACGCGGCATCTCCGCGGCGCTCCTGAAGGTGTCCACGCTCAAACCGTTCGACGAGGATGCCGTGGCGGCGCTCGCGCGCGGGACCGGGGCGCTCGTCACCGCCGAGAACCATTCCGTGATCGGCGGGCTCTTCTCCGCGGTGTCGGAGTCGCTCGCGAAGCGCGGGCAGCAGGTGCCGGTCCGCGCCGTCGGCGTACGGGACGAGTTCTGCTCCTTCGGGTCGAACGAGTACGTGGCCCACACGCACGGCCTGACGGCCGACGCGGTGGTCGCCGCCGTCGAGGACGTGCTCGCGGCGAGGCGCTGATGGCGCGGATCACCGGAGTGGATCACGTCGGCGTTACCGTCAGCGATGTCGACCGCTCGCTCGGATTCTGGCGCGACCTGCTCGGCCTCGTGGTGACAGGCCGCGGCGTCGTCGAGTGGGAGCACCTCGACCGGCTCGTGGCGCTGCCCGGGACGAAGATCGAATGGTGCGAGCTTGCGCTGCCGGGCGGCGGGAAGGTGGAGCTGTCGCAGTACCACCGGCCGGTCGCCGACGCCGTGGCACCGGGCGAGGAGAACGAGCCGGGCCGATCGCACGTCTCCCTCCTCGTTGACGATCTCACCGAGATGCTCGCGGTGCTCCGGTCGAACGGGGTGCGCGCCAGGACCGACGATCCCGTGGACATCCCGCTCGGCGCCTACGAGGGCGGCAAGGCCGCGTACGTGTTCGATCCCGACGGCGTCGAGCTCGAGCTGATCGAGCGGAAGAGGTGAGCCGGTGAACGAGAAGACCGCCCCGTCGGTGCACATCGCGCAGGCGCCTCGCCGAAAGCTCGCCGAAACCGTCGCACAGCAGGTCCTCGAGGCGGTCCGGGACCTGCCGGCCGGCACGCGCCTCCCCTCCGAACGGGAGCTCACCCAGCAGCTCGGGGTGGGGCGCTCCACCGTTCGGGAGGCGCTGAACGGGCTCGCGATGATGGGCGTCGTCGAGATCCGGCACGGCCAAGGGGTCTTCGTCGCAGATCGGCCGGCGATGGCCGGGGACGCCGAGGGGTCGCTGCCACCGAAGGAGGTCACCGACGAGTTGCTCGAGGCTCGGCGGATCGTCGAGGTGGAGCTCGCCCGCCTGGCCGCCGAGCGGCGGACCGAGAACGACCTGACCACGATGCAGTCGCTCCTCGACACCCACCGAGCGGACCTCGAAGCGGGGCGCGGGCCGATCATGCAAGCGTCACAGTTCCACCTGCTCGTCGCGGACGCGGCGAAGAATCAGATCCTGGCCGACATCGTGCGGCCGTTCTTCCGGTTGATGTTGGAGCGTGGGCCGCAGCTCTACGAAACGACCGACGGCTACGCGCAGTGGGAACTCGAGCAGCACCAGCGGATCTGCGACGCGATCCGGTCGGGAGACGCCGAGACCGCACGCGTTCGGATGCTCGAGCACGTGACGTCGATGGGCCACCACTACGAGGAGGCCGTCGAGGCGTCGCAGGAACGCACCTCGTAGGCATCGAGCGGCTGCTGCTGCTCCCCGTTCAGCGCGAATGATGTCGGCTGCCCGACGAGGTTCGCCACGATGACGCGCCGGGCACCGTCTTCGTAACCGAGCGCCGCGATCGAGCGAGCGTCGGAGACGTCCGTGGCGAGGACCGACGAGCCATGGAGGCGCGCGATCATGGCGGCGGCTCGGGACGACGCGTCGATGGTCAACGAGGCACTGCCCGCGTTGACGAGTACGGCGAGGCTCCCGACCGTCCACGCGGCGGAGAACGGTTCGGGGTGATCGGCGGAAAGCAGCACCGGCGACACGTGGATCGGAACGTCGCCGACGAGTTCCCGAACCTGCGCGATCACCTGCGCCTGGATCTCGAGCGTCTCGCGCACCGATCGCTCGTCGACGGCGTGCACCTCGGGGCTGATCGAGAACGCGACGCCGTCGAACGCGTCGCGCTCCGGTGGATTGCGGTTCAGCTCGGAGAAGAAGGTCGACGTACCTCCGACGACAGGAACGTCACCGATACCGAGTCGAGCTCGAACCTCTTCGACGAGTTCGCGGGACGTCGTTTCCTGGTCCGTGCGGGTCACGAGGACGCGAGCCAGCTCCGCGTCGCGCACGCGCTCGGCGATCGCGTCGACATCGGTTGTGTTCGCGTCGACCGCGAGCGCGAGCTCGACCGGCAAGTGCGGCCGCGACAGCGCCTCAAGGTTGGGGTTCGCCGCCACGAGCGGCACCCTGACGTGCCGCGCACCTTCGACCGGCTCGGACGTCACGCTCATACCGATCGGTGGGATCGTGGCGCCGGTCCGGGCGCCCACCCGCACGCTCGCGCCCTCGTGCGCCGGCACCGGCGGCGCCGCGCCCGTGATGCGGAGCACGACGCGTTGTCGGACGCGCTCGCCGGCCGACATGCGTCTCGGTTCAGACCGTGCGAGCGGGGTCGGGTACGTCTTGAACGATGCGTCCGTCCAGTTCCGTTGGTCCTCGAGCTCGAACAGGTCGCCGTCCAGACCGATATCCAGCAACTGCCCGCCCGGAAAGCTCACCGCGAGATGTGAGAACGCCTCGATCATCGGCTGGAACGCGCCGTGAACACGTGCCTGCGGCACGATCCGCGCTGGGAAGACGCCTTGGCGCGACCCGTGGGGCGTCGATGCGTCGTACGTCGCGCCTACGTACGCACAACATGGATGCAGCAGGCACACTCCGATCCGCCGGTAGTCGAACGATCGCTGCGCGCCGCCGTCCAAGACGAACGACAGCTCACCTCGGTCTCGCGCCTCGACCATCGCGCGCCATGCGAACGCGCCCGACGCATGCTCGGCCTCGATCGCGACGCCGACGCCGTCGTCGAGCGGGGCGGCGCGCGCCGAGCGCACGGTGGGCGGCATCGTGCCCCACGAGGGATCGCGCACCGTAACCTGGATGCGACTCGCGATATCCAAGGCGCCCCAGCGCACATCGACGAGGTCGGCCCCGTCGAGGGCGAAGGTGAGATCGCCCGCGCGGATCGTCTCGGTCACGGCTTGCCGTGGCGCGCGCGGACGAGCCAACGGTCGACCACCGTGCCGGCCTCCACGACGTTGAACGCGCCATACAGATTCACCGCGGTCGGTGCGTAGCCGGGGACGAGCGCCGCGCGGTCCCCCACCCGGAACGGCGGGCCGCCCCGGTAGCGGAAGCCGACGTGCTCTTCGTGCATGAACGCGAAGGCACCGTCACGGCCGGGCGCCGCGGGCGAGCCGAGCTCACCACCGATCCCCTTGCGACCCGCGTCGAAGACCACAAGGTCGTCGTGCACGCTGATCGCCGTTGCGGCGACGGAGAGCGCGAACCCGAAGCCTGTCACGAGCGGCTCGTGGAACCGATCCATCAGGATGTACGTCCCGGCCTGCACCTCGGTGATACCGTCGATCGCTCCGGTCAGGTCGTACGTGCCCGTAGCGCCCGCGGACACCACGTCGACCGGTAACCCATCCCGCCTGAACGCCGAGGCCACCTCGATGAGCCGGTCCATCGCGACACGAACCTCGCGCTCGCGCGTTGCGCGGTCCGGCTCGCTCGCGCAGTGCCCCTCGTAGCCGAGGAGGCCGCGGAGCCGCACGCCCTCGAGCTCCGCGGCGGCGCGCCCGACCTCGCACGCACTGGCCACATCACGCGCGCCGCCCCGCCCCATCCCGACGTCGACCTCGACGACCACGCCGACGGTGACGCCTGCCGCGTGTGCTCGAGCGGCGATCTCGCCAAGGTTCCCGACATCGTCGACCGCGACGGTGACGTCCCCCGCACCTGCCAACGTGACGAGCCGATCGATCGCTGCAAGCCCCACCACCTCGTTCGCGATCAGGACGTCGGGCACACCGGCGTCGAGCATCGCCTCGGCCTCGGCAACCGTCGCAGCGGTCACCCCGATGGCGCCGTGCTCCAACTGGAGCCGGGCGAGCTCGACGCACTTGTGCACCTTGATGTGCGGGCGCAGGGAGGCCGGCAACGTCGCCATCCGTTCGCCCATCAGTACGGCGTTCGCGAGCGCGATCGAACGATCGAGCACGAGGGCGGGCGTCTCCAGCTCGTCCACGGCGAGCCCGATCGGATCGCGCGAACGGCGGCTCCGTTCGGCCACACCCATTGTCAGAGTTCCGGGCCGACCGGGTTGATCATCAGCTCCGAGATCGCGACGCCGTCCGGTTGGGACAGCGCGAATACCACCGCACGCGCGACGTCGTCGATCTGCAGCGTCGCGAAGCGTTCGAGCTCGGACCGCCCCTCCGGCGTGGCGCGCACGAGCGGCGTGTCGACCATGCCCGGCTCGATCATCGTGACGCGCACGCCGTAGGCGAGCGCTTCCTTGCGGAGCGCCCACCCGAGGCCGATGACACCCCACTTCGCGGTGATGTAGACAGGCTCGCCGACCCACGTCCAGCGCCCGGCGATCGACGCCATCAGCACGATGTCGCCGGACCCCTGCTCCTTCATCACCGGGAGCGCCGCTCGGACCGTGTACAGCACGCCGAGCAGGTTGGTCTCGATCACCCGCCGCCACTCCTCGGGGTCGCCCGTATCGAGCGCGCTGTAGTTCCCGATCCCCGCGTTGGCAACAACGAAGTCGATGCCGCCGAAGGCGTCGGTGCATCGCGCGATCGCACGCTCCACGGAATGCCAGGAACGGACGTCCAGCTCGCACGCGACCGCCGACCCGTCGAGATCCTCGAGCGCGTTCGCCGAGGCGTCCACGGCGTCACCATCGAGGTCGGCCAGCACGACGTTCGCACCGCACCGGACCAGCTCGGCCGCGCACCCATGCCCGATCCCACGGGCCGCGCCCGTCACCACGCCCCGGAGACCCTTCAGCCGCGCGAGCTCTTCCATCCGGCCTCCCTAGGCGAGATATAGGGTGAGCAGACCAGATGATAACAAGAGGTCAGCCGCCGATAGACCCGGGTGTATCCTCCGGGCGACCCGAGGGGAGGGAGATGGACCTCGCCGATGCCGAGCGGTTCCTGAGCGACGTCGACACCGTCGAATGCTGCTTCCCCGACACGTGGGGCGTCTTCGTGGGCCGGCGTATGCCCACCGCCGCATTCCTTCGCAGCGTGGAGCGCGGGATCAGCTGGCCGAACGCGCCGCTCGCGTGGAACATCCGTGGCGACATCGACGCCGTGCCGTACACGAACGCCGACACAGGGTTCCCGAACATGCACGTGGTGCCCGATCTGTCGTCGTTGCGGATCGCGGCGTGGGCCGACCGCACCGCGTTCTGTCTCCTTGATGCGTTCGTGGAACCGGACGGCGAGCCGCACCCGCTGGACTCGCGGGCGATCTGCCGGCGCGCGGCGGCCGCCCTCGACGCCGCCGGATATGAAGGCTGGGTCGCGCCCGAGCTCGAGTTCTACCTGACGACCGCAGACTGGCAGCCGCTCTACGAAGACCACCGGTGTTGGTCGATGACGCTCGGCGCGGAGCACGAGCCGATCCTGGGCGAGATCCGGGCCGCGCTCTCGGCCGCCGGCGTCCCCGTCGAATCGACGCAGACCGAGGGCGGCCCCGGTCAGTGGGAGCTGAACGTCGGCCCGACCTCGCCCGTCGTAGCTGCCGACAACGCAGCGGTTCTGAAGTACGTGGTCAAGGTGATCGCGAAGCGCCACGGCGTTCGAGCAACCTTCATGCCGATGCCGTTCCAAGACGTCGAGGGCAGCGGGAACCACCTGCACGAGAGCCTCCGCGTCAAAGGATCGACGACGAACGTGTTCGCCGAGGACGACGCCGTGTTCGATACATACCTCGGCGGGGTGCTCGACCACATGGCCGACCTGACGGCGGTGAACCTGCCCAGCGTGAACGCGTACAAGCGACTGAAGGACTACACCTTCGCGCCGAACCGCGTCTCATGGGCGAACGACAATCGCACGGTCGCCGTCAGGATCCCGGCAGGCACTCGGGACAACCGCCGCCTCGAGATCCGGACCGCGTCCTCCGATGCGAACCCGTACCTGATCGTGGCTGGAACGGTCGCCGCCGGCGCGGACGGCATCGTGCGGATGGTCGCCCCGCCGCCCGCGACTGAGGGCGATGCGTACAAGGACGACATGCTCGAACGGCTGCCGACGACGCTCGGAGAGGCCGCCGACCGCTTCGAGCGGAGCGCGTTCTGCAAGGACGTGTTCGGCGACGTCTTCGTCGAGACGTTCTCGCTCCTGTGTCGGCGTGAGGAGGCCGCCTACCGGGCGCACGTGGGCGACTGGGAACGGACGAGATACCTGGAGCCGTCTTGAGCGAGCGACGACGCGTTGACCCACGCTCGAGACGGCAGGTTATCATGCCACCTGACCACTGAATCAGCCGCGGAGGGGAGAAACGATGGGCGACGAGGTCGATCGGCAGCTGAAGCAGTACCTCCTCGATAGGAGACGCTTCCTCGCGCTCGGCGGTGGGGCCGCCCTCGCCGGCTTCCTGGCCGCCTGCGGCCTGTCCAGCAGCTCGAGCTCCACCCCAGGCACGGTAGCGCCGACGTCGCTCCCGCCCGTCGGCGGAGACCTCAACCTGTATGTCTGGGAGGGCTACGACATCCCCGACCCGAGCTTCAAGAAGTGGCTCGACTCCGTGAACATCACCGAGCACACGAAGTTCATCACCCAGCCCGAGGAGGTCCCGACGGTCCTGAAGGGGCCCGGCGGCGACAAGTGGGACATGTCCTACGGCGACAACGTCGTGCTCAGCTACTACAAGGATCTCGGCCTGCTCACGCCGATGACCGTCGACCAGGTCCCGGGGCTCAACGGTCTGATGTCGGCCTTCCAAGGCGCACCGTGGAAGAACGACGACGGCACCTATAACGGCGTCCCATGGACGTGGGGGTTCACTGGGCTGACGTACAACGTCGACAAGGTGCCCGCGCCGAAGAGCTGGAACGACATCCTCGACCCGAGCTACCAGGGCCGCGTGTCGACTATCGACGGCGCGATGAACAACGTGGCGACCGCGTCGATCGCGGTAGGGATCGACCCCGACACGATGACCACGGACCAGCTGAACGGGCCGATCAAGGACTGGTTGGTGAAGATGAAGGGCCAGATCCGAGCGCTCGCGCCGAGCATCGGCGATCAGATCTCGCTGCTCGTATCCGGGGACGTGGACTACATGGTCTGCGGGCTCACCTTCATGGACGCCGAGGCGGCCGCGAAGGGCGTCACCACCAAGACCGTCGTGCCGTCGGAGGGCGCGATCGGCTGGGCGGACACCACGTTCATCACGCCGACCGCGCCGAACCCGCAGAACGCCTACGCGTTCGCGAACCACCTGCTCGATCCGAAAGCGAACGCAACAGCGAACAGCGCGTTGCTGCAGGGCCCCGGGGTCCAGGCGGCGATCCCGATGCTGTCGGCCGACGCGAAGGCGCTCTACCCGTTCAACGACATCGACAACTACCTGAACAACACACTGACGTTCAACACGGGGTGGCCACACCAACCCGACGGCGATCGAGCGACCTACGACCAGGTGATCGCGACCTGGGAGGCGGTCAAGGGTTCCTGAGGTCTCGACGAAGGCGTGCCCCTCTCCCGTCGACTCGCCGCCTTCCTGCTGACCCCGCTCGGCGCGCTCCTGCTGTTCGCGGTGATCGTGCCGGTGGCCATGCTGTTCGCGTTCTCGTTCTTCCACATCGACGAGTTGCTGCGGATCGTGCCGAGCTTCACGACGAGCAACTACGCCGATGTGCTGCGATCGCAGCTGTACCGCACGTATGCCCTCAACACGCTCCTGATCGCCGCGCCGACGGCGCTGCTGTCGATCGTCGGCGGGTACGTGCTCGCGTACTACCTCGCGTTCCGTGCGGGCCGAGCTCGAGGGATCCTGCTGATCGCGATCGTGATCGCGTTGATGGGCAGCTACCTCGCGCTGATCTACTCGTGGCGGACGCTGTCCGGTGAGCACGGCATCATCAACTCGCTGCTGCAGGCCGCGCACCTGACCCACCACCCGCTCAGCCTGATCCTCTTCTCTCGGACGGCGGTCGTGATCGCGGAGGTCAACTTCTTCCTGCCGTTCACCACGCTGGTGCTCTTCTCCAGCCTGACCGCGATCCCGACCGGGCTGGAAGCGGCGGCGCGCGATCTCGGCGCCTCGCGCACCATGACGTTGCGGCGGATCGTGCTGCCGTTGTCCGGCACCGCCCTGTTCGGAGCCACGTTGTTCGTCTTCTTCCTGTCTGCAGGCGACTACATCACCCCGGTGTTCCTGGGCGGGATCGGGTCGAGCGGCACGTTCGGCACCTTGATCGCCGACCAGCTGAGCACGACGTTGAACTACCCGCTCGGAGCGTCGATCGCATTCGTGATGGTCGCCCTGTTCGCCGTCGCCGTCGTCGCGCTGCGCGTTGCGATGCGAGCCGCCGGGCTCTTGCCGGAGCACACCGGATGAGGCGGCGGTCGTGGATCTTGACCACGGTGGCCGCGCTGCTGTTCCTGTTCATCTACCTGCCGTTGTTGGTGGTCGTCCTGTACGGATTCAACGGCGGGTCGAACCTGAGCTGGCCGCCGCAGGGCTTCTCGCTGCGGTGGTTCCGGCTCATCTTCGGTGAGGAGGCCTTCCGGAGCGGTCTGCGGGTGAGCGCGACCGCCGCGTTGGCGACCGCCGTCATCGCCGTCGTGATCGGGACGGCGGCCGCGTTCGCGATCGCACGACGGTCGAACCGCCTGACACGGTGGTTCGAAAGCGGCTCGCGGCTCCCCGTGATGTTGCCTCCGCTGTTCATCGGGATCGCGCTGGTCGCTGCGATGAAGACGTTCGCGATCGACCCGTCGATGCTCACGATCATCGCGGGGCACGTGATCATCACGACGCCGTTCGTGATCTTGATCGTCGTCTCGCGCCTGCGGAACTACGACATGACCGTCGAACAG
>DASYOY010000206.1:0-48769 GCA_036007245.1 Actinomycetota bacterium | reverse complement strand
GGGCATCGGCCCGTAGCCGATCAGGTAGCGCAGGTCCGGCGACGGCGCGACGAGCAACGCGCTTCCCCCGGCGTCGGCCAGCCTCGACGCCGCCTCTCGAAGCCGCGCTCGATGGTCGGCCCGCATGGTCAGACCTTCAACAAGATCTGCTGAGGCACGACCTGGAACGTGACCGGTGTCGTCCCGAACCGTTGGCCGTCGGCGACCACCGGCAATGCGCGAGCTGGCGACGCGACCTCGATCTTCAGCTTCGCGTGCACCTCTTTGATCGACGGATCCGGCACGTGGTCGCCGTGCCGGAAGATGCGCGGCAACAGCCGATACGCGTTCGACTTCGGCCCGGTGAACACGAGTCCGTCGAGCACGCCATCGCCGGGGAACGAGCGGGGCGACAGCCTTATCCCCCCGTCCGTGAACTGCCCGTTCCCGATCACGACGCTCCAGGCATCCAGTTCGATCGTCCGGCGGTCCGTCCCGATCGTCACCGGCGTCACCCGGGTGCGGGCGTACGCGCGCCAGAACGCGGTGAACCGCTTGAGGTTCCGGAAGCCCGCGCCGCCGCGCGTCGCGGCGATCGTGGCGGCCGCGTGGAAGCCGATCTCGGCGACGTTGTGGGCGTATCTGACCGTTCGAGCACCGTCCGGGCCTGTCACCGCGATCTTCATCAGGTCGAACGGATACGTATCGGCGCCGGCGAGATGACCGATCGCGCGCTCGGTGTCGCCGGGCAGCCCGAAGCTGAGGGGCAGGTCCGAACCCGACCCCGCCGCCACGACGCCGAGCACCGGCGCCTCCACGATCGGGCGGCCCTCGCGGAACATGCCGTTCACGACCGCTTGCACCGTTGCGTCGTCGCCGACCGCGGCCAGGAACCGGTACCCCTCGTCCAAGGCTGCGGCGCTCAGCCGCCGAAGCTCCTCCGACGAATCTCCGACATGGAGCCGGTACTCGAGCCCGCGCGCCTCCAGCGCGTGCTCGACCGCGCCGACCTCGTGCGCCACGGCCCCGTGCCCCGCGCGCGGGTCGAGCAGGACGGCGAGCGGCCCGAACGGGCTGGTTGTGGGACTCATGGGGCGCTCATCGTAGCGACACGCCCGTGTAGCCGACGACGCCGCGGGCGACCGCCTCTCGCGCCGCGCGAGCGCCCGACGCGGTCGTCGGTTCCGACACATCTTCGATCTGGCGCAGCAGGTCGATCAGCTGCTTGCAGTTGCGGACGAAGTCTCCCGGCGCCATCTCGGTCTCCTCGAGCACCGCCTCGAGCGCGGCGCCCTCGGCCCAAGCGTGCGCGGTCGCTGCGAACCCCGGTTCGAGCTCGCGGCACAGCTGCACCTCGTGCGCGTCCTCGGCTCGCCGGATCCGGCGCCACAGGCGCTGCAGGCGCTCGTAGCCGTCCTCGAGACGTGCGTTCGGGAGCGTGCCCGGCAGCGGGGTGCGCTCGCGCGCCTCGTAGACGACGGTGGACACGAGCGCCGCGATCTCGCTCGGCTCGAGGTCCTCGAGGACACCGCTCGCCAACGCTTCGCCGACGAGGAGATCCCCCTCGCCGTAGATCCGGGTGAGCCGGCGTCCCTTGTCGGTGAGCCGCCACCCCTCGACGTAGCCGAGCTCGGTCAGCACGCCGAGGACCCGATCGAAACGCCGCGCGAGCGTCTCGGTGCGGACGCGGATCCGGCGGTCGACGCCGCCGATCTGAGCTGCGAGGCGGTCCGCGCGTTCGGCCCACCGCTCGTGCGTCTGGCGGTCCGGGCAGGCATGACACGGGTGCGTTCGCGCCTCAGCGTCGAGCGCGGCCGCCTGCCGCTCGACCTCGGGGTCGACCGCCGGCGCGGACCGACTCCGGGCCGGACGCACGTGCAGCGCGGTGAGCGCGGCCGCCACGTCGCGCCGGTAGCGCGCGCTCCGGGTCGACCCCGACCGGGGCAATGCGATCCGAGTGAGCGCCGCCGGCGGCTCGACGAAGTCGTGCGCCGCCAACCGGAAGAACGAGCGGTCGTCGGTCAGCACGGTCGGTCGCCCCTCGCGGACGGCCAGCACGACCGCGAGCGACCCGCCGTCGCGGCTCTTCGGCACGGCGATCACGTCTCCGGGCGTGAGTGCGCCGAGCGCGCGCCGGACGCCGTCTGACCGAGACGTCCGCCCTCGTCGGTCGTCGCTGCGCAGCCGCTTGGCTTCCGTGCGAAGGGTCCAGTACTCGTCGAAGTCGCCCCGGTCGCAGACGAGGTGCTCCTGGTAGCCCGCGAGCGCCTCCTTATCGCGCTGACGCGACCGCTCCAACGCGACGACGCCGCGGTCGGCGAGGAACTGCGCGAACGAGCTGTTGAGCATCTCGTGCGCTTGCTCTGGTGTGTAGTTGCGGACCAGGTTGACCGCCATGTTGTACGAGGGCCGGAACGACGAGGTGAGGTCGTAGGTGCGCGTCGCCGCGAGCCCCGCCACGCGCTCGAACGGCACCTGCCGCTGATACACCACCACGGCGTGGCCGAGCGCGTCGATGCCGCGCCGTCCGGCGCGACCCGTCAGCTGCGTGTACTCCCCCGGCGTGACGAGCTCGTGCCGCTCCCCCTGGAACTTCCAAAGGTCCTCGATCACGACGGTCTTCGCCGGCATGTTGATCCCGAGCGACAGCGTCTCGGTCGCGAACACGACCTTGATCAACCCGGCCTCGAAGAGCTCTTCGACCGCCTCCTTGAAGACCGGCAGCATCCCCGCGTGATGCGCGGCGACACCGGCCGACGCGGCTTCGAGGAACGCCGGGAAACCGAGCGCCGCGAGGTCGGCGTCGTCGATCCAGGCCGCGCGCTCCTCGATCCGATCGCGGATCCGGTTCGCCTCGTCGCGTGTCGTGAGCCGGATCCCCGACTCCAGGAGCCATCGCACGCTCTTGTCGCAGCCCGCCCGGCTGAACACGAAGTAGATCGCCGGGAGCATCCCGGCCCCCTCGAGCACCTCGACGACGTCCTCCCGACGCGGAACGAACGCGCGGCCCCCGGGCCGGCGCCCCTGGCGCCGCCCGGTCGACCGGTACCGGACCTCCTCGCGGTCGAGCGCCACGACGTATGGGTTCGGGACGAGTGCGCCGCGTTCCTGCACGTGCATCGGGTGCAGCCGGTGCCCGACGAGGTAGTGGTGCTCGAGCGGAACGGGCCGCTGCTCCTCGATCACGACGTCGGTGTCGCCGCGGAGGGTCCCGATCCACTCGCCGAACTCCTCCGCGTTGCTGATCGTCGCCGACAGGCACACGACCGAGACCGACGGCGGGAGGTGGATCAGTACCTCTTCCCACACGGCCCCCCGGTATGGATCTTGCAGGTAGTGGACCTCGTCCATGACGACCGTCTGCAGGCCGGTCAGTGTGTCGCTCCGCTCGTACAGCATGTTGCGGAGCACCTCGGTGGTCATCACGACGACCGGCGCCTCGCCGTTGATCGTGTTGTCACCGGTGAGCAGGCCGACCCGGTCGCGTCCATAGGCGTCGACCAGGTCGCCGAACTTCTGGTTGGAGAGCGCCTTCAGTGGCGTGGTGTAGAAGCACTTGCGGCCGTCGTCGAGGGCCCGGGCGACGGCGAACTCGGCGACGACGGTCTTGCCCGCCCCCGTCGGCGCGGCGACCAGGACCGAACGCCCGGCGTCGAGCGCGTCGATCGAGCGGAGCTGGAAGCGATCGAGCGGGAACGCGTAACGCTCGGCGAAGGCCGCTGGGGAGGTCACGCTCCCAGTGTAGGGACGGGGCTACAGGTGGATGCCGCAGGTGGCGACGTGGTCGCGCACCAGCGTGGTGAACCGGTCGGGAGCCTCGACGTTGGTCAGGTGGCCCACTCCGGGCAGCACCTCGAGGCGTGCCCCCGAGATCTGTTCGGCCATCGGCGTGGTCAGGTCGGACGGGATCAGCCGATCGCCGTCGGAGGTGATCACGAGCGTGGGCACGTCGATGCCGGCGAGGTCGCCGGTCGAGTCCGGTCGCTCGGCCATCCCCAGTGCGGCCGCGGCGATCGCCTCGGCAGACTGGTCGGCGACCCAGCCCTTCACGCGTTGCTGGAGCTCCTCCGGCGCCTGCTCGGCGAGCAGAGGGGGTGGGTTCTCGGCCAAGACGTTGCCCTCGCTGCGGAGCCGCTGGGCCAGATCACGCCGACCGGCCGCCGCCTCGGGCGTGTCGGCGCCTGCGCGCGTGTTGGCCAGCACGAGCCCTGCGATCCGATCGTGGGCTTGACGCCACAGCTCGAACGTCACGTACCCACCCATCGACAGGCCGCACACGACGAACCGATCGAGCCCGGCGGCATCCACGGCCTGCAGGCAGCGTTCGGCGGCGAGCGCCATCGTCATCGTCGGCCCCTCTGACGCCGCCATCCCGAACCCCGGGAGGTCGGGCGCGACCGTGGTGGCACCGAAGCGCTGGCGCTCCCACATCCGCGCGTCGAGTGGGAACGCGTGGACGAGCAGCAACCCGTCGCTCATCGCACCGCTCGCGCGTTCGGTCCGACGAAGACGGACAGCGACGACGGCTCGACCTCGAACGTGGCCGGGGTCGGACCGACCCGCTCCCCGTCGGCGTACACCATCACGTGACGGTCGGTCTCGATGTGGATCCGCTTCCCGCGCGCCATCGTCACCGCAGGATGGGTCACGTGGGTCCCGCGGAACACCCGTGGGAAGGCCCGCAGGAACGCACCCTTGCCCAGCGCCCCGAGCATGCAGGCGTCGAGTTGGCCGTCGACCACCGAGGCGTCGGGGGTGACCTTCATGCCGCCACCGTAGCTGGTCGAGTTGCCAACGGCGACCAGCATGTGGGGCCCGGAGTGGACGATCCCGTCCACGTCGATCGTGAACAGCGCCGGCGTGAACCGCGAAAGCGTCTTGACCAGCGCTGCGATGTAGGTCCCCGTACTGCCGAGGCGAATCGACATCGCGTTCGCGGCCTCGTTGACCTCCGAGTCGAACCCGCAGCTGCCGATCGCGACGAACCGCCGGGTCGCCTCCGGCGTCGTGACCTTCGCCGTGTCGATCCGGACCGTTGCCCCCTCGGCGCAGGCATGCACCGCGGCTTCGAGGTTCCGCAGACCGATCGCGTGTGCGAAGTCGTCGGCGGTGCCCGACGGGAAGATCGCCAGCGTCGTTTCGGTGCCGGCCAGTCCGTTGGCGGCAAGCCCGACCGTCCCGTCACCGCCCAAACAGCCGACGCGGGTCGCGCCGTCGGTCGCCGCAGCACGCACGCGTTCCTCGAGGTCCGGTCCGGAGGTCGACAGCGAGATCTCGTGCGGGATGGCGGCCTCAGACAACAACTGCTCGAGTTTGCCGATCACCTTGCCGGCCTTGCCGTTGCCCGCCGCCGGGTTCGCGACGACGACCAGCGGGCCCGCTCCCATCTGCCCGCGCGCTCCCCTAGCCGCCCAGGCCCTGTGGCAGCCCGCCGGAGCTGCCGCCGATCGGCTGCGGGAGCGGCGGTGGCATGCCGGCGAACGTCGCGAGGTTCGTGTAGCTCGACCAACCGCGCGTGATCAGGTCCTGTCCGCTCCCGTTGGCGGTCTTCGCCTGCGCGAGCAGCTCGTCGGCCTGCGCCGGGTTCTCCATCGCCTGGGCCGTGAGGCTGGCGGCGACCGCGAGCGAGCGCAGGCCCGCGGTGATCTCCGGTTGGATCGTCGTGATCAGGTCGGTCTGGGTCTCGTCGAACCCGTGGTTCTCGATGGTGTTGGTCAGTTTGAACTTCGCGAGGGTCGCGGCCGCCTTCTCGAGGTTCGCCGCCTCCGCCTTCAACTGCTTCGCGGTGACGCCGGCCGGCTTGCCTTGCCCGAGGTTGGTGATCGCCGTGCCGATGTCGGTGCCGATCTGCGGCGTGGCGCCGCCCTGGACCTGCCCCACCGAGGACAGAGTGCCCTCGAGGTTGACCTTCCAGACGGAGAGGGCTTCGCGCTGCTGGCCCTGGGCAGCCGCAGCCTTCGAGGCGTTGCGCTGCTTGTCGATGCCTTCGTAGGCCCACCACGTGACCGAGAGCACCAGCACGCCGCACATGAACAGGACGAGCCCGCGGACCCAGCCGCGCTGCGCGAACGGCTTCTTCACCGCGACGGGCTCGTGCCGCGGCGCCCGCGACACCTGCTTGCTCTTGGTCTTGCCCTTGCCCTTGATCGCCATGTGCCCGCCTTCTCGGCCGCCGCTAGTCCGTCGCCTGCTTCTGACCCCGTTTCGCGAGGCGGCCGACGATGATAGCCGCCTCGTACAGGAGATACATGGGGACGGCCATCGCGGTCATCGTGTACGGATCGGAGCTCGGGGTGATGATCGCCGCGAACAGGAAGATCAGGAAGATCGCGTAGCGCCGATTCTTGGCTAGCCACTGTGGCGAGACCACACCCACGAGCTCCAGGAACAGCAGCAGGATCGGCAGCAGGAACGACAAGCCGAACGCCAGGGCCACGAGCATCACGAACGAGACGTACCGGTCGAACGTGAGCAAGGACACCACGCCGGGGCCCGCGAACCCGAGGAGGAACCCGAGCGCGCGCGGGAGCGTGTAGTACGCGAACAGCGCGCCCATGATGAACAGGAAGAACGACGTGAGGACGAACGGGATCGACCACTTCTTCTCGCGCGCGGTGAGTCCGGGCACGATGAACGCCCACAGTTGGTAGAGCAGGATCGGCAAGGCGATCGCGACCGCGATGAACAAGACCATCTTGAGCTTGGTCATCATCGGATCGATCGGGCCGGTCACGACCAGGTCGCATCCGTTGGTCGAGGCGTTCTGCGGGTTCTGTGCGACGAACTCGCAATAGGGCTTGCGCAGCAGGTTCTTGAACGGCCCGTAGAGGAACCAAGCCGCGACCCCCGAGATCGCCACCGCGTACACGCAGATGATGACGCGCCGACGGAGCTCCTGGAGATGCTCGACAACCGTCATCTCGCCCGTGCGCTGCTCGAGCGTCTTGCGGGAAGGGATCAGTTTCATGCCGGCTCCCGGCGGTTCAATCGGCGCTCGTCGGCGCGTCGTCCGGTCGGGACGTCTCCGCGGCGGGCGGCGTCGCCTCAGCGGCCGAGCCGTTCGTCCGTGCCGACCGGTGGACCGACGGGGCCGTCGTGGTGGTCGGCGGACGCTTGGTCGACCCGTTCGACCCGTTGGTGTCGCCGGCGCCGTCACCGTCGAACCGGATCATGCCCTTGAACTCGTTGGTCATCTCGTCGAGGTTGACCAAGCCTTTGACGTCGTCCTGGAGCTTGCGGAACTCGCGGAGGCCGCGGCCGATCTGCCGGGAGAGCTCGGGCAGGCGTTTGGGCCCGACCACGATGAGCCCGATGATCAGGACGAGCAGCAGTTCTTGGGGCCCGATGTTCAACATGGAGATCGACCCCATGGTACCCCCGGGCTCAGGCTGAGCGGCCCTTCCCGGGGGTCGGGAGGCTCGAGACCCGCTGGCTCGCACGGTTGGAGCCCCGGGAGATGTCGTTGGCGAGGGGCGTGACCTCTTCCTGGAATCGGCGGGCGGCCCGGATCAGCTGCAGCATGTGGGAGACGAGGAAGGCGAGACACACGCACACCAGCGCGATCGCGAACCCGGATGCCAGGATCCAGACGAGGAGCCAGGTGTTCATGTGGGGATGCTATCGCGGACGCCGAGGGTGGGTTCAGCCGCGCTTGGCGAAGAATTCGCGGATGTAGGCGTCGTCCTCGAGCATGTAGTGGAACTCGATGACGTCGTCGGGAGTGAACGTCGGTGCGTCCGGGCCGGGGCCCTTGGGCTCGGCCGTTTCGACGTCGAACAGCTCCGGGTGCATCTGGGCGGTCTCGCCATCGCGGTCGATGTCAACCCCGGCCGACACGAGCAGCGCCACGATCTTGCGGTCGGCCCGCTTCTCCACCGCGTCCTCGCACTCGGGGCACGTGAAGCGGTAGCTGCCCTCGCGCCCGTTCGAACGAACGGACAGCAGGATCGACTCGGGACCCATGTCCACTTCACCGCAGCGCGGGCAGGTTGTCCGGATGGTGGTCATCTCCCCCAACACATCGGCGATGACCCGAAAGGGCTTGAGACCTGTTCGCGGGCCCGCGTCTACCTAGAACTAGGCAGGTCAGGAGGCGTATCGGGCGAGCGTTTCACGGGCTTGCGCCGCGATCTCGTCGCGGAGACCAGCGGGCTCCAGCACGTCGGCGTCCGACCCCAGTCGGAGGAACAGGCGCGTGAGCCACTGCATCCTGGCGGTCGGCAGCGTCACTTCGAGCGACCCGTCGGGTCCCTCGGTGGCGTCACGGGCCGGGTAGTACTCCGCGACCCAGCGCGCAGCCGGGTGGAGCCGGACGCGGACCTCGATGTCGTGGTCGGTCGGCGTGTAGAGCGCCCGGCCGGCCCCCTGGAGGCCGTGCGGGGAGAAGCGCTCCCCCGTCGGGTCCACCGACGCGATCCGGTCGATCCGCAGCAGCCGTTCGTCGTCGACGTCGACGTCCCAGACCGCCGCGTACCAATGTCCGGCGCTCGCGAAGACCTCCTCCGGCTCGACGTCCCGTTCGGTCCGCTCGCCGGTGCTCTGCGCGACGTAGGCGATCCGGAGGCGTTCGTGCTCCTCGCTCGCGGCACGCACGGCGTCGAGGTGCTCCGGTGGCGTGCCCGGTTCGGCGCCGGCGATCCCGGCCGCCTCACCGAGCCCCTCGGGCCCGAGCGCATCGCGGAGCTTCGCGAGGGCGGCGGTGAGCGCCGGGGCGACGGGGATGCCCGGCGTGGCCGCCAGCTCGGTGGCCCGCACGTAGACCGCGAGCGCCTCCTGACGGGTCAGTCGCAGCGGGCGGGCGAACTGGTCGGCCATCGCGATCCAGATCCCGCCGTCCTCGTCGATGTCGACGTCGATCAGGTCGCCTGGACCGTACGGCGGAAGTCCCGCGAGGAACAGCTGCTCGAGGTCGCGACGGAGCTGCGGCACCGGGATCGCGAACAGGGCGGACGCCTCATCCAGCGTGGTACCGGGATGCTGGATCAGGTACGGCACGACGACGAGCATGCGCGCCAGGCGTTCCTCCACCTTCACGCTCGCTCGCTGGCGGTCAGGCACCGGCCACCGCCCGCAGGCGCGCGATCACGTCGTCACGGAGCGCCGGTGGATCGAGCACTTCCGCCTCGGGGCCGTAGCCGAGGACGAGCGGTCCGAGCGTGTCCGGATCTGCCGCCGGAAGCGTCAGCACGATCCAGCCGTCGTCCCGCGCGTGTTCGCGCGTCGCACCCGAGATGTTCCCCTCGGCGAGCACGGCGGCCTCAGGGCTGAAGGCGACATGGGCGACCGGCAACCCCGAGGCATCCCACGGTGCGGATTCCACATGTTCGATCGCCGCGAACCCGTCGGGCGGCTCGATCCCCGGACCTGCGTCGGTGAGGTCGGTCGTCACACGCGAGAGGCGGAAGGCGCGGATCGCGTCCCGTTCTCGGTCGTGTCCCACGAGGTACCACCGACCCGAGCGGAAGACGACCCCGAAGGCATCGACCGTTCGATCGGACGTCGCCCCCTGGGCCGTTCGATAGCCGAAGCGCACGGCATGCCGGTCGCTCGCGGCGCTCGCCGCAGCCATCAACCGGTCCTGGTCCGTGTCCGACTCCATCGCGAGCGGCCCCCCCGCAGAGCCGGTCAGCACACCGCCGTCGACCCCGTAGATCAGCTTGCGCACCCCGGAAACGGCATCGGTGGCTGCCGATCCGTTCTGCGCGGCGAGGTAGAGCGCGGTGATCTCCTCGGGCGTGAAGGCGATGTCGGGGAGGTAGTAGCGGTCTTTGCGGATCGTGTACCCCTGCTCGACGTCCCAGACGTCGGTCCCGGTCATCTCGAGCGGGACGCCGTAGGCGCGGAGCATGTCTTTGTCGCGTTCGAACTTGCGCTTGACGGAGTCGAGGTTGTCGCCCTGATAGGCCTCGAGCGTCTCCCGGATCTGCTCGAACGTGAGCGGCGTCGGCGTTTCGAGCAGCAGTCCCACGAGGTTCAGCAGGCGCTCGAGCGGTTCCGTCGTGTCCTGGTCGGGCATCGTGCGCGATGATAGCCGCCGCATGCCGAGGGCCCTGCAGCGCCGATGATCGCGTACATCCGAGGTCGGCTCGCCGGCGTTGCGGACGCGCCAGAGGTCCCGATCCGTACCCAGGAAGGTCAGATCGTCGCTCGTACGTTCTCCCCGCCCGGCAGCCTCGTTCCCGATGACGACGTCGTCGCTGCCGCCGCGACCATCGCGGTCGGCGTCGTCGATCGAGACGAGACCGCGTTGCTTGGGCCATGGGCCGCCGACGGGCCAGATCCTGGGGGGCCGCTCGGGCTCGCGTCGACGCCCGTGGTCTTGCTGTCCGGCGCGTCGACGATCGACGTCGCGCTCGCGGGGGCCGCTCGGGCCGGACGCGACCCCCAGGTCGCCATACTCGAGGCAGGCGCTCCCGATCTCGGCCTCGCAGTGCTCGCCACGGTCGGCGCTGGTGCAGAGGTCGTCGTCCTGACCGAGGCCGAAGGACGGCATATCGACCTCGTGCGGATCCTTGGTGGCCGGGCGGTCGTCGCGCTTCCCGCGTCGGACGCCACAACGATCTCGGCGTGGTTCGGAGACGCCGAGCTTGGCGCGGACATCCCGCTGCCGACAACCGACGCCCGGGCGTCGGCCGACATCGCCGGCCTCGGTCTCGAAGCCGTGCACCAGCTCGTGCAGGTCGACCCCAGCCCCGCGCTCGATCGAGCGAGCGTCCCAGCGATGCGCTTCAGTCTCTTGACCGTCGCCGCAGCGGGCATCCTCGCTGGCCGCATCGCGGTCGGCAACCGCCGCTGGCGTCCCGAGGTCGAGCCCTGACTCACATGTGCGTGATCAGCTGCTCCACGCGCTCGTCGGCAGACCGGAACGGGTCCTTGCACAACACCGTCCGCTGCGCCTGGTCGTTCAGCTTCAGGTGCACCCAGTCCACGGTGTAGTCGCGGCGCTTCGCCTTCGCCTGCCGGATGAAGTCCCCGCGCAGCTTCGCGCGCGTGGTCTGCGGCGGCTGGCGCATCGCGGTCTCGATCGCCTCGTCGGTCACCACGCGATCGACCGCGCCCGAACGCTCGAGCAGGTAGAACAGGCCGCGGTCGCGGTTCACGTCGTGGTACGCGAGGTCGAGCAGCGCGATGCGGGGCGATCCGAGGGGCAGATCGTGCTTGGCCATGTATTTCTCGATCATCACGTGCTTGGTGACCCAGTCGACCTTGCGGACCAGCCGTTCGGGCTTGTCGTCCCGTAACGCGTCCAGCGCCTCCGCCCACTCCTGGAGCAGCAGGGCGGAAGTGTCGTCGGCGCCCCGGCGCTCGATGAACCGGGCGGTCTTCTCGTAGTACTCGGTCTGCAGCTCGAGCGCCGACAGCTCCCGTCCGTTGGCGAGCTTGACCGTGCGGGTGCACGTCGTGTCGTGGCTGATCTCCCGGATCGCGCGGATCGGGTTCTCGAGCGAGAGATCCCGCATCACCGTGTTCGCCTCGACCATCCGCAGGACGAGGTCGGTGATGCCCACCTTCATGAAGGTCGTCCACTCGCTCATGTTCGAGTCGCCGACGATCACGTGCAGGCGCCGGTAGCGCTCGGCGTCGGCGTGCGGCTCATCGCGCGTGTTGATGATCGGCCTGCTGCGGGTGGTTGCGCTCGACACGCCTTCCCAGATGTGCTCGGCGCGCTGCGCGATGCAGTACTGCGCGCCGCGCGGCCCGTGCAAGACCTTGCCAGCGCCGCACCAGATCTGCCGGGTGACGAAGAACGGGATCAGCACATCGGCCATCCGTGCGAACTCGCCGTGCCGTGCCACCAGGTAGTTCTCGTGACATCCGTAGGAGTTCCCTGCGCTGTCGGTGTTGTTCTTGAAGAGGTAGACGTCGCCCGCGATGCCCTCTTCGTGCAGGCGCAGTTCTGCGGCGGCGAGCAGGTGTTCCAAGATCCGCTCCCCCGCCTTGTCGTGGGCGACCACCTCGCGGATCAGGTCGCACTCGGGCGTCGCGTACTCCGGATGCGAGCCGACGTCGAGGTAGAGCCGTGCGCCGTTCTCGAGGAAGACGTTCGATGACCGCCCCCAGTGCACGACCCGGCGGAACAGGTAGCGGGCGACCTCGTCGGGCGAGAGCCGGCGCTGCCCACGGAACGTGCAGGTCACCCCGTACTCGTTCTCGATGCCGAAGATGCGCCGTTCCATCGCGGTTCAAGCGTACGGGTCGGGGCGGGGAACGCCGGGAGGCGCGCCGGGAGCGCTCAGCCCAGGAAGGAGCTGATCTCGTCCTTGGTCAGCCGCCGGAAGGTGCGCCGATCGGTCGTCCTGCGGTCCAGGATGCCGGCCTCGAGCTGCTCGGCAGGCACCTCACGGGTCTCCGGGACGGTCGCGAGTAGCTGCACCGCGGTGCGGACCGCGGTCGCGAGGTCCCACCCCGCCTGATACCGATCGCGGAGGGCATCGGTGAGCTCCTCGGCGTGCCCACCCATCGCCACGTACTGGTCCTCGTCGGAGACCGAGCCGTCGAACAGGATGTGGTAGATCGACGTGCCGCTCGCGTCGCCGTCCACCTCGCCGACCAAGAGCTCGATCTCGTAGGGCTTCATCTGCTGGGTGAAGATCGTGGACAGCGCCTGCGAGTACGCGTTGGCGAGGTCGCGCGCCTTCACGTCCTCGCGCCCGTACTGATAGCCACGCATGTCTGCCAGACGGATCCCCGCGATGCGGAGCTCTTCGAACTCGGAGTACTTGCCCACGCCAGCGAACGCGATCTTGTCGTAGACCTCGCTGATCTTGTGCAGCGTCGCGCTCGCGTTCTCGGCCAGGAACAGCAGTCCGTCGGCGTACTCCAGACCGATCACGGAACGACCGCGCGCGATGCCCTTGTGCGCGTAGTCCGAGCGATCCTTCATCAACTGCTCGGGGGCGACGTACGGCATGAAGCTCACGAGGCGTCCCTCCGCTCCGCCAGCACCGCGTCGACCGCCGCGATCACGTCGGCCTCGGGCACGTCGTTCGCTCCGTCTGCGGTAACGATGACCATGATCGGCCACAGGCCGCGGGTCGCGTCCGGACCACCGGTCGCCGAGTCATCGTCGGCCGCGTCGATCAGCGCCTCGGCGGCGACGCGGAGCGCGGCGTCGCGGTCGAGGCCGGGCTTCCAGCGCTTCTTGAGCGAGTTCTTCGCGGGCTGCCCACCCGAGCCGGTGGTCTGGTAGTCGTTCTCTTCCCACCGGCCACCCGTGGCGTCGTAGTAGAAGATCCGGCCCTCACCCTTGCGCTCGTCGTAGCCGCCGAACAGGGGCACCACCACGAGGCCCTGCATCGCGAGCGGGAAGTTGCCGCGGATCATCTGGGCGAGCCGGTTGGCTTTGCCGTCGAGCGACAGCCGGTCGCCGGTGATCTTCTCGTAGTGCTCGAGTTCGAGCTGGAAGAGCTTGACCATCTCGATCGCCTGCCCGGCGACGCCGGCGATCGCGATCGCGCTCAGCCGGTCGGCCGCGAAGACCTTCCGCATCTTGGGGTCGGCGATGATGTTGCCCGCCGTCGCCCGGCGGTCACCCGCCATCACGATGCCGTCGGCGAACTTGAGACCGAGCACGGTCGTCGCGTGGGTCAGCGGGAACGGCGGCCCGTCCGCAGCGATGACGGACAGGGCGTCGGGGTGCTCGGTCCGCAGGAGCTCCACGAAGCTCGGGCTCGCGCCGAAGGGCGCACCCCCGAGGTGGAGCTGGAGCGGGTCGCTCACTGCCCGCCCTTCTGGACGTAGGACTTCACGAACTCCTCGGCGTTCTCTTCGAGGACCGAGTCGATCTCGTCCAAGATGTCGTCCATCTCGTCCTTGAGCTCTGCGGCCTTGGACGAGGCGCTCACCTGACCGGCGTCGTCGGCGCTGGCGTCGTCCGAGCCGCCTTTCTTCTGGATGCGCTTCTGCTCTTGCTCGGGCACGGTGGCTCCTTTCCGGGCGACATCCTACCGCCGGTCGCTGGCACGACCGGGAGGGCCGCGAACCTCAGGCCTGGAGGCGATCGACGAGATCGGAGGCGGTCGGCGCGGCGTCCAACAGTTCTTCGACATGCGCGCGCGTGCCCTTCAGCGGCTCACGCATCGGCACGCGTTGCAGGGTCTCGCGTCCGGCGTCGAGGATCACGGAATCCCACGAGGCAGCCGCGATCGCATCGGGGTAGCGCGAGATGCACCGGCCGCGGAAGAACGCCCGGGTGTCCTCGGGCGGCTCCATGATCGCGAACTCGATCTCCTCGTCGCTCACCAGGCGTACGACCTTGCCGCCGGCGACGAGCCGGTCGTACAGCCCCTTGCTCCGGCGGACGTCGTGGTACTGGAGGTCGATCGCCCGGAGCTTGGGGTCGCCCCAGCCGAGCCCGTCGCGCTCGCGGTAGCTCTCGAGCAATCGGAGCTTCGCCGCCCAATCCAGCTGGCCCGCAAGCGACATCGGATCCGACACCAGCCCGTCGATGACCGACTCCCACCGCTGGATCACCTCGCGGTTGGCCGGCGTGTCGTCCTCGCGGTCCACGTACTTGCGGGCGAGCTCCAGGTATTCGCTCTGGAGCTGGACCGCGGTCATCCGCCGGCCGTCGGTCAGCTCGATCTCGACGGCGAGATCCAGGTCGCGCGACACGGCATGGATCGCGGACACCGGCTCGACGAGCGAGAAGTCCGGCAGGAACCCGTCCTCGATCATCTTCAGCACGATCGCGGTTGTTCCCATCTTCAGGAACTGCGCCACCTCGCACCGGTTCGCGTCGCCGACGATCACGTGCAGCCGCCGGTACTTCTCGGGATCTGCGTGTGGTTCGTCGCGCGTGTTGATGATCGGGCGCTTCAGCGTCGTCTCGAGGCCGACCTCCGTCTCGAAGAAGTCTGCGCGCGCCGTCAGCTGATAGCCGGGCGTGGTCCGGTCGTCCCACGACCCCTCGAACCCCACCTTGCCCGCGCCCGTGAACACCTGGCGCGTGACGAAGAAGGGCGTGAGGTCGCGGACGATGTCGGCGAACGGGGTCGCGCGGTCGACGAGGTAGTTCTCGTGCGTCCCGTAGGAGTTGCCTTTGCCGTCGGAGTTGTTCTTGTAGATCGACAGCGCGGGCGCCTGCGGCATCTCGGTGGCGAGCACCTCGAGGGACCGCTCCAAGATCCGCTCCCCCGCCTTGTCGTGGATCACGAGGTCGCGCGGTGTCAGACACTCGGGCGTCGAGTACTCCGGGTGCGCGTGGTCGACGTAGTAGCGCGCGCCGTTGGGCAAGATGACGTTCGCGAGACCGAGGTCCTCGTCGGACATCTCGCGGCCGGGCTGCGGCTCGAACCCGCGCGCGTCGCGCATCGGCGACTCGTCCTCGTAGTCCCAGCGGATCTTGCGCAGGCTCCCCGCGTACGCGGAGATCAACATCGAGGATGAGAGCACGGGGTTGAAGTCGGGCTGACCGGACGCGGCGATGCCGTACTCGGTCTCGGTCCCCATGACCTTCGGGATGGCCATGACGGCACTGTACCCCGGGGTTAGAGGTACTGCCCGGGGCTGATCCGGTCGACCTGCCGTCCGTCGCCGTCAAGGCCAAGGAGGGTGCGCACGTACACGATGCGCTCGCCCTTCTTGCCGGAGATCCTGGCCCAGTCGTCAGGGTTGGTCGTGTTGGGGAGGTCCTCGTTCTCCTTGAACTCGTCGCGGATCGCGTGGAACAGGTCCTCGCCCTTGATGCCCTTCTCGCCGGTCGACAGGAACCGCTTGATCGCGTCCTTCTTGGCGCGCCGCACGATGTTCTCGATCATCGCGCCCGAGTTGAAGTCCTTGAAGAACAGGATCTCCTTGTCGCCCGAGGCGTAGGTGACCTCGAGGAACCGATTCTCGTCGGAGTCCGCGTACATCCGGTCGATCGTCTTCTCGATCATCCGGTGGCACGCGGTCTGGACGTCGCTGCCGTAGCGCTCGATCTCGTCGGGGTGGATCGGAACCGACGGGTGGAGATACTTGGCCATCACGTCCATCGCCTGCGGCGCGTTCGGGCGCTCGATCTTGATCTTCACGTCGAGGCGGCCGGGGCGAAGGATCGCGGGGTCGATCAGGTCCTCACGGTTCGACGCGCCGATCACGATCACGTTCTTCAGCGTCTCGACGCCGTCAAGCTCGGACAGCAGCTGCGGCACGATCGTCGACTCGACGTCGGAGGAGATGCCCGACCCGCGGGTGCGGAAGATCGAGTCCATCTCGTCGAAGAACACGATCACCGGCAGGCCCTCTTCGCTGCGCTCCTTGGCGCGGATGAAGATCTCGCGGATCTGGCGCTCGGTCTCACCGACGTACTTGTTGAGGAGCTCGGGGCCCTTCACGTTGAGGAAGTAGCTTCGCGCGTCCTGGCGGCCGCTGCGCTCGGCGACCTTCTCGGCGAGGGACTTCGCGACCGCTTTGGCGATCAGCGTCTTGCCGCAGCCCGGAGGCCCGTAGAGCAGGACGCCCTTGGGCGGCTCGAGTTGGTGCTCGTTGAACAGCTCCGCGTAGAGGAACGGCAGCTCGACCGCGTCGCGGATCAGGTCGATCTGGCCCTCGAGGCCGCCGATGTCGTCGTAGCTGACATCGGGGATCTCTTCCAGAACGAGCTCCTCGACCTCTTCACGCGGCAGGAGCTCGGTCACCACGACCGATCGCGGGTCGAACAGCGCCACGTCTCCGGCGCGCAGGCCGGTGTCGAGCAACGGGCCGGCCACGTAGGCCACGTGCTCGTCGTCACCCCGGCCGAGCACGATCGCGCGGTCGGTGCCGAGCCGGTCCTTGACCTTGACGACCTCGCCCGAGCCATCGGGGTCGAGGACCTCGACGACGTTGAGCGACTCGTTCAACAGCAGCTGCGATCCGGGGATCACCTTCGTCGGGTCGATGTCGGGCGCCGGCAGGACGCGCATCTTGCGGCCCGCGGTGACGATGTCCATCGAGCCGTCGTCGTTCGCGCGCATGAACACGCCGAACGTCGCCGGGGGTTGGCTGAGCTTCTCGACCTCCTCGGCGAGAGCGCTGATCCGCTCGCGCTCGCCCCGCAAGGCGTCGGCGAGCTTCTGGTTCTGCTGGGTGGCCCGGGCGAGTTGGTTGCGGGTCTCGACGAGCTTCTCCTCGAGTACCGCGACCTGACGTGGCGATCCGGAGAGGCGGCGGCGCAGCAGCCCGACCTCCTCCTCCAGGAATTTCACCTGGGAGCGGAGCTCGTTCGCCTGCTCCTCGTATCGGTCGACCTGATCGTGCCCTGCCATCGGGGTCGCCTCCTGTGCAGCGCCGGAGTGTATACCCACTTTCTGACGCTACCCGGAGGTCGCGTCAGAACGCTTCCTGAAGGTATCTACGGCACGGGCGGACGGAAGGCTTAGGACCACCGGCAACGAATCACCCAGACTTGTCAGACGGTTCGGCGCGCGACCGTCAGGAAGCCCGTGTGCCCCACCATCCGGTGATCGGGCCGCACGCTTCGCTCGGTGACATGCCATCCGCGACGCAGCACCTCGAAGGTTTCGAGATGAAGGAACCCTTGCGCCGGAAGGGCGAGCACGAGCTGCTGCACCTGGATCGTGGTCGGCAGATAGGAGCAGAGGACCCCGCCCGGCTCCAGGACGCTCGCGATGGCTTCCAGGGGCTCCCAGGGGGCCGCGAGGTCCAGGATGCAGCGGTCGTACCGCTCCCCCGTTCGGCCGACATCCTCGACCCCGCTGACCCGGAGTTCGAGGGTTTCCGGGATCTTCCCGAAGAACGCCTCGAGGTTCTGCACCGCCTGGACGTGATGCTCCTCCCGGAGCTCGTAGGACACGATCCGGCCGTCGCGCCCCACCGCCCGGCACAGCGCGATCGTGAGGGCACCCGAACCCGTCCCGGCCTCCAGGACGCGCGCGCCGGGGAACACGTCGGCGTAGGTGACGATCGGCCCGAGGTCCTTCGGATACACGACCTGGGCGCCGCGCTTCATCTTCAGGGCGAAGTCCGCGAACCGTGGGCGGAACGCGGTCAGGACCATGCCGCCGGACGTCTCGGTGCGCGTCCCTTCGGGCTGTCCGATCAACACGTCGTGCGCCAGCGTGCCCGAGTGCGTGTGATACGTGCCGCCCGCCTGCAGCCGGAACAGGTACGTCCGGTCGCGTTGGTCGATCAGTAGGACGTGCTCACCGGGCTCGAACGGGGCGCTCATCGCGCGTCCACCGGCACGCCGTAGATCTCTTCGGGCAGGACCTCCTCGGAGAGCTCGCGCGTGAGCTCCCGCGGATCGTCGGCCGGCGGGGTGGGCGTGAGCCGCTCCCCAAGGATCTGCGCGCGGGCCCGGCAGAACGCGCAGTAGGTGCCGGTGGTCGGCTGCCCACAACGCGCGCACGAGGTGAGCGTCACCTCGTCGCGCGCGGTCTGGAAGACGGGCATGCCGCGGTCCAGATATCCGAGGAAGAACTGCGTCTTGGCGCCCGGCGACCGCGACTCGATCGCGTTCATCGACTCCTTGTATCGAAGCTGGGTGTTGCCGGCCACGAGTGGGCACTCCTCCACCACGTAGTCGATCCCGCGGAGGAACGCATACGCGGCGGTCTCCAGCTCCGTGAGGCGGTGCAAGGGCTTGACCTTCCGGACGAATCCGTCGGCGGCCGGCAGGACCGGCGCCTGCCGCGCGATGTACTCGACGTTCCAACGCAGGGTGTTGCCGAGCAGGGTCGCGGCCTCATCGTCAAGGTTGTGCCCGGTCGCGATGACGTCGTAGCCGCCCTCGAGCGCTGCGCGGTTGAAGAGGTACCGCTTCGAGAGCCCGCACACCGCGCACGAGGAGCGCGCGCCCTTGCGACCGGCGAGCGGGATGTCGAAGCCCTGTTCTTCCGCCAGGTCGAGCGTTCGGAGCGACGCGCCGCGATCTGCGGCGAACGCGACGGTGCGGTCATGCGAGCGATCCGAGTACTCGCCGATCCCGAGGCCGAGGTACAAGCCGTCGGCGTGGTACCCGCTCGCGAGCAGGACGTCCCACAACGCGAGCGAGTCCTTGCCGCCGGAGACCGCGACCAGGATCCGGTCCTCGGTCGTGCACATCTCGTACTCGTCGATCGCGCGGGCGACCTGGTTGCGGAAGACGCCCTGGAAGCAATCGCCGCAGAACGCCGCGTTGTGCCGGCGGAGCTCGACGACGGCGTGCCCGCCGCAGCGTGTGCACCTCATGAGGTGCCCCCGGAGATCACGGGCCGGACCTCGAGCCGATCGGCGTCGCCCACCCGATCGTGCCGGGTGAGCAGCTCGCCCGAGCGGATCACGAGCACCGTGTCGGGGTCGATCGCCAGCTCGATCAAGACCTCTCGCACGAGCCGGTCTCCGGCGACGTCGACCTCGCGGTCGGGGTTGCGCAGGACGACCTTCACGCGGAACAGGCTAGCGCAGCCGCTCCACCGCTTCCTTCCGTGGGAGGGCTACGGAAGCTGGCTCGGGAGCGGCCGCGCCGCCAGGGTCACGTTGAGCGTGACCTGTTGTCCTCCGCGATCCACGACGACCGGCACGGTGGTGCCGGGCTGCAGACCGTTGAGGATGCTGCCGAGATCGTCGGCGGTCGCGACGTTCTTCCCGTCGACCGAGACGATCACGTCACCGGACTTCATGCCTGCCTTGTCGGCCGGCTCGCCCTTGTTCGTGCTGATCACGTACGCGCCGCTCTGGGTCGCGGTGCCCAACTGCTGGGCCATCGCCGGCGTCAGGTCGGTCGTCGTGATGCCCAGGTATCCGGTCGGCGCGAGCGGCGAGGCGATCGCGTGGTCGATCGTGTCCTTGGCCGCGTCGATCGAGATCGCGAAGCCGATGTTCTGGGCGTTGTCATCCCCGGCGGAATTGATCCCCACGACCTGGCCTTGCATGTTCAACAGCGGCCCACCGGAGTTGCCGTGGTTGATCGCGGCGTCGGTCTGGATCACGTTCGTGTACGTCCGGGAGGAGTTCTTGCAGACCGTGCAGTTGGGATCCTGCACCTGGACGGTGCGGTCGAGCGCCGACACGATGCCCGTCGTCACGGTGGGACCGCCCTGCAGCGCGAGCGCGTAGCCGATCGCGATGACCCGCTGGCCGAGCACCAGATCCGAGGAGTTGCCGAGCGGCACGGTCGGCATGTTGTTGCCGTCGATCTTCAGCACCGCGAGGTCGTGTTCGCAGTCGCCGCCGATCACGCGGGCGTCGTACTTCTGGGGGTTGTTGGCGGAGGTCGACACGGTGATCTTCGTCCCGCCCTCGACGACGTGGCAGTTCGTGACGACGATGCCATCGGGCCGGACGATGAAGCCGGTCCCGACGCCGACGCCGGTCTGACCTTGCTGGGTCAGGACGTCGGTGGTCACGTTCACGACCGCCGGCAGCGTCTGGGCGACGACCTGCGCCACCGGCTCGTCCGTCGCCGGGATCGCGGATCCGCCGGCCAACGGTGCGCCGGTGGCCGGCGAAGACGTCGATGTCTGCTGGCCGGCCTGGATCGTGCATGCGCTCGCGACCAGGCCGAGGATGACCAGGGCCACCGTTGCGCTCGAGCGGATCTTCATGGTTCGGGACGCCTCCTCGTGTGTGGCAGGGCCGCGGCGTGCCGCGGGGACCGTCTCCACGCTCCAGCCACTATGCGTCCCCGCCCGCGCGAACGGCTCACCGAGGTGGGCCGCTCTCAGGAAGCTCTCAGGGTCGCCGGGTCATGCATCCGCGTCCGCGAAGACCCGGTCACCGTCGACGTAGGTCTCCAGGCAACGCGCGTCGGCGATCTCGCCCGCCGGATGGGCGAACACGTTGCGATCGAGCACGGCCAAGTCGGCGCGCTTCCCAACCTCGATCGAGCCGGTGTCGTGCTCGCGGTGGTTCGCGTACGCCGACCCCATCGTGAACGCCGCGAGCGCCGTCGCCAGGTCGATCCGCTCGTCCGGGAGGAATACCTCCGTGTTGTCAACCCGGAACGGGTACGACGGCGGCATCTGCCGGTTGACCGCGACGTGCATCTCTTCCAGCGGGTTCGGCGATGACACCGACCAGTCCGAGCCCATCACGAGCGTGGCACCGTGGCGGACGAGCGATCCGAAGGGGTACTGCCACGTCCACCGGGGCTCCCCGAGGAACGGGATCGTCAGGTCGTCCATCTGTGCCTCGTGCGCCGCCCAGAGCGGCTGGGCGTTCGCGAGCGCGCCGAGCGTTCGGAACCGCGACAGGTCGTCGGGGTGCACGATCTGGATGTGCGCGAGGTGGTGGCGCAGGTCGTTGTAGCCGTTGGTCGTGCGCGCCGCCTCGATCGCGTCGAGCGCCTCGCGCACCGCGCGGTCCGCGAGCGCGTGGAAGTGCACCTGGAAGCCGAGCGCGTCGAGCTGGGTTACCGCCTCCTTCAACAACTCGGGCTCCACCATCGAGATGCCACGGTTGTCCGTCGGGTGGCCGTGCTCGTCGAGATACGGGTCCAGCGTCGCGCCGGTGAAGTTCTCGCAGACGCCGTCCTGCATGATCTTGACGCTGGTCGCCGCGAACCGGCCCGCCTGCCCGGCTTCGCGCAACGCCATGAGGTTCTCGATCTGATCGAGTCCCTTCTTTCGGTCCCACCACAGCGCGCCGACGACGCGACCGGTGAGCTCGCCGCGGCCGGCGGCTGTGAGGTACGCGTCGTAGTTGCGGTAGTGCGAGGTCGCGTCAACGATCGCGTCCTGCCAGCCGGTGATGCCGAAGGAGTGCAGATACGCCTGCCCCTTCAGCAGTCCTTGGTAGATCAGGTCCTCATCGGGATCGGGCGCGTGCTGGAACACCAACCAACCGGCGCCTTCGTGCAGCGTTCCCTGGGGTGCGCCGTCGGGGTTGCGCTCGATCCGGCCGTCGGCGGGATCCGGCGTGTCGGCGGTGATCCCGCCGATCTCGAGCGCCTTCGAGTTGACCCAGGCGCTGTGGCCGTCGCGGTTCGGCAGGTACACCGGGCGGTCGGAGATGACCGAGTCGAGCGCTTCCTTCGGTGGGCAGCCACGCGGGAACGCGTCCTGCGACCAGCCGCCACCCAGGATCCACGGCGCATCCGGATGCGACGCCGCGTACTCCGCGACGATCCGTTGGTAGTCCTCGAGCGAGTCGGTCTCATTGAGATCGCACTGCAACATGTCGAGGCCGCCACCCACCGGATGCACGTGCGCGTCCTGGAACCCGGGAACGAGCATCTTGTCGGTGAGGTCGATCACCTCGGTGCTGGTGCCGACGAGGTCGCGGATCTCATCGTCGGTGCCGACGGCGGTGATCGCGCCGTCGCGAACGGCGACCGCCCGCGCCCACGATCGCGCGGCATCGACGGTGTAGACGTCGCCGCCGACGAAGATCAGATCGGCCGTACCGTTCGTGCCCACGAGCGTCCTCTCCGTCCTTTGGCCTCGATCGTCGCGCAAGGATAGCCGCGGCGCGCGACGGTCAGGCCAACTCGACGAGGTCCAGGTGGTCCTCGCCGAAGTAGTCGAGGGTTCCGTCGGGCATCAACAGGACGCGCTCCGGGGCAAGGGCTTCGACGAACTCCGGATCGTGGCTCACGATCACCATCGCGCCCGGCCACTCCTGCAACGCCGTCGCGATCGCGGTGCGCGACGGCGGGTCGAGGTTGTTCGTCGGCTCGTCGAGCAGCAACAGGTTCTTGCGGCCCGCCACGAGCTGCGCGAGCGCGAGCTTGGTCTTCTCCCCGCCCGACAACGTGCCGGCGTCTTGGAACGCGATCTCGCCGTGCAGACCGAACATGCCGAGCAGCGAGCGGAGCGTCAGGTCCTCCGCCATCGAGAAGTCCTTCATGTGTTGCAGGACCGACACGCCGTCGCGGATCTGCTCATGCTCCTGCGCGTAGTAGCCCGGCTCCACGCCGTAGCCGTACGTGAAGGTGCCGGCATCGGCCAGGGTCTGCTCGGTCAAGATCCGCAGCAGGCTCGTCTTGCCGGCTCCGTTCAAGCCGAGGATCAGCAGGCGCTCGCCGCGTCCGATCGAGAACGAGACGTCGGTGAACACCGGCGGCCCGCCGTAGGACTTCGCGAGCCCGTCGACGGTGAGCACCGTGCGTCCGCTATGCGGCGGCTCGGGGAACCGGAAGCGCACACGCTTCTCGCGCACCGGACCCTCGATCTTGGCCGATTCGAGGCGGGCAACGCGGGAGTCGAGCGACTTGGCGACACGCGCACGCTTGACGGTCTGACCCCGCATAGAGTCGGCCAAGGTCTTCAACCGCTTGATCTCTGCGGTCTGCTGCGACGCGAGCTTGGTGAGCCGCTGTTCGTCGAGGGCGCGTGCGGTCCGGTACTGGGTGTATGTGCCCTTGTACTCGACGACGCCGTCCAGATCCAGGTGCAGGATCCGCGTGATCGAAGCATCGAGCAGGGCGATGTCGTGGCTGATCACCATCAGCGCGCCTTGGTAGGCGGCGAGGAACTTCATCAGCCACGTCTTCGCGTCGACGTCGAGGTGGTTCGTCGGCTCGTCGAGGAGCAGCACGTCGGAGCCACCGAAGAGGATCTTCGCGAGCTCGAGTCTGCGGCGCTCCCCACCGGAGAGGGTCTTCACGGGAAGGCGCAAGCGGTCCTCTGCCAACCCGAGCCCGGCCACGATCGTCTTGGCGGTCGCCTCGGCCTGGTAGCCGCCGAGCATCGCGTACTCCTCTTCCAAACGGGAGAACCGGCGGATCGCGCGCTCGTCGTGCGACTCGGCGAGGCCGACGCGCGCCTTCTCAAGTCGACGGGAGAGATCGACCAGTCCCCGCGCCTCGAGGACGTGCTCGAGCGCGAGGTCGTCGTCTTCGGCGCGGTGCTGACGAGGATCCTGCCGAAGGTACCCGATTGCGCCACGGCGCACGACCGTGCCGCCGCCGGCTTCCTCCTCGCCGGCGAGGACCTTCATCGTGCTGGTCTTCCCGGCGCCGTTGCGCCCGACCACGCCGATCTTGTCGCCGTTACGCAGGTCGAACGACAGCTCGCTGACGACGATCTTGCCGCCAACCTCGATGACGAGGTCGCGCGCTTCCAACGCGATCATCGAGTGGCTCCAGGAGCGCTGTTGCGGGAACGAGCTGCGGACATGACTGACTCCTCGGGGTGGGGTGACCACGGACGCGGACGCGACGGGTCGGCGAGGAGGACCGCTAGCTCATCTGCGGCCAATGGTACGACGGCCGGCGCCGGCTGGGCCAGAACCTGCGCATAGACTCGCGCGATGCTCTCGGCCGCCGACACACCGGGGATCGCAGCCGCATTCGGCCTCGGCGAGGCCGGCGACATGCACGGACCGGTGGCGCGTGGCGTGATCGGCCAGATCTGGCGCCTCGAGACCGACCGAGGCTCCTGGGCGGTGAAGGAGTGGTTCGAGCAGCCAGACATGAGCGAGCTGGCCGAGGGCGTCGCGTTCCAGGAGGCGGCGATGGCCGCCGGGGTGCCCGCTCCCCCGGTCGTTCGAACCCTCGATGGCGAGTGGTCGATCGAGCTCGACGGGGAGCTCGTGCGTGTGCAGGGGTGGGTCGACATGCGAGACGCAGACCCGTCGATCGATCCGGTCGCCGTGGGCGAGCTCGTGGCGACGCTGCACAAGGTGTCGTTCGACGGCACGGAGCCCGAGCACGAGTGGTACACGGAGCCGGTCGGCGCCGACCGGTGGGACGGGCTGGTGGCCGCGGCCCGAGTCGCCGAAGCGCCGTTCGCCGAACGGCTTGCCGCCCGTCGAGACGCACTCGTCGCTTTGGACGCGCTCGTCGTTCCGCCGGGTCCAACACGCACATGCCATAGAGATCTGTGGGCCGACAATCTCCGCGCCACCGTGGACGGCGCGCTGTGTGTGATCGACTGGGAAGACTGCGGCCTCGCGGATCCGTCGATGGAGTTCGCGGTCGTGTTGTGGGAGTTCGGCCGCACCGATCCCGCTCGTGCGCGATCGCTTCACCAGGCGTACGCCGACGCGGGTGGACCCGGCCGTGTGCAGGCTCCGAGCGACTTCTCGATGTTGATCGCCCAGCTCGGGCATATCGGCGCTCGCGCGTGTTCGGACTGGCTCAGCGCAGATTCAGAAGACGCACGGACGTTCGCGGCGTCGTGGTTCGCCGAGTTCGTGGATGAACCGCACACCATCGAGCAGATCCAGATGCTGCTCGACGCGATCACGTCCTGACGTCCAGGGAGTCGCTACGGCGCGCCACGGATCAGGCGGTGCCGGGCAAGGAACACGCCGCCGAGACCGATCCCGACGATCGCGATCACGGCGATCACGAGCGCGCGCGGTGGGTGTCGAACATCTTGGAACGGATCCGCCGACCCGTCGTTCCACGCCTGCTGGACGGCGCCATCGGCGGCACCGATCACGACGTTCGACGGGTCGGCTGCGTGCGAAGCCGTGGGATCGAGCGGTCCTGCAAGGCCGGCTGGAAGTGTGCCCCCACCATGTGGATCATGCCCCGGCGCGTTGCTGACAACAGCCGGATCGGTGGCAGCAGCCGCACCACCGTGGAGCGTTGGCGTCCTGCCGGACGTACCGGGCTGGCCGGAACCGCCACCGCCTTGTCCGGAGGGCGGAGGCGACGACGGTGGCGGCGAACCGGTCGGTGATGGACTCGGCGTTGGGGTCGGGGTAGGGGTCGGCGATGACGATGTGTCGCATGCGGTGAGCGCGAGCGCCGGCTGCCCGCCGCCGCTGTATGTCACGACGGCGAGGTCCCCGATCACGATCGGACCCGAACTGTCGGCAACGTAGGCATCCTTGCCGTCGCGCTGCATCTGATACGTGCCACCGGCCACGACGAGGGTTGCCGACGTCACCGACTTCGCCTGCGAGAGCACCCAATGGCCGCCATCCGTGCAGGGCAGGACATCTGATCCGCTGCCCGAGCCACCTGTCCACGAGACGGAAGCGGCGAACGCCAGAAGCGGGGTCGCCAGGATGAGCACGACAGCGCCAAGTATGGGTGCGAACCGCTTCATAGACCTCTCCAGGACTCCCCGACCAGACTAACGGGCGTACCCGAGTCTCCCTCCGGGGAAACCGACCCGCTCGGATGGCCGACGAACCGCGCGACACCCCACGCGCAGCCATCCGCGTCTCTGAACGCGCGATCCAACGCCAGGTGCCCCGAGATGGCCCGACGTCACGCGCGCATCCATGGTCGTAGAGATCGTGACCGCGCGATCAGCGAATTGGCGGAAGGCGTCGGCTCGCACGGCGTTAGATTCGAGCAACCCGCTTGAGCATCGCGGGGAACGCAGCCAGCAACATCCGCCTACCCACTCATCGAGAGCCGGCCGTTGTTCGAAGGCGTCAGGGGTGTCTGACCGAGTGGTGACGCGTATGGCTCCGGGTTGAAGTCCTGTGGCGTGCCATCCCCGAACCAGTTCGCCACGCTGCGACCGTGACAGTCGAGTCGAACCGACTGATGATCCCAAACGATTGCCACTTGACCCTCTGAGCCGTCCGAGCAGGGTGGGACGGGTCCCATGGCGACGTACGAGCCTGTCGGCCCGGAGTCCTGCAATACCAGCACCCAAGACCGTCCCTGCTGGTCCTTGACGACCGCTGGCTCCCCGATGGAGACAGCCGACGTTGTCCACGGGGTGGCGACAGATGGGGTCGCCAGTCCACCCACGCCTGAGATGGGAGTCGGTGTGCCGTTGATAACCACCACCGAAGGGGCCGCCGTGAGAGTCGTTGAGGGGTTTGGGGTGGCCGAAGTGCAGGATGACACGACGGCCACAACGGCTGCGGCAACAACGAGTTGAAAGCCCGGGCGGTGACGATGCCGCCTGAGCATCGCGGGGAACGCGGCCAGGGACGACATGACTCGAGCCTAGTCCTCGGTTCGAACGGCTCGATCGGATGGCGGCGTAACGACAGCGGGGATGTCGGCAGCGAGCTGCATCAAGTAGTCCGCGATCACTGGCACCAGCTCTTCGAAGCCGCTGATGTCCGCTCCCATAACCTCTCGGCCATCCGGTCCGGAGATGCTCAGCCATCTCCGTTGGAAGAACTTCTTCCCGACCTCGACTGTGAAACGCTGCTCGCCGAACTGAACCGTGATCGGACCGTCGCGAATCACGTCAGCCGCGAGGGCCTCGAAGTACTTGCCGTGCTTCGTCTTGTGCCGGTTGTAGCGGCACATGAACTTGTTGTGGCTCATGACTGAGCGGGCCTCACTTGATCTGGCACTCAACGGTCACGTTGATCTGGCGCCCTGCCGTGACCCGCACGGTTCGGCCCAAGCACCCCTTGCGTCCGCCGTGATAAGCGGGACTGGAACCGCTCACCTGATACAGACCTGGGCGAACGGTCACGGAGAACGTTCCGTCCGGCGCAGTTGCACTTCCCTCAGGGAAGGACACGACAGTAGGTCCCCGCTCCGGATCTGCTCCGACAGACCTTCCGAGCGCGAAGGCCGCATGGGAGGCAGCGGGCATCGACAGCCGCGCCCTCGTCGTCACGATCACGGGGTGCATAGTGTGCGGTGGACCGGATCCATTCAGAACGTCCAACACGGTCACCAACGGGGAGGTCACAGACCGAACCGTTCCTCCCGGCATGAGGTCGCGCGGAGCGCCGGTGGTCGAGGATCTGTTCAAGTGGATCGAGTTCGCGGGTCCGGATGGCGTTCAGGAGATCAAGTACAACGATGTCGGGGTACCGACCGAGATGAGCCTGGACAACCCGAGCGTCTCCGACGACCAGAGCGACTACGCCATCACGTTCGAAGCGCATTAGCGCTGTTGTTGCTCAGGTCCCGCAACTACCCGGACCTTCGCCCTTGATCGGTCTCTCCCCTTTCGACCAGGCTGGAGCTAGGAGGAGATCCAGATGACAACGAAGGAACGGAGCCTCGGAATCACAACCATCGCCGTGGGCCTGGGCGCAGTCGCGTTCGCGATCCTCTCGGGTCTGACCACGGGAGATGGCGGGCCGGACTGGGTTGGGATCGTGACGGTTGGCGCAGGGCTGGCGCTCATCGTGACCGGGCTCTTCAACCTGTTCCACCACGACACCGCCTAGTAACGCGATGGTGACACCAGATCGAGCTTGGGCGGCGGCTTGGGGCCGGGCGCTATGACGACGATGACGCGGTGCTCGACGGCCTTGATGGCCAGCGTGACTTCGACCGCGCGGCGTTAGCGAAGGTGCTCGCCTGGAAGCTCCGCGGGCTCTGGCCCGAGCGAGCGATCGGCCGCCTCGAAGTGATCGAGGACGAGGAGATCCGCGAAACTACGCGCCGTGCGTTCGTCGATCCCGACGACCTCGGCGCTGCGATGATCCTGACCGTCCGGCGGGTTCGGTTCGATCCGCAGACCGCAGCCGAGCTCCGTCGCTGGAAGGCCTACCAGGCGTCCGAGCGGCTGGTGTTCGGCGCGGCGTACAAGACCCACGGCGGCGTCGGGGTCGAGCTCCCCTGGCTCATCGCCGAGCCCGGCGCTGTCGTTCATCCGAACACGCTGCTCCGTCGCTGGAAGACGATCGTCAAGGCCGCGGGCGTGACGCCGATCACCCTGCACGTGGGGCGCCACTCCTACTCCGAGCTCGCTCTCGGAGCGGGGGTCCGGCTCGATGTGGTCAGCCGCCAGCTCGGCCATCGCTCGATCTCCACCACGGCCGACATCGACCCACGACAACGACTCCGCGACCGCGGAGGTTCTTGGGGGAATACGGGGGCCCTCGGTCCTTCCGCTTGCTGCGGCGAGGGACGAAAGGTGTTGGGCGGGAAGTGTCGGAGGGGGGATTTGAACCCCCACGCCCCGCAAGGGGCACTAGGCCCTCAACCTAGCGCGTCTACCAAGTTCCGCCACTCCGACGTAGCGCGGGGCATCCTACCAACGGCCTCATCGGACCTTGATGGCGTGGCTCAGTACCACTTCCAGGACAGCCAGAAGACGGCGACGCCCCAGATGATGGCGGTCACGACGGTGATCCGGTCGAGTGTGCGCTCGAGCGATGTGCCGCCCGCCAGGTTGTTCCCTCCGCCGAACATGTCGGACAGACCGCTCCCCTTGCCGGAGTGCATCAGGATCGTGACGATCAAGAAGATCGACGACAGAACCAGCAGCACGACGGCGACGGCGTTGATCACTCGGAACTCCCTGGGTCAGTTTCGGCGAGGTCCTCGATGATACGGGCGTCCAGGGGCCAATGACAGGCAGCGATATGACCAGCCTCGTGCACGACAAGCTCGGGTTCGTCTGTGCGGCAGCGCTCCTGTTTCTCCGGATCCAGCGACTTCATCTTGTAGCAGCGGGGGTGGAAACGGCATCCACTCGGCGGATTGATCGGCGAGGGAACGTCGCCCTCGAGGATGATCCGCTTCTTCGTCTTCGCCAGGTTCGGGTCGGCGATGGGCACCGCGGACAGCAACGCGCCCGTGTAGGGGTGCTTGGGCTGGGTGTAGAGCGCGTTCCCGTCGGCCGCCTCCGCGATCTTGCCGAGGTACATCACCGCGACGCGATCCGAGATGTGCTTCACGACCGACAAGTCATGCGCGATGAACAGGTACGTCAGGTTGAATTCGTCCTGCAGGTCGTTCAACAGGTTCAGGATCTGCGCTTGGATCGACACGTCGAGCGCCGACACGGGCTCGTCGCAGACGATCATCTTCGGGCGAAGCGCCAGCGCCCGCGCGACCCCGATGCGCTGACGCTGCCCGCCGGAGAACTCGTGGGGATAGCGGTTGTAGTGCTCGGGGTTCAGACCGACGAGCTCCATCAGGTTCTGGACCTCGGTCTTGACCTGGTTCTTCGGGACCGTCTTGTGCAGCCGCAGCGGCGCGCCCACGATCGTGCCGACCGTCTTGCGCGGGTTCAGCGACGCGTACGGGTCCTGGAAGATCATCTGAATGTCGCGGCGAACCGCGCGGAGGTTCTCGCCCTTCATCCGCGTGATGTCGCGTCCATCGAACCAGATCGTGCCGTCGGTCGCGTCGTGCAGGCGCATCGCGGCGCGCGCGAGCGTGCTCTTGCCGCATCCGGTCTCGCCGACCAACCCGACCGTCTCGCCCGGGTAGATGTCGAGGTCGACACCATCGACGGCGTGCACCGCGCCAACCTTCTTCTGGAAGATGATCCCCCGCGTGATCGGGAAGTGCTTGACGATCCCCTGCAACCGCAGCAACGGCTCGCCCGCGCGAGGTTTCTCACGCATCGGGGTGGCCTCGACGGCGCTCATGAGGTGGCCAGGATCTCCTGGGCCACGATGCGCTCGCGGTCCTCGAGGCTGAGATGGCAGCGCGCCGCGTGGTGCCCGTCGATCGGCAGCAGGTCCGGCTGGACCACTCGGCACTCGTCGAACACGTACGGACAGCGCGGCGAGAAGGAACAGCCGTCCGGCAGGAAGATCAACGACGGTGGCGCGCCAGAGATCGGCGTGAGCCGGTCGGTGTCGTGGCCAAGGCGGGGCAGCGATTTGAGCAGTCCCCACGTGTACGGCATCATCGGCCGATAGTAGATGTCGTCGGCGGTCCCCTCCTCGACGATCTTGCCGGCGTACATCACCTGGATGTGGTGACAGTGTTCCGCGACCACGCCGAGGTCGTGCGTGATCAAGGCGACGGCGGTGTTGAACTCCGACTGCAAGCGGTCGATCAGGTCGAGGATCTGGGCTTGCACCGTGACGTCCAGGGCGGTCGTCGGCTCGTCGGCGATGAGCAGATCGGGGTTCAGCGACAGCGCCATCGCGATCATGGCGCGCTGCCGCATCCCGCCCGAGAACTCGTGCGGGTACTGCTTCGCCCGCTCCTCGGGCTGCGGGATGTTCACCCGCCGCAGCATCTCGACGGAACGGTCGAACGCCTCCTTCTTCGAGATGTCCTCGTGCGCCAGGATCATCTCCGAGATCTGATCGCCCACCTTGTAGAACGGGTGGAGCGACGTCATCGGGTCCTGGAAGATCATCGCGATCTTCAACCCGCGGATCTCGCGCAGTTCGTCGTTGCTCATCTGGACGAGGTCCTGCCCCTGGAACAGCACCTGGCCCTCGATGATCGCCGACTTCTTGTTGATCAGGCCCATGACGGTCAGGAACGACACGCTCTTGCCCGAGCCCGACTCTCCCACGATGCCGAGGGTCTCGCCGGCCGCCATCGAGAAGTTCAGCCCGTCGACCGCCTTGACGATGCCGTCGTCGGTCGGGAAGTGGACGCGCAGATCTTTCACCTCGAGGAGCGGCTCAGGCACCGAAGGCTCCCGTCACTCGAACCGGACCCGAGGGTCGAGGAACGCGTAGAGGACGTCGACGACGAGGTTCGCGACCACGACGAAGACCGCCGCGACCAGAGTGATCACCGCGATCGTGTTCAGGTCCTGCCCGCCGACCGCCTGCACCGTGAGCTGGCCGATCCCGGGCAGGTTGAAGATCGACTCGGTGATGATCGCGCCCCCGAGCAGCGCGGCGAGGTCGAGGCCGAACACGGTCACGATCGGCGTCAGCCCTGCCCGCAGGCCGTGCTTCAGGACGACCCGCTTCTCGGTCAAGCCCTTGGCACGGGCGGTGCGGATGTAGTCCTCCGTCATCGTCTCCATCAGGTTGGAGCGTGACAGGCGCGCGTAGAACGCCGCGTACAGCACGGCCAGCACGACCCAGGGCAAGATCCAGTGACTGAACCACGTTCCGAAACCGTACTGCCCCAGCGCGTAATAGCCGGTCCCGGGCAGCCAACCTAACTTGAACCAGAAGATGTACAGGGCGAGCGGACCCAGGAAGAACACCGGCATCGAGATCGCGAGCACCGCTAAGCCCATCGCCGTTCGGTCCCCCACCGTATGGGGCCGCAGGGCCGACAAGATGCCCACCGAGATACCGACGAGCAGCCACACGATGGCCGCGCCGACCGCGAGCTGCGCGGTCACGGCGATGCGGCTGAAGATGATGCCCTTCAGCGGGACCTTCGAGATGAACGACAGTCCGAGTCCCGGCCACCCGTATTGATCACCCAGCACCGCGTGCTTGAGGAACAGGAGGTACTGGACGTACCAGGGGTGATTCAGCCCGAACTGCTGGCGGATCTCCTCGAGGAGCTGCGGCGTCTGGTTCTTGCCCGCGAGCCGTACCGCCGGGTCTCCGGACGGGAGCAGGAAGAAGATCATGTACGTGATGAACACGACGATCAGGAGGACGAGGATCGCCCACAGGACTCGCCTGATGATGTACCTGAGCATCTCGGTGCCTCACGTACGGGCGGAGGAGGGAGCCGCCGAGCGGCTCCCTCCTCGTCCGTGACTCTGGGTGGCCGTTAAGCCACGTTCTGCGGTGCTGCGGTGTTGGTCACAGCGATGTGCGCCCAGGCCGGATCACCGGCGTTCTGGTCGTACACGTACTGGGACACGCTCGGACTGGTGATGACGAGGTTGTTGCCCCAGGACCACGGGACCCAGGTCATGCCATCCTCCATCTCCGTCTTCTGCATGTCCGCGTAACACGACGACTGGGTGTCTCCCGTGAGCGCCACGCACTTGGCCATCTGGTCGTCGATCGATGGCAGCTTGTGGTCGGGGTAGTACTGGATCGCCTTGTTGTAGGCGTCCGTGACCCCACACTCCTTGGCTTGATCGGCCGTCATGCCGAGCAACCCTTGGTCGTACGACCCGGTGCAGCTGATCGTCGTGCCGTTCATGACGAAGAAGTCGAACCCGTACGGCGAGCCGAAGTCCTTGCCCCAGCCCTGTCCGAAGGACATCGGGACCAACTTGTCGACGGTGACCGTCTGCGAGTTGACCACGTCGGGCTTGACCTCTTGCAGCTGCGCCTGCAGGCCGATCTTCTGCAGGTCTGAAACGAGGATCGGGTTCATGTTCGTCCACGGCGTCGTGTTGTTCGCCAGCAGCAGGAACTTGCACTGCGGCGCGTCACACATGCCGTCCTGGTTCGTGTCGTAGACGGACTGCTTCATCTCGTTCTGCGCCTGCGTCAGGTCACCGGCGAACCCGTCGGACGGATACGGGTTGTAGTTGGCCGTCGCCGGTAAGACGGACGGTGGGTCGTTCGTCGTCGCCGGTACGGCATGCAGGCTCCCCCCGTAGCCCTTCACGAGCGCAGCTTTGTCGACCACCCACTCCACTGCCTTGCGGACGTGCGGGTCGTCGAACGGCGGCGCCAGCAGGTTCATCGTGATGTACCAGGTGCGGTCGCCCGGATCCGAGTGGATGAACCCTTGGAGGCTCGGGTCGGTCGCGTATTGCTGTTCCACCGTGGGCGGCGGCGTGTCACCGAACGAGCCGTCCAGCTCGCCGGCCTGGATCTTCTGGAAGATGTCGTCCACGTTGGAGTTGATCTCGACCTGCAACCCGTCTAGGTAGTTCGAGAACATCGCCGGGTCTTCCGTCGATGGATCGAAGTTCGGGTTGCGCACGATCGTGAGGCCCTTGTCTGGGTTGATCCCCGCGACCGGCTTCAGGGTCTTGCAGCCGCCCGAGAGGTCCAGCTTGTCCGCCCCGTAGTACATGTACGCGCCGTTCGAAACGAGGTCGGAGCCGTAGCCACCGGCCGAGTCGAAGCAGCCCGCCACTTCCTTCGGCTGCGGGTACGTCGCCGGCATCGCCATCCGGTACAGGAAGTCACCGGTCGGGCTCACCAGGTGGAACACGATGTGCGTGTCGTCGGGCACGTCGATCCCGGAAACGGGCTTCACCGAAGTCTCCGCGCAGGTCATCCCCTTGATCACGCCGCAGTAGTAGTTGCCGTAGTAGGCGGCGAGGTTCGAGTCGTTGATCCGCTCGAACGCGTACTCGATGTCTTGCGTGGTGACGGTCCGGTTGACGGGCGGACCCCACTTCACGTCGTTGCGGATCGTGAACGTGTACGTGAGACCGTCGCTCGAGATCTGGGAGTTCGTCACCAGGTCGGGCTGGGGGGTGTTGCCCTCGTCGCCCGGCACGTGGTTGTAGTTGTACAGACCACGGATCAGCATGTTCTGGAAGATGTCCCAGGCGTAGCCGTAGTACTCACCCGTGGGATCGAAGTTCGAGGTGTTGCTGAGGGTCTGGGTCGCGGTCCGGTACGTGCCGCCCTTCTGCGGCGATCCCGATGGGGCCGCCCCGCTGCTGCTGGTGTTGTTGCTCGAGCAGGCCGCCGCGAGGATCGCCGCCGTGGCGAACATCGCGATGCCCGTTACCCATCTCTTCCGCATGCTCCCTCCTCCTGGGGTTGCGAGACTCCATCGAGGTTTACGTGTTCTTGGGTCGCTCAGGTTTCCTCCTCAGCGGTTCGACCTGGGGTCCAGAGCATCGCGGAGGGCGTCCCCCACGAGGTTGAAGGCCAGAGTGGTCAGCACGAGCATGATGCCGGGGAAGAACAACATCCACCACGCGTAGCGGTACAGCTGCCCGTCGGTGGCGTCGGCGATCATCCGGCCCCACGAGGGCGTCCCGGGTGGGATGCCCACGCCGAGATAGGACAGGGACGCTTCGAAGATGATGTTCACCGGGATCAGCAGCGTCGTGTAGACGATCAGCGGCGCCACGAGGTTCGGCAAGATCTCCCGGAACATGATGTGGGTACGGCCGAAGCCGGTCGCTCGCGCCGCCTCGACGAACTCGCGTTCTCGAAGCGACAGGGTCTGTCCGCGGACGATACGGGCGATGTAGGTCCACCCGAACAAGGCGATGATCAAGGTGACGAGCGGGACGCCCGGCTTGAGCAGTCCCCCCATGCACCCGTTGATGCTCACGCCACAGCTCGCCGAGATCCCGATCGCCAGCAAGAACACCGGCAGCGACAGGAAGATGTCGGTCAGGCGGGACGTGAAGGTGTCGGTCTTGCCCCCGAAGTAGCCGCCGAGCAACCCGAGACCGAGGCCGATCACGACCGAGATCGCCGTGGCGAACAGGGCGACCTCGATCGAGGTCCGCGCGCCGTACAGGGTCCGGACGAAGACGTCTCGGCCGAGCGCGTCGACGCCGCCCCAGAACTGCGCGCTCGGCCCGATCACCGGGATGTTGACCTCGTGGGACAGCTGCGGCTTGATGTCGTTCGGGCCGTTGTGCGAGACGAACCGCACGAACAGCGGCGCGAGGATCGCCGAGAAGATCAGGATGAAGACCCACACGAGGGCCAGGAGGGCGACCCAGTCCTTGCGGAACCGCCCCCAGAAGAGTTGCCAAGGTGTGCGCCCCTCGACGCGCTTCTGCTCGTCGCCACTGAGGGGCGCTAAGGGTTCGACCGCAGGCTCGCTCTGCTGCTGAACCTGGCTCACGAAGTCAGTCTCTCCCCCTCATGAACGCCGGGAGTGTAGGGCAAGCATTTCCGCTGGACAAATCGGTGTACGGAAGATCCTCATCCTGTGGATTCCGTCATCGGGCTACCCCGGCGATCGTCGGCAAAACGTCTATGCCCCGGAGCTCCCCGAGAGAGCCCTCCGCACACGCGTGTTCCCCGTAGGACGTGCTGGTATCCGGGGTGACGCCACCCCCCGCGAGGACCAGCGGGACGGGGTCCGCGGTATGGGCTTTCCGGACGCAGGAGGTGGCGTGATCGGCCAGTACCCCCACGACGGTCCGCCGCTCGTCGAGGCGGGGCAGGACCTCGCCGAAGAACGCCCGGTCGATGGCCGCGATCACGTCCCGCTTGTCTTCGGCCCGGCCGTCGTGCGCGGGCACATCGGGACCCTTGATGTGGACGTAGAGCGCCTGATAGCTGTCGAGCGCCTCGGCGGCGAGCTCGGCCCATGCGGCGTAGGCGTCCTCGGCGGCAGTCCCGAACCCCGTCGGATCGAGCCTCGGTGCGTCGACGGTGTCCATCCCGAGCGCGAGCGCGATCCCGCGCTCGACGGGCATCTCGACGAAACAGCCCCAGCCCCACCCGAACCGGTCCTGGATGGGCTGCAGCGCAGGCAGGTGGTCGCCCCCGTCCCGGGTCAGGATGAGGTCGGCCGGGAGCTTGCCTTCGGCGCGGCGGGTCGCGTTGATCGGGCTCGAAGCGAGGATTGTGGCGGAGCCCTCGACGAACGCGTTGGTGAGCTCGGCGGCCCGGGCGGCGGCGTCCGAGTCGTCGAGCGGCGTGGCTCGCTCCACCACGGGCTCGAACGTCTCGAGCGCCACCCCGAGGTGTCCCTCGCGACGGTACGCCGGGTCGGTGTTGGTCACGTTGGCCGAGAGCGGTGCGCCGCCGCTCCGGATCACGAGCGCCCCGCGATGCTCGACGGTTGCCTGCAGATCGAAGGTGGCACCCGGCAGGGTCAGCGTCGCGTTGACCTCGTCGGCGAGCGCGTGCGCCTCTTCCGACGTGAGGTTCCGGCCGACACGGCGGTCGGCGATCTCGGGCCAGGCGCCACTCGCGAAGTTGATCCGGTACGCGAGGTCGCCGTCGTGGAGGTCCATGCCGATGCCCAGCGCCTCCAGCACGCCCCGCCCCGGGTGTTCCTCGCTCGGGTCGTAGCCGAGGATGCCGAATACGCCGATATCTGACTCGGGGGCGATGCCGGGCCCGACCGTCACGACGGTGCCGGTGCGGCCCTGGACGGCGAGCCCGTCGAGGTTCGGCGTCGGAGCGGCCTCCAACGGGGTGCGACCGTCAAGCACGGGGTTCGGATCGTCCCCCAGCCCGTCCAAGCACACGTACAGCAGCGAGATGCTCATACCTTGATGATGAGCGCGAAGTCTTCTGGATCGAGGCTCGCGCCGCCGACGAGAGCGCCGTCGATCTCGGGGTGCGCCAGGAAGCTGCGGATGTTCCCGGGCTTGACGCTTCCGCCGTACTGGACGCGGACGGCCTGCGCGACGGAGCCGTCGAACTTGTCGGCGAGCGTCTGACGGATCACCTCGACGACCCGGCCGGCGTCGCCCGGCTCGGCGTTCCGGCCCGTGCCGATCGCCCAGATCGGCTCGTACGCGATCACCGTGCTCGCGGCTTGTTCGGCGTCGACGTTGTCGTAGGCGCGACGCACCTGCTGCGTCACCTTCGACTCGGTGCCGTCGGCGTCGCGCTCCTCGAGCGTCTCGCCCACGCACACGATCGGGGTCATGCCGTGGCCGAGCACGGCGCGCACCTTCTTGTTGACCATCAGGTCGTCCTCGCCGAACAGCTGGCGGCGCTCCGAGTGGCCGACGATCACGTGCTCCACCTTCAGGGCCACCAACATCGGTGAGGAGATCTCTCCCGTGAACGCGCCCTTGTCCTCGGGGTACACGTCCTGCGCCCCAAGCCCGAAGGGCAGCTTGTCCGAGTCGATCAGCGTCTGCACCGACCGGAGCGCGGTGAACGGCGGCACGATCACGACGTCGGTCTTGTCCGTGTCATCGCTGTCCACGAGGTACCCGAGCTTCTGCACCGCCTGGATCGCTTCGAGGTGCGTCTTATGCATCTTCCAGTTGGCGGCGATGATCCGCTTGCGGTCGGTCATCCGTCGTCCTCCAAGATCGCGAGCCCCGGCAGGCGGCGCCCTTCCAAGAACTCGAGCGACGCACCGCCGCCCGTCGAGAGATGATCGAACGCGTCGGCCAAACCCTCCCGCTTGATCGCAGCGAGCGAGTCTCCCCCGCCGACCACCGTGAACGCGTCGCTCGCCGCGCATGCCCGGGCGACGGCGCGCGTGCCTTCGGCGAACGCCTCGAGCTCGAACACGCCCATCGGACCGTTCCACAGGATCGATCCGGCGCCGGCCAACGCATCGGTGAACGCCGCGATCGTTGCCGGCCCGATGTCGAGGCCCATCAGCCCTTCGGGGACGGCGTCGGCGGGAACGACATCTGTCGGTGCGTTCGCCTCTATCGCCGGAGCAGCGACCACATCCGTCGGCAGGTGTACGGGAACCCTGCGGTCACGAGCCGATGCGAGCGCCTTCTGCACGTCGTGGATCCGATCCTCCTCGACGAGAGATGCGCCGACCTTGCCGCCCTCGGCCGCGACGAGGGTGAACGCCATCGCGCCACCGATCACGAGCGCATCGACGCGTTCGGTCAGCGACGCGATCACGCCGAGCTTGTCGCTCACCTTGGCGCCGCCGAGGATCGCGACGAATGGCCGGGCGGGGTCCGCGAGCAAGCGCCCGAGCACATGCACCTCGCGTTCGACGAGCCTGCCTGCGACGGCGGGTCTCCCTGAGGCGAGGAGCAGCTCGGGCAGCGCGGCCACCGACGCGTGCGCTCGGTGGACCGCGCCGAAGGCGTCGTCGACGTACGCGTCGGCGTACTCCGCCAGCGCGCCGGCGAATGCGACATCGTTGGCCTCCTCGCCCGGATCGAACCGGAGGTTCTCGAGCAGGATCACGTCGGCGTCGGGGAGTGACTCGGGCATCACCTCGTGCAGGGTCGTCACCGGGGTACCGAGATGCTCGGCGAAGACCTGGCCCACCGGCGCCAGCCGGAGTTCCTCCACGACCGTTCCCTTGGGACGGCCGAGGTGCGACGCGACGACCAGCCGAGCACCGCGTTCGAGGAGTTCGCGGGCGGTCGGCACGACGGCGGCGATCCGTGTGTCGTCGCCGACGACGCCGTCGTGCAGCGGGACATTGAGGTCCGCGCGGAGGAACACACGCGCGCCAGCGATTTCGCCGAGCGCGTCCAGGGTTCGGATGGTCACGGGTTACAGCGAGCTCGCAACCAACTCGACGAGGTCGACGAGCCGGTTCGAGTAACCCCACTCGTTGTCGTACCAACCGACGATCTTGACCGTCGTGCCCATCACCATCGTCGACAGCGCGTCGAAGGTGCACGACGCGGGCGTGCCGACGATGTCGGACGAAACGATCGGGTCCTCGGTGTAGACGAGCTTGCCGGCCAGGCTCCCCTCGGCGGCCGCGGCCTTGAACGCCTCGTTCACCTGCTCCTTGGTGACCTCGGTGCGGACCGTGGCCACGAGGTCGGTGACCGAGCCGTCGGGCACCGGCACGCGCATCGAGATGCCGTCCAGCTTGCCCTTGAGGTGCGGCATCACGATGCCGGCCGCCTTCGCGGCGCCGGTCGACGTCGGGATGATGTTGATCGCCGCGGCCCGCGCCCGCCGCAGGTCCTTATGCGGCAGATCGAGGATCTGCTGGTCATTCGTATACGCGTGGATCGTCGTCATGAAGCCGTGCTCGACGCCGAAGGCGTCGTCGAGGACCTTGGCCATCGGCGCCACGCAATTCGTCGTGCAGCTCGCGTTCGAGATCACGTGATGGGTCGCCGGGTCATAGAGGTCGTCGTTCACGCCCAGGACGACCGTGAGGTCCTCCCCCTTGGCCGGCGCGCTGATGACGACCTTCTGGGCGCCCGCCTCGAGGTGCTTGGCCGCCTTCTCCCGGTCGGTGAACAGGCCGGTCGACTCGATCACGATCTCGGCCCCGAGCTCCTTCCAGGGCAGGTTGGCCGGATCGCGCTCGGCGAGCACCTTCAGCTCGTCGCCGTCGACGGTGATCCCGTTCTCCGAGGTCCCGACCTCGCCTTTGTAGGTGCCGAGGACGGAGTCGTACTTCAACAGGTGCGCGAGCGTCGCGGCGTCGGTGATGTCGTTGACGGCGACGAAGTCCAGATCTGCCCCGCGTTGTTTCGCGGCTCGGAAGAAGTTGCGGCCGATGCGGCCGAACCCGTTGACGCCGATCTTCACGGTCATGGGTCGGGAACCTCCTGGTAGCGATCCGTTATCGGGGTTACGCACCCCATGCTATCGGGCGGCCTGAACCGCGGCCCGGGCACGTTGGCGGGGCTACCCGCGCCCGATGTCTCGATGGACGACCGAGGTAGGCAGCCCGCGCGCGCCGATCCAGGCGCCAAGCTCCTCGGCGACGACGACCGACCGATGATGCCCACCGGTGCAGCCGATCGCGATGGTGAGGTAGCTCTTGCCCTCGGCCACGTAGCCGGGCAACGTCAGGTCGAGGAGCGCTTCGACGCGGTCGATGAAGGGAGCGTACAGCTCGCTGTTTCGGACGTACTCGCGCACCGCGGGCTCTGTCCCTGGGAACGGGCGAAGGTCCGGCACCCAGTGCGGGTTGGGCAAGAAGCGGACGTCGAACACAAGGTCGGCGTCGCGCGGACTTCCGTACTTGAACCCGAAGGACACGATCGACACCTGGAGTCCGGCCTCCGGCGGGCCTGCCGCGAACGCGTCGCGGACCCGGTCGCGCAGCTCTTGTGGCGTGAGCCCGGACGTGTCGATCACCAGGTCGGCGTCGCCGCGGAGCTGCGCCAGGATCTGCCGCTCCTTCCGGATCCCCTCGACCACGCGATCGGCCGGCGCGAGCGGATGCCGGCGGCGTGTGGCCTCGTACCGCTGCACCAGGTCCTCATCGGAGGCCTCCAGGAACACGATCTTGGCGTCGCGCTCGAGCGCCCGGAGCTCCTCGAGCGCCTCTGACAGCTCGCTGAAGTACACGCCCCCACGCGCGTCCACCACGATCGCGACGCGGGTCGGCGAGCCCGGGCGTGTCGTGAGCTCGGCCATCTTCGGCAGGAGCGCCGGCGGCAGGTTGTCGACGACGAAGTAGCCGAGGTCCTCGAGCGAGCGGGCGACCTCGGAGCGGCCGGCGCCCGAGAGACCCGTGATGAGTGTGAATCCGTGAGCCCGCGCGGACGCCTCGTCGCTCACGCGGTGGCCCGCCCGTCCTCGGGCGTGTGCAGATGGTCGTGGACACTCTCCGCCATCGCCGGTCCGACGCCGGGTGTCGCCGCGATCTCGTCGACCGACGCCGCTCGCAGTTTGGTCAGGGACCCGAAGCGCTTCAGGAGCGCTTTCTTGCGTGTCGGGCCGACGCCGGGGATATCGTCGAGCGGCGATCGGAGCGCCCGCTTCTCACGGAGCGACCGGTGGTACGCGACGGCCGTGCGGTGTGCTTCGTCGCGGATGTGCTGGAGCACGAACAACGCCTGCGAGCCGCGTGGGATCAGCAGCGGGTCCGGCCGGTCCGGGAAGTAGACCTCTTCGAGCCGCTTCGCGAGCCCGATGTGCGGGATCGACAAACCGAGTTCGGCGAGGACGGCGCTTGCTTGGGTGAGCTGTCCTCGGCCGCCGTCGACGACGATGAGCGCTGGCGGATAGGAGAACCGGCGCGACCGTTCGTTCTGTGGCCGCTCCTGCTCTTCCAACAGCCGGGTGAATCGTCGCCGGAGCATCTCGTGCATCGAGGCGAAGTCGTCCTGGCCCTGGACGCCTGCGATCCGGAACTTCCGGTAGTCCTGACGCTTGGGCAGACCATCCTCGAACACCACCATCGAGCCAACCTTGTCCGTCGCGCCGAGGTTCGAGATGTCGTAGCACTCGATCCGCAGCGGAGCCTGATCGAGCCCGAGCTGCTCCCCCAACTCCGCGAGCGCGCGCGACCGCGCGCCGAAGTCCGACGCACGCCGGAGCTTGTGCCGCTGGAACGCGTCGGCGGCATTGCGCTCGACCACTTCCATCAGGCGACGCTTCGACCCGCGCGAGGGCACGGCGATCCGGACGGGCTTGCCACGGCGCTCGGTCAGCCACGCTTCGAGGAACTCGGCTCCGGCCGGGAGCGCCTGCACCAACACGCGCGGCGGCACGTCCTGGCGCTCCATGTAGAGCTGCTCGAGGAAAGACGCGATCAAGCCTGGGCGGTCGAGGTCTTCGACCCGATCGACGACCCAGCCCCTTCGACCGAGCACTCGCCCGCGCCGGACGTAGAACACCTGCACGGCCGCCTCGAGGTCATCCTCGACCAGCGCAACCACGTCGAGGTCTTCCGGTGGGGTCAGCACCATCTCCTGGGACTCGAGCGCGCGCCGGGCTGCGAACAGCTGATCGCGGAACCGTGCCGCTTGCTCGAACTCCTGCCGCTCCGATGCGCCGCGCATCTCTGTCTCGAGCCGCCTCAGGACCGGACGGGCGTTGCCGGCCAGGAACTCCCCCATCGCCTCGACGTGCCCGCGATAGGACTCCTCGGTCACGCCGGTCGCCTCGGGAACGCACGGCCCCGCGCACCGACCGATGTCGTAGTAGAGACACGGCCGCTTGGCGCGCGCCCGTTGATCGAAGAACGCGTTCGAGCAGGTCCTTACTGGGAACACGCGTGTGAGCGCGTCGAGCGTGTCGCGGATCGCCCACGCGTGCCCGTACGGGCCGAAGTACCGGACGCCCTTGCGCTTCGTTCCTCGGAGGACCTGGGCCCGCGGCCACTGCTCCCCCACGGTCAGCGCCAGGTACGGGTATGACTTGTCGTCTCGGTACCGGATGTTGAACCGCGGCTTGTGCCGCTGGATCAGGTTGTACTCGAGCATCAGCGCGTCGACCTCGGTGGAGGCGACGATCCATTCGACGCTCTCGGCCGCGAGGACCATCGCCTCGGTCCGCGCGTGCAGGGGCTTGCTCCAGTACGACGCGAGGCGCTTGCGGAGCGAGGAGGCCTTCCCGGCGTAGATCACCCGGCCGTCGCCGTCGCGGAACAGGTACGCGCCGGGGGCGTCGGGGATCGACGAGGCTTGTGGGCGGGGGACGGTCACGCCCGCGATGCTAGCGCGGGCCTCTGCGATGGCCGGTTACTTCGCGCCGTTCACCACCGCGAGGGTCCCGTTCATGAAGGTGTGGACGTCGCACTGGAAGTAGTACGTGCCTGCTTTCAGATCCAGCGACAACTTCTGCTGAATAGGACCGTTGGCGATCGTCGTTGCGTCGATCTGTTTGCCACCTGCAGCGGTCAAGACGGCGAAGTTGTGCGGGATCCCCGCAGCCTTGTTGTCGAAATTCACCGTGAATTTGCCGGGCGCTGCGACCAAGCAGGACTCCGTGAACGTCGTACCCACGGCGGTCTGGTCGAGCAAGATGGTCTTGTCCTGGCCGCAAGTGCCCCCAGCTGGAGCTTGGGAAACCGTCAGCGACGGGCTCGGCCGAGCAACGACGATACCGGTGACATTACCAACGTACCCGAGCATCTGGTTCCCGGCCAGCGTGTCGTACCAGCCGAGCGCGACCGCACCCTTGTCGGTCGCCGCGAGCGAGGGGTCAGTCCCATTGCTCACGGTGTTCCCGAGGTCTACTGGGCTGAAGGAAGAACCAGTCCCCGAACTGAGGTGGATACCCTGGTCGTCGAAGGCGACGTACCGAGTGTCGCCGGCGATCGTCGCCGCAGTGGACGCGGCGTCGGAGCCGTTCACGGTCTCGTCGGGATCCGTTTGGATATCCGCGACCTTGACCGTGGACCACGCTCCCTGCGACAAGGTGGCTGAGTCCACCGCTCCGTCGCCCGTGTAGAAGGCCGCCAGCGCGCCGTCGCCCGCGGCTGCGAAGGACAACCCGTACCCTGTCACGCCCTGCGCCACGGTGGCCGGTGTCCAGGTCGTGCCTTGCTGTGTCAAGGCGAGCACCTGCTTGGCGTTCGGGTCGGCGTACACAACGATCGCGGCCCCCCCGACGAAGCCTATGCCGGTCGGTTGGGGTGAGGGGCATCCGTTGCAGCCAGCGAAGGTGGCGACGACCTGATCGGACCACTTGGTCCCGCTGAGGTTGGACACGTGCACCTCGAGGCCCTTGTTCGTCTCGACCGTGAACGCGATCCACGGGCTGCCGGCAGGATCGAGGGCGATGCCGGGCCGGCCGATCGGACCCGCTTGCGTGACCTTGCCGGGGAGGCTGAAGACTTGGTCGACGGTCGCCGTGGTGGTCGTCAGGGAGGAGGTTCCGTAGCTCACGGTGTTCGAGGAGGTCCAGGCCACGTACGCCGTTCCTTGACTGTCAACGGCGACGGACGTGCCGTTCGAGTTCTGCGCGGTGAGGTCCAGGTTGTCTGTTGCAACTGGGCCGAACGGAACGGTCACATTGGTGGGTGCGAGGCCGGGCGGGGCCGCGTTCATCTCGAGCGCCCCGCGTTGCCAAAGGCCGTCCGCCGACGAGGTCGACAACATGACCCCGGGCACGTTCGGCGAACCGAAGGGCCGAGGGATCGCGATCGCGTTCGGCGCGAGCTTGGCTGCGAACCCGAAGTAGGAGACGTACGGGAGTCCGTCGGCGGTCAGTGCAACTGAGTTGCCCTGCCCCATGTCGTCTTGCGAATCGACCACAAAAGGGAAGAACCCGCCCGTTCCATAGTCGACCGCTGGCGTCGTGATCGAAACGCACCCCGTCGCGATGAGCCCGACGGTCGCGAGGAGGAGTAGGGCACGCCTGTGCATGTCGGCGGGGAGATTAGCAGGCCGTCTCAACCCCGCCCGGCCAGCGCGGCCGCGTACGGGACGCCCTCCAAGACTTCTTGGAGGAACCGACCGGTGTGCGAGATGGGATGCGCCGCCACGTCTTCGGGCGTGCCGGTCACGACCACGGCCCCGCCCTGGTCGCCGCCCTCGGGCCCGAGGTCGACGATCCAGTCGGCCGTCTTGATGACGTCGAGGTTGTGCTCGATCACGAGGACGGTGTTGCCCGAATCGACCAGTCGTTGCAATACCTCGAGCAGCTTGCGGATGTCTTCGAAGTGCAAACCGGTGGTCGGCTCGTCCAACACATAGAAGGTGTTGCCCGTCGCGCGCTTGTGCAGCTCGGACGACAGCTTGATCCGCTGGGCCTCACCGCCCGACAACGTCGGGGCCGGCTGACCGAGCTTCACATAGCCGAGCCCGACGTCGGACAGCGTCCGGAGGTGCCGGTGGATCGGCGGGATGTTCTCGAAGAACGTGAGCGCCTCGTCGACGCTCATCTCGAGCACGTCGGCGATCGTGCGCCCCTTGTACTTCACCTCGAGGGTCTCGCGGTTGTAGCGCTTGCCCTTGCACACCTCACACGTCACGTAGACGTCGGGCAGGAAATGCATCTCTATCTTGATCTGGCCGTCCCCGGCGCAGTTCTCGCAGCGGCCGCCGCGCACGTTGAAGGAGAAGCGGCCCGGCTGGAAGCCGCGGAGCCTCGCCTCGGGTACCTGTGCGTAGAGCTTGCGGATGTGATCGAACATGCCCGTGTAGGTCGCCGGGTTGGACCGCGGCGTGCGTCCGATGGGCGACTGATCGATGTCGATCACCTTGTCCACCTGATCCCAGCCGGTCAGCTTCTTGTGGCGCCCCGGCAAGTTGCGTGACCCCGACACCTTCTGCGCCAGCGCCCGCAGGAGCACGTCCTGGACGAGCGTTGACTTCCCGGATCCGCTCACGCCGGTGACGCACACGAACAGTCCGAGCGGGATCTCCACGGTGACGTCCTGCAGGTTGTGCTCGCGGGCGCCGCTCAGCACGAGCTTCTTCTTGCCGGGTGGACGGCGGATCAACGGCAACGGGATCACCCGCCGTCCCGCCAGGTAGGCACCCGTGATCGACTCGTCGCACTCGAGCAAGCCCTTCAGGTCGCCCGTGTAGACGACCTCGCCGCCGTGTTCCCCCGCCGCGGGGCCGATGTCGACGATGTGATCGGCTTCGATCATGGTCGCCTCGTCGTGCTCGACGACCACAAGCGTGTTGCCGAGGTCGCGGAGCCGAACCAACGTGTCGAGCAACCGTCGGTTGTCGCGTTGATGCAGTCCGATCGACGGCTCGTCGAGGATGTACAACACGCCGACCAGACCGCTCCCGATCTGCGTCGCGAGCCGGATCCGCTGTGCCTCACCACCGGCAAGGGTGCCTGCGGCCCTGCCGAGCGTCAGATAGTCGAGTCCGACGTCGACCAGGAACCCGAGCCGCGATCGGATCTCCTTCAGGAGTCGTTCGGCGATCATCTCCTCGCGCTCGCTGAGCCCCATGTCCTGTGTGAACGCGAGCGCGTCGCGGATCGCCAGGTCCGTGACCTGCGAGATGTTCTTGTCGCCGATCGTCACGGCCAACGTCTCGGGACGCAGGCGCGCGCCCTTGCACGCGCGGCACGGGATCTCGCGCATGAACTGCTCCATTCGATCCCGGGCCGACTCCGAGTCGGTTTCGTCGTGCCGGCGCTCGATGTTGGGGACCGCGCCCTCGTAGGTGGTCCAGTACGCGCGCTGTCGCCCGTACCGGTTCTTGTAGCGAACGTGGATCTCCTCGTCGGAGCCGTACAGCAAGATCTCGCGGGTGGCCTTCGGCAGCTTCTTCCACGGGGTGTCGAGGTTGAAGCCGTGGGTGTCCGCCACCGCCTCGAGCACCCGGTACCAGTACTCGAGCGTCGCCGATGCCCACGGAGCCAGCGCGCCCTCGTTGACGCTGAGGTCGGGGTCGGGCACGACCAGCTCGGGGTCGACCTCGAGGCGCGTACCCAACCCGTCGCACGTCTGGCACGCGCCGTAGGGCGAGTTGAACGAGAAGTTGCGCGGCGCAAGTTCGTCGAACGACAGGCCGCAGTAGGTACAAGCGAGGTTCTGCGAGAAGGTCTGCACCTCTTCGTGGCCCTCGTGCGTGACGACGGCGATCGCGGCGATGCCCTCCGCGAGCTGCAGCGCCTGCTCGATCGAGTCGGCGACGCGCCGGCGGATGTCGGGCTTCGCCACCAACCGGTCCACAACGACCTCGATGGTGTGCTTGAAGTTCTTGGGCAGCCGGATGGGCTCGGCGAGTTCTCGAACCTCGCCGTCGATCCGTGCACGCGGATACCCCTTGCGGCCCAGCTCTTCCAGCAGCTTGCCGTACTCACCCTTCCTCCCTCGGACGATCGGGGCCAGCACCTGGAACCTCGTGCCCTCGGGGAGGTTCATCACCTGGTCGACGATCTGCTCGGGCGTCTGGCGCCCGATCGGGCGGCCGCAGTTGTAGCAATGCGGGTGTCCGACCCGTGCGAACAGCACGCGCAGGTAGTCGTAGATCTCGGTGATGGTGCCGACCGTCGAGCGGGGGTTGCGCGAGGTCGACTTCTGGTCGATCGAGATGGCCGGCGACAGCCCCTCGATGAAGTCCACGTCGGGCTTCTCCATCTGGCCGAGGAACTGCCGCGCATACGAAGACAAGGACTCGACGTACCGGCGCTGGCCTTCGGCATAGATGGTGTCGAACGCCAACGAGGACTTGCCCGATCCGGACAAGCCCGTGAAGACGATCAGGGCATCGCGCGGCAGCTCGAGGGTCAGGTTCTTGAGGTTGTGCTCACGCGCCCCGTGGATGACGAGGGAGTCGGTACCCACCGCTCCCGAGTGTAACGAGGGTCGCCGACAAGCTCGGAGTGGCCTTACGCCACACCGGCTTCGCGCAGCTGGCGGAGCTCTTTGCGGAGTTCGTGGACCTCGTCACGGAGCCGAGCCGCGTATTCGAACCGGAGGTCGCGAGCTGCCTGGTGCATCTCCTCCTCGAGCCCCTGGATCAGACGCTCGAGCTCCTCGGTGGGGATGCCCTCCGGGGCTTCGACGACGCGCTGCTCGCGGGTCGGGATCGCGGCCTCCTCGCCCCGGAGCGCCAGCAGGATGTCGGTGACCTGCTTGCGGACCGTCTGGGGGTCGATCCCGTGCTCCTCGTTGTAGGCGAGCTGGATCTGCCGGCGGCGTTGGGTCTCGCCGATCGCCGACCGCATCGAGTCGGTGACACTGTCGGCGTACATCAGAACGGTGCCGTCCACGTTGCGCGCCGCGCGGCCGATCGTCTGGACCAGCGACGTCTCCGACCGAAGGAACCCCTCCTTGTCGGCGTCGAGGATCGCGACCAGCGACACCTCGGGCAGGTCGAGGCCTTCGCGAAGCAGGTTGATGCCGACCAGGACGTCGAACTCCCCCAGCCGCAGGTCGCGGACGATCTCGATCCGTTGGATCGTGTCGACCTCTGAGTGCATGTACCGCACCCGGATGCCCATCTCGACCAGATAGTCGGTGAGGTCCTCGGCCATCTTCTTGGTGAGCGTCGTCACGAGGATCCGTTGGTCGTTCTCGGCCCGCCCCCGGATCTCCTCCATCAGGTCGTCGATCTGGCCCTTGGTCGGGCGGATCTGGACCTCGGGGTCGATCAGCCCTGTCGGCCGCACGATCTGCTCGACGATCGACGTGGAGTGCTGGAGTTCGTAGGGACCCGGGGTCGCCGACATGTAGACGACCTGCCCGACCCGCTCGCGGAACTCCTCGAACCGCAACGGCCGGTTGTCGATCGCACTTGGCAGCCGGAACCCGAAGTCGACCAGAGTGGTCTTGCGCGAGACGTCCCCTTCGTACATCCCGCGCAGCTGCGGAACCGTGACGTGCGACTCATCGAGCACGACGAGGTAGTCGTCCGGGAAGTAGTCCAGGAGCGTGAACGGCGCGGTGCCCGGACCGCGACCGTCGATGTGGCGCGAGTAGTTCTCGATCCCGCTACAGAACCCCATCTCGCGGAGCATCTCGAGGTCGTACGTCGTGCGCATCCGCAGGCGCTCCGCCTCGAGCAGCTTGCCCTGCCGCTCGAGCTCGGCGAGCCGCTGGTGCAGCTCCTCTTCGATCGTGACGATCGCCTGCTTCATCCGGTCGTCGGATGCGACGTAGTGGGAGGCCGGGAACGTCGTGTGGTCGACGATATCGTCCTTCACGATCTCGCCGGTGAGCGGGTCGAACATGCTTATCTTCTGGACCTCGTCGCCCCACCACTCGATGCGGTAGCCGGCCTGTTCGTACGGGGGGAACACCTCGAGGGTGTCGCCGGTGACGCGGAACGTGCCGCGCGCGCGGCTGACCTGGTTGCGCTGGTACTGGATGTCGACCAGCCGCTGCATCGCGAACTCCATCGGCACCTCGGTGCCGCGGTAGACGCGGAGCAACTGGCCCTCGTACTCCTCGGGCGAACCCAGGCCGTAGATCGCCGACACGCTCGCGACGATGATCACGTCGTTGCGGCTGAGCAGCGCAGCGGTCGCCGAGTGCCGGAGCCGCTCGATCTCCTCGTTCACCGAGCTGTCCTTCTCGATGTACGTGTCGGTCTGCGGGACGTAGGCCTCGGGTTGGTAGTAGTCGTAATAGGAGACGAAGTACTCGACCCGGTTGGTCGGGAAGAACTCCCGGAACTCCGCCGCGAGCTGGGCGGCGAGCGACTTGTTGGGCGCCAGCACCAGCGTGGGCCGGCGCGCCTGGGCGATCACATTCGCGATCGTG
>DASYOY010000205.1:0-26659 GCA_036007245.1 Actinomycetota bacterium | reverse complement strand
AGGAACCCGCTTCATGAGTGGGGGTGAACCCATGGACGAATCCTTCCCCCTTCCCGAAGAGCCGTTCGACCTCACCGAGGAAGAGCGCGCCGACATCGAGGCCGACCTGTCGGACCTTGGGCAGATGCACGCGATCTTCTCGGCGCAGGGCGTGAAGGGCGTCGTGATCGCGTGCCAGGAATGCCGGCAGAACCACTTCTATGAATGGGCGCTGCTGACGGACAACCTGCAGCACATGCTCGACACGGGCGAGCCGCGGATGCACGAGCCGGCGTGGGACATAGACGAGACCGAGTACATCCAGTGGGACTACGGCAAGGGCTTCGTCGACGCGCTCGTCGACAACGGGATCGAGCCCGGGCGGCAGGTCGGCCTGACCGCGTGCCCCTACTGCGAGACGCCGTTCGACGCGGCCTTCCGCTACTGCCCGTCGTGCGGGAAGCAGCTCGCCGTGATCCGGCTCTTCAACGAGCTCCTGGATCGGGGGGTCGAGGAGCGTGAGGCCCGCACCATGCTGGTTCGCGCCGGGTTCGAGCCCTTCTAGCGCTAGCCGCGGGGGCGCCCCGCCGGTATCCTCCGCGCGATGAGCACGATCACCACGCTGAACTGGCTGCTCTTCCTGCACATCGCCTCGGTGCTCGCACTGCTGGGCACGCACGGCACCTCGATGGCGGTTCTCTACGGGATCCGCAAAGAGCGTGATCGCGCCCGCATCATGGCGATGGTCCAGCTCTCAGGCCGAACGACGGTGCCCATGTACATCTCGATCCTGTTGATCGTGCTGTTCGGCTCGCTGCTCGCCTTCAAGTTCCACATGTGGGGCGAGAAGTGGCTCTGGGTCTCGATCGTGATCCTGATCGCGACGATCGCGCTGATGAACGTCACGGCGAAGCCGTACTTCCGGAAGGTCAAGGAGGCGTGTCAGCTTCGCCCGTCCGGCGTGCCGCGGATCTCCGATGAGGAGCTCGGAGACGTGCTCACCTCACCGATGGCGCACGTGATCAGCCTGATCGGTGTGGTCGGGTTGCTGTCGATCCTCTACCTGATGATCTTCAAGCCGTTCTAGCGGCTTGCTAGGCGGGCGGCAGCGGGCGCGCGGCCGGACCGTTCACGACCTCGCCCATCTGGTTGAAGCGCGATCCGTGGCAGGGGCAATCGAAGGTCTGCTCCGCGGGGTTCCAGCCGATGGTGCATCCGAGGTGGGTGCACCGTGCAGAGAACAAGTGCTGCTCGCCCTTCTTGTCGACGAAGACCGCGAGCTTCTCGCCACGCTTCTCGATCACGCCGCCCTCGCCCGGCGCGAGCTCCGACGCGATCTGCGCGACCGTGCGGCAGAGCAGCACGTCGCGATCGGCCCCTTCGACCACCGTCTGCGGGACCGATCCGAGCAGCAACCCCTTCGCGCCCTGCAGGCCCTTGTTCCCGACGACGACCAGGTCGGCGTCGACCTCGTCTGCCGTGCGGAGGATCAGGTCGCCCGGCTCGCCCTGAAGAAGCTGGACGTCGGTGTCGATCCCGCGTCCGTACACCTCCACGGTGTCGTCCATCACGAGCTTGCCGGTCGAGGGATGGCCGATGAAGACGAGGGTGACCGACGCCAGTAGCTCGCGGGCGAGGTCGAACCCCTTCCGCGCGGCGCGGTCGGCGGTGGCAGACCCGTCGCTCGCGATCACGATGCGGCCGTAGGGCGCGTGTGGATCGCGCTGCCGAGCCGGCGCGACAAGGAGCAGGTCGCAGGGCGCGTGGTGCGCGAGCCAGCGCGCGAGCTCCGAGATCGGCTGGCCGTCGCCCCGGGCGATCGAGATCAGACCGGCGTCGAGCTCGTCGGCGGCAGCGACCAGCGCGTCGCCTGCCCGGCCGACGACCGCCTCGGACGACAGCTTCGAGGCGCGCATGCCGGCGGCCTCCGCCGCCTCGAGCGCGCCCGACAGGATCTCCTGCGCCTGATCGGGCGAGGTCGACCCCGTGATCGCGGTGAGCTTCGCGGAGACGGCCCGCGCGATCGTCGTCGTGGTCTCACCCGCCCGCGAGGCTGCGGGGGAGCCGTCGGTGCCGAGCACGATCCGTCCCCACATAGAGCAGGGAGGTTAGCCGGACGCGGGCGTTTCCAACACACAGTCCTCGGGAACCTTGTCCGGTCGCATCCGCAGGAACACCGGCGCCCGCATCTTCTGCGTGCTTTTCGTCATCTCGAGGTAGGTGACCTCGCAGACGGCCGAGGGCTCGACGAAGACCGCTCCCTTCGCGCTTCGGAGCTCGGGAACGGCGGGCTCGTCCCGTCGTAACCCGTCGAGCTGTTCGAGCACGCTCGACAGGAGCCCGTCGGTGAAGCCGGATCCGACCTGGCCGACCCAGTGCAGGTCGCCGTCGACGTAGGCGCCGACCAGGAGCGCGCCGAACGTCTCGCCACGCCCGCCGTGGCCCGGCGTGAAGCCGAGCACGACGCAGTCTTGCGTCAGGCGGACCTTGATCTTGCGCCACGCGTCGGTCCGGCGGCCCGGCACGTACGGCGACCCGATCCGCTTGGCGACGATGCCCTCGAGCTGCTGCGCCTTCGCCGCTTCGAACAGCAGCGTGCCGTCCCCGACGACATGGGTCGTGATGCGCAGGCGCGGGTCTTCCTCCACGATGTAGCTGAGGAGCTCGCGGCGCTGCTCGAGGGGCAACCCGGTCACGTCACGGCCGTCGAGCCAAAGCAGATCGAAGACGACGAGCGAGACGGGGATCCTCGTCTTCGCTCGCTCGATCTCGCGCGGGTTCGAGAGGTTCATCCGTTGCTGTAGCACCTCGAACGAGTTCTTCCCATCGGCGTCGACCGCGACGATCTCGCCGTCGATCACCGCGTTCACCTCGTCGACCAGCTCGTGGATCATGTGCAGCTCGGGATAGGTGTCGGTCACGATGCGGCCCGTTCGGGAGCGCAAGACCGTCTCGCCGGTGGAGAGTTGGGCCAGGCACCGGATCCCGTCGAGTTTCGGCTCGAACCACCAGTGGTCGTCGTCGAACGCCTGGTAGCCGCCCTCCGCAAGCATCGGCTTGAACGAGGGTGGCGACGCGATCAGCGGCGCGGTCTGCGCGCTCGCGAGGAACGCGAGCCAGTCGGTCCTCGTCTTGACGAGATGGAACTCGAGCTGCGGGTAGCGGCGTCCGTGCAGCACGAACGACACCTTGGTGTCGGTCCATTCGACGGGTTCGTACCAACCGTCGTCGAAGATGCGAACCTCCCCGGCGCCGTAGTGGCCTTCGGGGATCGTGCCCTCGAACTTCCCGTACTCGAGCGGGTGCACCTCGGTCTGCACCGCGAGGCGCTTGTCGCCCTTGGCCGTCGGCAAGCCCTTGGGGACCGCCCACGATGGGAGCCCGCCGTCGTGCTCGAGCCGCACGTCGTAGTGCAGGCGCGTCGCGCGGTGCTTGTGGATCACGAACGAGTTGCCGGTCCCGACCTCTTCGCCGGGCGCCGGTTCCGTCGTGCCCTCCGCGCCGAACGCGCGCCGGCGCACGTATTCGAAGAGCGCGGGGTCCTTGGACGCGAGCGCGATCTCGTCAGAGGTCTTCGCCGAGACCGCCGGCGACGCCGTGCGCGGCAGGGGACCGCCGGGATCGTCCTCCGGCTCGACGCCGAGCGCCTCCATCGCGGGGGCGAGGTCGTTGTACGGGCCCTCGCGCACGGGGCCCCATCGGTCGCCGACCTCCGCGAAGCGCTCCCACACGTTGTCGATACGGAAGTCCTGCGGCTCGAACCCCCCGGCCTCGACCTCGTCCCAGGTGAGCGGCGTCGACACCGGGGCGCGCGCCTCCGGCCGGAGCGAGTACGCGGCCGCGATGTTCGCGCCCTGCCGGTTCATGTTGTGGTCGATGAAGATCTTGCCCGTGCGGTCGGCGATGCGCCACGCCATCGTCACGCGGTCGGGGTCGGCACGCCCGATCATCCGGCCGCACGCCCCGACGAACGCGCGCACCTCGCCGTACGTCCAACGCCCCGCCTCGATCGGCACGTAGATCTGCAGTCCGGTCGCGCCGCTCGTCTTCGGGTAGCCGGTGAGGCCGAGCTGGTCGAGCACGACCTTCACGTGGCGCGCGACCGTCAGCACGTCTTCGTATGTATACGGCGGGAACGGATCGAGATCGAAGAAGAGGTAGTCGGGGTGCTCGGTGTCGCCGCACCGCGAGTGCAGCGGGTGCATCTCGATCGCGCCGAGGTTCGCGACGAACAGCAGCGTCGAGAGGTCATCGACCGTGAGGTAGTCGATGCGCCCTTCCTTCGCGTCCTCGGACAGGACGGTGCAGCGGTGCACCCACTCAGGGGTGTGCGATGGGGCCGTCTTCTCATAGAAGGAATCGCCGTCGATGCCGTTCGGCATCCGCTTCATCGTCAACGGCCTGCGGTCGAGGTGGGGCAGCAGCAGATGTGCGACGTTGAAGTAGTAGGCGAGGAGGTCTCCCTTCGTGTAGCCCTCATCGGGCCAGAAGACCTTCGTCAGGTTGGACAGCCGAAGCTCGCGTTCGGGAAGGGTGAGCCACCAGACCTCCGTGGTTTCCCGTCGGATCGGGAGTTCTTCCGGGAACGCCACGGTCACGGCCTCGGTCGAGGTCCGGCTCTTCCGCTTGGGCATGGCGTCGATGGTAGAGACTGCGGGGAACCAACGAGTACGGAGACGGAGATGGACGACCCAACGACCGACATGGACGCGTGGCTGGCGTCGCTCGCGACGACCCTCGGGGTCGACCCGCTCGCCGACGACCAAGTGATGGAGTTGCTCGGGGTTGCCCGCGATATCGCTCACGGGGTGGAGCGGCGCGCGACGCCGTTGGCGACCTTCCTGCTCGGGGCCGCGACCCAACGGCGGATCGGGCACGGTGCGACCGCCCCCGAGGCCTTCGCCGACGCCTTGATCGAGCTGCAGACGACGCTGCCCCCGCCCGTGCCGCCCACCGATTAGCCGCCTGTTTCCACGTCGGGGGCGACGGGTAGGATGGTCGTTCGCGCAGGCAGATGACCTGCGGCGCCGGGGGGGAGACGATCATGCCGCGTGCCATGTGGAAGGGGGCCATCAGCTTCGGCCTCGTGACGATCCCGGTCGCCGTCTACCCGGCGACCGAAGAGAAGACGCTCCGGTTCAACCAGCTCCACGACGAGGACGGGGGGCGCATCCGTTACAAGCGCGTCTGCGAGAAGGACGGCGAAGAGGTCACCTTCGAGCACATCGTGAAGGGCTACGAGGTCGAGAAGGACCGCTACGTGGTCCTCACCGACGACGACTTCGACGCTGTGCCGGTCGCGTCCTCGCGGGCGATCGACATCGTGCAGTTCGTCGAGATCGACGAGATCGACCCGATCCTGTTCAAGAAGAGCTACTACCTCGTACCCGAGGAGACCGGTGCCAAGGCGTACGCGCTGCTCCGCGAGGCGATGCGCGAGGACGACCGGGTGGGGATCGCCAAGGTCAGCTTCCGCGACAAGGAGCACATCGCCGCGCTCCGGTTCAAGGACGATGCGTTCGTCCTCGAGACGATGTTCTGGCCCGACGAGGTTCGGCAAGCGGACTTCGGCGGCGTCGACGTCACCACCGACGTGCGCGACCAAGAGCTCACGATGGCGCGCCAGCTGATCGACTCGCTCACGAGCGAATGGGCGCCGGAGCAGTTCAGCGACGCGTACCGCGACGCGCTGCTGGAGATCGTCGAGGCGAAGCTCAATGGGCAGGAGATCGAGGTCGTCGAGCCCGAGCAGGCCGCGACGGTGGTCGACCTGATGGAGGCGTTGAAGGCGAGCGTCGCGGCCGCCAAGAAGGGCGACGACGAGAAGCCCGCCGCGAAGAAGACCGCTGCGAAGAAGAAGGCAGCCGCCAAGAAGCCCGCGGCGAAGAAGCCGGCCGCGCGCAAGAAGGCGGTCGGTGAGTAGCGCCGTCCAGGCGCCCTCGCTTCCAGCCGGCTACACGTTGCGGACGCAGTGGTGACGCTTCCGGACGGGTTGCAGGTTCGCGACGTCGACCGCGACACCGACCTCCCGCGCGTCGTGGAACTTCTGCGCACGTGCGACCTCTACGACTCGGGCATCACCGACGCGTCGGAGGCGTGGCTCCACGACGATTGGCGGTCCTCCAGCATCAAGGGGGCGATGGTCGCCGAGACCGACGGTGGCGAGGTCGTTGGCTACCTCTCGCTCGAATCGCTCGATCCGGCCGCGATGGTCACGATGTATTTCCCGCTCGCGCCGTCGGTCCGTCCTACATCACGTGAGTCGTGGACGGCGTTCTGCGCCGAACGCGTCGAGGAGCTCGCGGGCTCGAAGGCGATCCGGTACGCGGTCGTCGCCGCCGAAGAGGGAGCGGGACCGGCGCTCGAAACGACCGGGTACCACTTCGCTCGGGTCTTCTGGCATATGGAGCGCGACGTCGATGACACGTTTCGCGCGGGCGCGATGCCCGACGGTGTCACGATCCGCGCCTATGACGAGCACGCGGACGACCGCTTGGTCTGGCGGCTGGTCGAGGACTCGTTCGCCGAGCATTACGGACAGGAGCCACAGTCGTGGGAGTCATGGGAGGAGGACATGCTCAACGCCTCGACGTGGGACCCGGAGCTGGTGTGGATCGCCGAGCTGGACGGCGAGCCCGTCGGCGTCGTGATCTGCCAGGACATCGACGGGATCGGGTGGATCGGTGACCTCGGCGTCGTGAAGTCCGCGCGCGGCCGCGGCGTCGGTCGCGCGTTGCTCGAGTACGGGTTCGCGATCCTCGCGGCGCGTGGGCGCACCCTGGTCCGATTGAATGTCGACAGCGACAACGAGACCGGTGCCGCCGGTCTGTACGAACGGGCCGGCATGCATGTGCTGCGGGCGTTCCACTGCTACGAGCGGCCGGGACCGGGGGAGTAAGCTCCGGCGCGATGAAGCTCGTGACCGCGGTCGTGAAGCCGCATCGGATCGAAGAGGTTAAGGACGCCTTGCGCGGCATCGGCGTCAGCGGGCTCACGACGAGCGATGTGGAGGGGTTCGGGCGGCAACGCGGCCACACCGAGGTGTACCGCGGGGCGGAGTATCAGGTCGACTTCGTGCCCAAGGTTCGGATCGAGGTCGTCGTGGATGACGAAGACGTCGATGGGGTGGTCGACGCGATCACGAAGGCCGCTCGGACGGGCAAGATCGGCGACGGCAAGCTCTGGGTCACCGATGTCGACCGCGTGGTGCGGATCCGCACCGGCGAGATGGGGCCCGACGCCCTCTAAGGCGATGGCGAACGCGGCCGCGCTGCGCACGCGGTTCGACGCGCTCGCGCGGGCCTACCCGCCCGGGCAGCACGGCCGATGGGCGGCGCGGGAACGTTCCGACGCGCTCGACGGCTGGTTCGCGGCCGCGATGGAGGGCGCGCCTGAAGGCGTCGCGCTCGTCGCACTGGGTGGATACGGCCGTCGACTGCAGCTCCCCGGCTCCGACATCGACGTTCTGCTCGTCCACGACGGGCTCGACGCCTCGATCCTGACGTCGCTCGGCGAGCGCCTCTGGTACCCGTTGTGGGACCAGGGGTGGACGGTGACGCCGTTGGTGCGCACGCCGGCCGAGTGCGTCGACGCGGCTCGGGAGCGGCTCGATTCGTGCACCGCCATGCTCGATGCACGCGTGATCACTCAAGCGACGGACCTCGGGACAAGCGCGACGGATGCCGTCGTCGCGCAGGCCTCCGCCGATCCGGCGATGTTCGCGCGGGCCATCGTCGACGATCGCGCTCGGCGCGCCGAGCGGTCGGGCTCGTGCGCATCGGATCTGTCTCCCGACCTCAAAGAAGGCCTCGGCGGCCTGCGTGACGTTGCGGTCCTCGGCTGGCTCGTGCGCGTCCTCGGCGAGCCGCTCGACGCCGCGGGGATCGCCCGCCACGCGGACCTCGCCGCGGTCGACGACGCGGAAGAATTCCTGGTGCGTGCGCGAAGCGCCGTGCAGCTCGAGACCGGCAAGCGGGTCGACCGGCTCTCCGCCGACCTCCAACCGGAGGTGGCGGCGACGATGGGGTTCGAAGACGAGCCGAACCTCGCCGCGATCGACGGCCTGATGCGGCAGGTGTTCGCACACGCGCGCACGGTCGACGCGGTGGTTCGCGACGCGCTTGCACGGATCGTCGAGGAACCAAGTGTGGCGCCCCAAACCCCGCTCACCGGCCCGGCCGACGTTCTCGAGGCGCTTGCGAACGCGGGGGGCTCGATCCCACCGAGCCTGGTGGATACGATCGCAGCGACGGCCGTCCCCGATCCCGTCGTCTGGGACGAGCGCACCCGCGTCGCGTTCCTCTCGCTGTTGCGGCGTGGAGACACCGGCGTGGCCGCGCTCGACGTCCTCGACCGCGTCGGCATGCTCGACCACTACATCCCCGGATGGCGCGACGTTCGCGGCCGTCCGCAGCGCGATCCGTACCACCGATTCACCGTCGACGGTCACCTCGTGCGGACGATGGCCGGCGTCGACGAGCTGCTCGATGATCCCGCCACGGATCCGCTCGCGGCGGAGCTGGTCCCTCTCATCACCGACCCTCGAGCCGTGGCGCTGGGGGCGCTCTTGCACGACATCGGCAAGGTCGGCCGCGGCGAGCACGTGCCGATCGGCGCCGAGGTCGCCCGCGCGCAGGTGCGCACGATGGCGCTCAACGATCAGACCGCCGACCTTGCTGCGTTCATGGTCGCGGAGCACTTGCTGATCCCGGACACCGCGACGCGTCGCGACCTCACCGACGAGAACCTGATCCTGGATGTCGCGGCGACCGTCGGCACGCTCGAACGTCTCGCCGCGCTGTATCTGCTGGCCGTCGCGGACGCCGCCGCAACCGGTCCCGCCGCGTGGACGCCCTGGCGCCAGGCGTTGGTTCGGGAGTTGGTCACGAAGGTTCGGCATGTCCTCGAGCGAGGAACGATGGGCGAGGAGCTCGCGGCGACCCTGACCGAACGGACCGGCGCGGTCCGCGCACTGCTGACCGGCGAGCCGGACCGCGATGTGGACGACTTCGTGCTGCGGATGCCACGCGGATACTTCCTCTCGGTCGAGCCAGGACGGGCGGCCGCGCACTTCCACACGATCGCGCCATACCTCGCCTCCGATGAGGTGCGGACCGCGTCGGCGTCCGGGAGTCGGCCCGGCACGTACGAGCTCCTCGTGGTGACCAACGACCGGCCGGCGATCCTGGCCGCGGTGGCCGGCGCGCTCGCCGTCGGTGGGGTCTCGATCCTGTCGGCCCAGGTCTTCACCACGAGCGACCACGTCGCGGTCGACCTCTTCGACGTGGAAGGCGTGTTCGAGGCCGAGATCACCGAAGCGCGTTGGCGCGCGTTCCGCCAGACGCTTCGACGCGTGATCGAAGGCGCGATCGCGATCGACGGCAAGGTCGAGGAGATGCGGCGCCACTATCCGCCGCCCTCGGTGCGAACGCCGGTGACCGTGCATGTGGACGACGACGCCTCCGACTTCTCAACGGTCCTGGAGATCGGTGCGCCAGACCGGATGGGACTGCTGTACGACATCACCGACGTCTTGTCGCGCGCGGGGATCGATGTGCACCTCGCGAAGGTCGCGACCTTCGACGGGCGTGTGGTCGACTCGTTCTACGTGCGCGACGAGCTCGGACGGAAACTCACCGATGCCGACCGGCTGGCGGCGCTCAACGCGGCCCTGCAGGATCGGCTCGCCTAGCGTATGGCCCGGATCCTGATCGTCGGCGGCGGCTACATCGGGATGTACGCCGCGCGCCGCCTCGAGCGCAAGCTCGATGCATCAGCGCACCAACTCACGCTCGTCAACCCGGAGAACTTCATGCTGTATCAGCCGTTCTTGCCCGAGGTCGCGAGCGGGCTGATCGATCCACGCGCCGTCGTCGTGCCGTTGCGACGCGTGCTGCGACGGACGCAGCTGGTCGTCGGCGAGGTAGAGAGGATCGACCTGGAGGCGAAGCAGGCTCGTGTGCGCTTGTCCGGTGGGGATCTCCGCCAACTCGGATTCGACGTCGTGATCCTCGGCGCCGGCTCCTGGTCGCGGACACTCGCGATCCCGGGTCTCGCCGAGTACGGCGTCGGGTTCAAGAAGCTCCCCGAAGCGATCTGGTTACGGAACCGGGTCGTGTCCCAGTTGGATCGAGCCGCGGAGATCACTGACGCAGGCGCTCGGCGCGCGGCGCTCACGTTCGTGTTCGTCGGGGCCGGTTTCGCGGGGATCGAGGCCCTCGGGGAGCTCGAGGACCTTGCGCGGGTCGCGACTCGGACGATCCCCTCAGTGGCGCGGACGGACCAGCGCTGGGTGATGGTGGAGGCCGGACCACAGATCCTGCCTGAGCTGGAGTCGGACCTGGCGACGTACGCGGCCGAGCGGCTGCGCGGTCGCGGCATCGAGATCCGCACATCCACGAGGCTCGATCGGATCGAGGACGGGGTCGTTCATCTCTCAGACGGCGAGGCGTTCGCCGCCGAGACCCTCGTGTGGACCGCCGGCGTCCGTGCGTCTCCGCTCGCGGTGGCATCGGGGTTCCCGGTCGACGATCAAGGCCGGGTCAAGGTCGACCGCACGCTCCGGGTCGAGGACCTCGACGGCGCGTGGGCGGCGGGAGACGTCGCGGCCGTTCCCGATGCGCACGCGAGCCGCGGGATCTCGCCGCCGACGGCTCAGCACGCGCTTCGTCAGGCGAAGGTGCTCGCAGACAACGTCGCGGCGTCGCTCGAGGGGCGCGCGCTCCGACCGTTCCGCTACGAGAACAAGGGCATGCTGTGTTCGCTCGGGCACTACCGGGGTGTGGCGAACCCGCTCGGGATCAAGATCCGCGGGTTCCCGGCGTGGTTCCTGCACCGGACGTACCACCTGTTCTACATGCCGACGTTCGCGCGCAAGGCGCGGATCGCGCTCGACTGGACCGTCGCGCTCCTCTTCCCACGCGACATCGCGCAGCTCGGCTCGCTCGAGCACCCGCGCGAGGCGTTCCGCCGCGCGGCCCGTGGTGACTAGCGCCGCCGCCTAGGCGTGCACCCGGATCACGAGTCCGTCGGACACGGAGTTCCCGACGCCGTCGACCCGCCCCTGCGCATCGATGGCGATGTCGAACAGGTACCCGGAGACCGCGCTGAGGTCGGCCTGCCCGTGGTTCCCGAACGTCCCGTCGAGGTTCCCGCTCTGCGTCAAGCGCAGCACGAATGGAGTGCTGCCGCTGCCCGACCCTCCGGCGAGCAAGATCTTGCCGCCGGCCAGCATGAGGTCTTGCACGTCGAGGTCGGGTCCGAGGCCCGTCTTGAGTCCGTCGCCGCCGCCGAACGAACCGTCGATCGCGCCGTTCGGCCGCAACTGGGCGACCGCGGCGAGATACGACCCGTTGTACCGGTACAGGCCGAGCACGATCGTGCCGCCTGGACGAACGTCGAGCCCGAGCGGATAGTCGTCGGCGCCCTTGAGGAAGTTGAGGACGGCCATCCCGTCGCCGCTGAAGGATCGATCGAGCGCGCCGTTGGGTTTGAGCTCCGCGACCGCTGAGTTCCACTCGGTGCCCGCCTTGTTCTGCAGCCATCCGGCGAGCACGACGGTCCCGTCGTGCAGGAGCTTGACCTTCCAGGCGCCCTCGTCGTATCGCGCGAAGTCGACCTTGGCGAGCCCGTCGCCGTTGAACGTCTTGTCGAGCGCCCCGTTCGGCCGGAGGCGTGCGACCTCGAAGAAACCCTTCTGGGGAGAAACACCGCTGTCGTAGCCCTCGCCCGCGACGACGATCTTGCCGTCCGGCTGGATGGCGAGGTCATAGGCGGCCGAGTTGTCGATCCCCGCGAAGCGGTAGACCGCGAGGCCGTCACCGGAGAAGCTCGTGTCCGGCTTGCCGTTGGGCCGGCGCACGACCACGATCGTTCGGTAGTGACCGTCGGCTCCATAGGCGCCGCCAACCGCCACGAGCCGCCCGTCGGGGAGGAACCGGCACGCTTCGAGGTAGCTGTTGCCGTGCCCCAGGATGTCCTGGCGCCACATCCCGTCGCCACTGAAGCTCTTGTCGAGGCCGCCCTTCGGGGTGAACGCGGTCAGCGTTGCTTGTTGGTTGCTTGAGCCGCAGGCGGTTGGCGCGTTCTTGTGCGGCGTGATGCCGTACAAGGTGTCGCTCGCTCCCGCATAGTCGACGGTCTTGGCCCCGTCGCCACTGAAGGTCTTGTCGAGATCGCCTGGTCCGGCGAACGCCGCAGTGGTGAGTGCGGCGAGCGCGAGACAAAGTCCAGTGACGAACAACGCGCGGAACGAACGAAACATCTGAGCGCCCCCTCTGGCGGGATCGATATCGACATGACTGTAGTCGGCTCGGAGCGGCGCCGGCGGTGATCCACCCCGCGTGTGCGCTCGTGTCCGCGCGAGCCTTTCGTCCGAGATCGTCGAGCGTCGGCTAGGCCGAAAGACCTAGCCGTCTGGACGATGCGGACCCCACCGAGGGCGGCGGAGGATACCGGCTACATCGGACGTTGGGGGGCGACGAGGCCCCCCGTTCGGGCGACTTCCCCCCGTCTTTCCAACGTTGGGGTTGGTCTCCCGTCGCTCGTGGGAGAGGACAGGTACTCGCCATCAAGGGTTCAGCGTGGGACTCGGAGCCGGCCGTTGCGCCCGTTACCCCGATCACGCCCGTCGATCGGGTCCCGGACGAAGAGCGCAGCGATGCGCTTCGCTTGGGCGACCTTCTTCTCGAGAGCGAGCTCGTCACGTCGAGCCGGCTCGAAGAGGCGTTGCTCCAGCAGTCCGCCTCGGGCAAGCGTTTGGGCGAGCTGCTCGTCGAGCTGGGCGCGATCGACGACTTCGACTTGGCTCGCGTGCTGTCCGGGCGCCTCGGGGTCCCGCTCGCCGACCTCCGGCGCGACGCGCCTGAAGACGACGCGATCGCGCTGATCCCGGAATCGTTGGCGCGGTCGCACGTCGCGATCCCGGTCAGCAAGACCGACATCGGCCTACGGGTCGCGATGTCCGACCCACAGGACGACATCGCCACGAAGGAGCTCGCCGACGCCGCAGGGATGCCCGTGGCGCGGATGATCGCGCCACCGTCGGACATCCGGCGGGCGATCGACAAGTCGTATCGGGCGCTGGCGGGTGTCGGGCGACACGTGGACGCATTCCTTGCGGCGGAGGCAATCACGGCCCGTGTCGTCGACGACACTGACGCGGCAGCGGATGCGCCGGTGGTGCAGGTCGTGAACCTCATCGTGCAACAGGGCGCGCGCGACCGAGCGTCGGACATCCACATCGAGCCGCAGGAGTCTCGCGTCCGCGTTCGATACCGGATCGACGGCGCCCTGCACGACGTCTTGGCGCTGCCTCCCAACATGGGCCCGTCGGTGATCAGCCGCATCAAGGTGCTCGCCGGCATGGACATCGTCGAGCGGCGCAAGCCGCAGGACGGGCAGCTGGCGATCGACGTCGACGGCCGTCCGCTCGACATCCGTGTGGCGACGACGACGACGATCTGGGGCGAGAAGTGCGTGATGCGGCTGCTCGACAAGAACCGCCAGCTGCTTCGGCTCGACGATCTCGGGATGCCCGAGGACACGCACACGAGGTTCTCTCGGTTGATCCGGTCCCCGTTCGGGATGGTGATCTGCGCCGGTCCGACCGGGAGCGGCAAGACCACGACGCTCTACGCGGCGCTCACCGAGATCAACAACAGCGAAGCCAACATCATGACCGTCGAGGATCCGGTCGAATACGTCCTCCCGTCGATCAACCAGATCCAGATCCAGGATCAGGCGGGCGTGACGTTCGCCGGTGGGCTGCGCGGGATCCTGCGACAGGACCCCGACATCATCCTGGTCGGCGAGATGCGGGACGTGGAGACCGCGCGCATCGGGATCCAGTCGGCGCTCACCGGACACCTCGTGCTCACGTCGCTGCACGGAACCGACTCGGCGGGTGCGCTCGAACGATTCCTGGATCTCGGCATCGAGCCGTTCCTTGTGGCGTCGTCGGTGGTCGGCGTCGTCGGGCAACGGCTCGTGCGGCGTATCTGTCGTTCGTGCACGGTGACGTATCGCCCGAGTGACGAAGAGGTCGAGTTCTATCTGCGGCTCGGCGGTCCGCCCAAGGACGAGTTCTTCCGCGGTGAGGGGTGCAACTTCTGTTTCCAGACAGGCTTCGAGGACCGGATCGGGGTCTACGAGCTGCTCGTCATCACCGAGCCGATGCGGCAGTTGATCGCACGGAAGGCTCGCCACGACGAGATCCAAGAGCTGGCCGTTTCGGAGGGCATGCGAACGCTGCGTGACGCAGGCATCCAGCTCGTCGCCAACGACATCACAACCATCCCCGAAGTGCTGCGGCACATCTACGCGAGCTGAGGACGCTATGGGCAGATACCGATACCAAGCGACGACCGAGGCCGGGCAGAAGGTCAGTGGGACGACGACGGCGGCGTCGATCAAGACCGCCATGTCCGGGCTGGTCGAGCAGGGGTACGAGGTCTCAACCCTGCGCGAGAAGCGCAACATCCTGCAGTTCGAGATCACGCGCAAGAAGCTGAAGCAGGACGAGCTGATGCACTTCTCGCGGCAGCTCTCGGCGTTCGTCCGCGCCGGCATCCCGTTGATCGAGTCGCTCGAGGTCATCGAGGAAGAGACCGACGACAAGGTGCTCCGGGAGGTCCTCATCGGAGTTCGCGATTCGCTGGTCACCGGCGAGACGTTCTCGGATGCGTTGCGGCCCTTTGAAAGTCTGTTCCCGAAGTTCTACGTCGACATGGTGCGGGCCGCAGAGCTCACCGGGAGCCTGGACGACGTCTTGGCGGAGCTCGCGGGCTACATCAAGCGCGACCTCGAAGCGCGCAACAAGATCAAGAGCGCGCTGGTATACCCGTCGATCGTCCTCGTGATGGCGATCAGCACGGTGATCATCCTCTCGACGTTCGTGCTCCCTAAGTTCAAGACCTTCTTCGCGAGCTTCAACGCGACCCTGCCATTGCCGACCCGGCTGCTGATCTCGTTCACGAACTTCGTGACCAACTACTGGCCGCTCATCGTCCTCGGGCTCGTCTTGCTCGTTGCACTCCCGATGGCCGCCGCGCGGACGCCATGGGGCAGGCGATGGAAGGACAAGGTCATCCTTCGCATGCCGGTGATCGGGCAGGTCGTTTTGTACGCGATCATCGAGCGATTCTGCCGGCTGCTCGCGACGATGATGCGCGCCGGTGTTCCTCTCCCAGAGGCGATGAGCGTTCTGGGGGACTCGACCAAGAACGTGATCTTCAAGCGCGGCATCGACGACGTGCACGACGCGATGATGCGCGGCGAGGGGCTCGCGCGGCCGATGGCCGAGACGAACCTGTTCCCCGGCGCCGTGATCCAGATGCTCAAGGTCGGCGAGAACACCGGCACCTTGAACGAGCAATTGACCGTCGGATCCGACTTCTACGGCGAAGAGCTCGAGTTCAAGATCCAGCGGCTCACATCGCTGTTCGAACCAGCGGTGATCCTTTTCATGGGGTGTGCGGTCGGCTTCGTGGCCATCGCGATGATCTCCGCGATGTACGGCATCTATCGGCAGGTGCAGTTCTGATGAACGGCTCGGGGCTGCACGTGGGTGACGAGGGGAGGGATGTCTCACGCATATGCCTTCGTCGGCGATAGACATCGCAACGTTGTCAGTAGAGAGGAGGGAAACATGCAACGCATGATCAAGCGGGCTCGCGAAGAGGGTGGCTTCACCCTGATCGAGCTCATGATCGTGATCGTGATCCTCGGCATCCTCGCCGGGATCGTGCTGTTCGCCGTCGGTGGTATCACCGACCGCGGAACGACGGCCGCATGCAAGACGGACCTGAGCACGATCCAGACGGGCGTCGAGGCGTACTACGCCAAGAACGGCTCGTACCCGACGCACCTCGTGCCGACCCTGACCGACCCCGCTGGTGGGAACCAGTTCCTGCGGTGGGACTCCGGCTTCACCGGGTCAACGGACGCCACTGGTCCCGCCAGTGACGTGCACTCCGGCACCGGGTATACCGTCACGTACGACGGTGCTGGTGGCGTGACCGCCGACGTCTGCTAGTCGACGGTACGCCCAGAATGAGCCCGGCCGAGTCGGCGGCCGGGTTCGTTCATGTCCGATGCCCTACATGTCGAGCGGTGAAAGACCATTGCTCCCGAGGATCTGCGAGATCTCGCCGGTGTCGTATATGTCGTGTTCGAGCGCGTTGCAGACCAACCGTCCCGCGGGTCAACGTGCGATCGTCGCTCGGTCGCTGCTTCGTGAACTCGACCCGCAGGTCGTCTGACGTCCACCGCCGCGTCCAGCCATCCCTGACGACGGCGGGGGTCGCGTCGGATGCCATTCCTGGGTGATAGGGCGACGCTGATGAGGAAGTGAGCTTTCCCCGAGTGAAGGGGCGTCCGGATCAGGCAGAAGCCGGGAGGCCCGCGGGGATCGGCTTCGCGAGTTCCTTCGGGTAGAGGCTGCGCCCGAGCGCCTCTTCGTAATCGACGACGCCTCGCATGACGAGGTCCGAGAGCGCCATCTCGAGTGTGCGCATGCCTTCGTTCTGCCCGGTGAGAAGCACGTTGCGCAGCTGGTTGCTCTTGCCATCCCGGATCAAGCTTCGGGTCGCGTGGTTGGCGACAAGCACTTCGAACGCCGCCACCTGACCGCCGTCGATCTTCGGCAGCAGCTGTTGGTACACGATCCCGGTCAGGGAGTTCGCGAGCTGCACGCGGATCTGTGCCTGGCGCCCCGTCGGGAAGACATCGACCAGTCGGTCGACCGCCTGGCTCGTGTCGTTCGTGTGCAGCGTGCCCAGCACGAGGTGGCCGGTCTCGGCCATCGTGAGCGTGGTCTGGATCGTGTCGAGGTCGCGCATCTCACCGACCAGCAGGACGTCGGGGTCGGCACGCAAGGCTGCGCGGATCCCACGCACGAACGAGCTCGTGTCGAGCCCGACCTCGCGCTGTTCGATCGCCGCCATCTTGTGCTTGTGCACGTATTCGATCGGGTCCTCGATCGTGATGATGTGGCACGCGCGGTTCTGGTTGATCCGGTCGACGATCGACGCGAGCGTCGTCGACTTGCCGGCGCCGGTAGGACCGGTCGCGATCACCAGACCGCGCGGCACGCGCACCCAGCGCTCCATCACCTCGGGAAGTCCGAGCTCCTCGAACGTAGGGATCCGGAATGGGATCAGCCGCAGAGACAAGCCCATCGCGCCGCGCTGCACGAACGCGTTCGCCCGGAACCGTGCTCGCTCTTCCCAGCCGAACGAGAAGTCCGCGTCCTTCTCGCGGATGAACTCCTCAGAGCTCTCCACAGGAAGAAGGGACGTCACGATCCGCTCGGTGTCGTCGCGCGTCAGCGGCGCGGCACCTTCGGCTGGACGCATCACACCGTCGACCCGAAGCATCGGGGGCAGATCGACCGTGAAGAGCAGGTCGGTTCCCTTTGCCTCCCAAAGCTGCCAGAGGAAGGGCTCGATCTCGGTGGGGGCGATCTCAGCCATCGCGCGATTGTCGCAAGGGGGCCGAACGGCAAGCTACGGCCGAAGGGCTACCAACCTCAGCATGCGCCTCCATGTCCGCAGTAGACCCACGATTGAACCTCAGCTGTGACCGGCGACCAGTGGTCGTGGAACAGCACGGTCGCCTGGACGACTGGGGCGGCGGTGCCCGCGACGAACGTCGTGAACGTCACGGTCCGATCGGGAGCGAGGAAGTCCTGCGACCAGGTACAGACGACGTTCGCGACAGTTGCGTCCGTGGTTGTAGCCGTGGTCGTGAAGACGATCGTGGTGCCGACCGCGGTGGGGTTCGTCCCCACGCAGCGGGGGTCGCCGTACGCGCCGATCCCGATGTTCGTCAACGCGACCTGGATCGCCGCGTCGGTTGCGCCGTCCGCCGCATACACGGTCGAGCGCTGTTGACGGAGTTGGCTCGATGACATGACGCTCGTGGTCGCGAGGGACAACAGAACGCCGATCACCAAGCCGAAGAACATGAGGAACGCAAGCGCCAGGATCAGTGCCTGCCCCTTCTGGTCATGGACGCGCATCAGATCGCCCGCTTCATGATCTGCACTGTCTCGGTCGCCTGTCCGTTGGACGCCGTCGCAACGATCGTGATCCGCTGCAGTCCCGCGTCACCACCCGATGGACACACCGATTGCATGTGGGACGAGACGTTGTATGTCCCCGTTGCGGCCGGGGCCGGGACGGGGTTCCAGTACTCCACGGTCGTGATCGTCGCGGAGTATCCGGTAGGCATCGCGAGTCCGTTCAACGAGTACATCGCGGTCCCGTTGCAGGTCGCACGGTACGGGTTGTGGGAGATGTCCTTTACCCACTCCGCCGCCGAACGAACGACGGCGTCCGTCGTCGCCTGCGTTCGGTGAGACGCCGACACGCGGATCGTCGTCATAAGCCCGGTCAAGATCGCAACGAACGTGACGCTCACGAGCACGATCGTCACGAGAAGTTCGGCGAGCGAGAAGCCATCCTCGCTATGGACATGGGGGGGAAGGCGCACGGTGGGTTTCCTTAGCCTATGGTCACGCTCGACGACACCTTGATGTTCTGCGCGACGACCGCCTTGGTCGAGAACGACGAGCTACCTGTCGCGAGTGTGACCTGATTCGAGTTCGGGACATACACGATGCCGTTGAAGCAATTGCCGAATTGGTTGCCGCTCATCGAGCAGAAGGTGGTGCTCCCCGAGTTGCCGGCGATCTTGACCTCGCTGGTGTCGCCGCGATCCTGGAACATCACGATGCCCTTGTAGAGCCCGGTCGTTGCGGCTGGAAGATCGACCTTTGAACTGCCCGCGAACGTGACCGCTCCACTTGCGATGTACAGAAGGACCCCTTGGCCGTTGGTGCACGTGGGACAGGTCAGTCCCGTCGTTCCGGTAACCGACAAGCCGTTGTTCAGGTAGTAGATGCCAGGTGTGAATCGCGTATCCGACGTCAACGAGAGCGCGTTATACGAACCGGGCGTGCAGACCGTAGGCGAGCCGCCGCAGGTGCCGGCGCTCGGAGCCGTGGGCGCCGGAAGCGATCGGAGTGGATCCGGGATGCTGACGCTGTAGCTCGTCCAGGGCTGCTGTCCGACCCAGGTACAGGCCGCGCAAGAAACCGTGTTGTGGTTGCAACCGGAGCACGACCCTGGGCTCCAGATCCGGAAGTCGCCACCGTTGATGATGGAGATCTTCGTCGCTGTCTTCTGTCCGGTGAGGCGAACGGCGGCGGAGAGCTGGGAGTTGATGTACAGCGGCCCTCTTACCGTCAACAGTCCTGCGGAGGTGAGGTCGAACGTGTCGAACGCCACGCCGTCGACGCGGAGGCTGTCCGTATTCTTCGCGCCGGGAACGGAGAATCCGATGGTCAGGTGTGCGTACGAGGCGGTTGGGATCTTGGCCGCGTCCGTGGCGCTCAACGTCCAGTCGTAGTCGCCTGCCTGGTTGACGTTGCCGATGTTCGCGTTCGACACGAGCAGCGTGTTTCCGTCATAGATCGAAGCGGCGACCTTCATCGCACCGTTGGACGCTGCGCTCGCGTGGAACTCCAGCGTTGGCAGCACGCCCGGATCGGGCGGATTGACGCCGGCGAGCAGCACACGCGCCTCGGCCTTGCTTCCCGCGTTGCTTGTGATCGACGTCGTCGTATCGGCGTCGGCGAGCTTCGACCACAAAGGTGTGGTGGTCCAGCCCGCCGTCTGGACATCAGAGATCGGAAGGGCGGTCTTCGCTGGATCGATGATGCATCCGCCCGTCGTGCCGGGGTCCGGACAGCTGCCCTGCACCCACAACGGGCTTGCCGCACCGGTCGACAGGAGCACCACGTCACTGGGAAGCGGGTTCCCTCCGTTCGTCACGTTGGCCGGGTTGTAGCTGCGTCGCGAGCCGAACAGCGTGTAGGTGCAGAGACTGGCGGGCGAGTTGAGAGTGCAGTCGCTCGACTTGGTGAAGCGCATCGTCACGGACATCGGGACCGGCGGTGTCGACGAGTCGTCGGTAACTGTCACGGTTGGCCTCGACGTTCCTGCGAAATGCGCGATCACGATCGGCGTCCCGCCATCGAACGTGCGTGTGACCTGGGTTTCGCCATTCGCGGTCCCGCACTTATAGACGGCCGTCGGGTGAGCTGCTGACGCATAGGTGAACGTCACGAGCGTGGTGAACGCACCAGAGCAATCGGTTGTCGAGTTATCGACCGTAACGCTCGCCGCGCTCTGTATGTCGTTGGCGACGTACGAGGACGTGATGAGGACGTCCTGGCTTTCGTGAAGGCGCTGCTCGGTAGAACCTGTCGTCTTGAGGCTGACAATCAAGGCGCCGCCGATAGCAACGATCAGCAACGACATGATGACCATGCCGATCATCAATTCGGGAAGGGTGAACCCATCCTCTTCGCGCATCCGCGCTGGCCAGAGCATGTGCAATGGTCGTCGTGCGGCGTAAGAGGTGTCAAGGAAACGCTCCGCCCTTCGGCGTAGGTCGAAGGTTGGTGAATCTGGATACCGACAGACCGTCGCGACGTCGGCGATCGCCGCGGCTTAGGGAGCCGACACCGAGTACGTCAGGAAGGCGAACCCGCCGACGATCTCGGCGCTCGTCAGCGTCAGGCGCGGAGATGTGATCCGACGGGGGAGCAGCGGTGCGCCGCCGCCGAGCGTTACAGGAGCCATGTGGAGCTGGATCTCGTCGAGCAGCCCTTCATCGGCGAACCTCCCCACGAGCTCGCCGCCGCCGACCAGCCAGATGTTCTTCGCGCCGGCGACCGCGGTCATCTCCTCGTGGATCGGACGCACGTCGCCCTGGACGAACCGGATGTCTGCGTTCGGGATCGCGGGCAGCTCGCGGTGCGTGAAGACCCAGCACGGGATGTCCCCGTAGTAGTCATGCCACTTCTCAGGATTCTCGAGCAGCTTGTCGTTCTCGATCGCCCACTCATACGTGGTCGCGCCCATCACCATCGCGCCGACGGCGACGATGAACGCCTCCCACTGGCTCTCGTCATGGTCCTGATGGGCTTCAAACAACCAGTCCAACGAGTCGTGTTCATCCGCGATGAAGCCGTCGACGCTCGTCGCGGTGTAGTACTGGGTCTTCCCTGCGCTGCTCATCGATCTGACTCCAGTACCAGACCGCGCGACTGTCAACCGCGACCGATATCAGCCGCTAGGCGTGGACGCAGGGCCCGGTGGCGGATGCAAGGGGAGGGGCTTCGGCGGCAGCGGCTTCTGCGTGAAGTCGAACTCCTTGCGGAGGTCGCCGAGGATCTTGACGTTCTCCCTGACGGTCGGCCGGGGGTCCGGCCGCCCGTCGGTGCGCGGGTTGAGACGTTGCCCGTTGAGGAACCGGTCCTCGATGAACTTGAGGTATGCGTCGAAGGAGAGGGTCTGGTGGTCGATCGTCCCGGGCTTGACCCACGGCGAGATGACGATCCCGGGCACCCGGAGGCCGTAGCCGAGCTGGTCGACGTGCGGTGGAACGACGTGATCGTAGAACCCGCCCCAGTCGTCCCACGTAAGGAAGATCGCCGAGGAATCCCAGTAGGGCGAGCGCATCACGGCGTCCACCATCCTCGTCACGTACGCCTGGCCGTCCGTGAGCGGACCGTTCGAGCCCGGATGTTCACTGATGGGACCGTTGCCGGGGACGAGCCACGACACGGAAGGCAGCTTCCCCTTCCGCACAGCATCGATGAAGTCTTGGTGCGTTCCGATCCCACCCAGCTGCTTGTCTTGCCGCACCGTGGTGAACCATGGCAGCGGATTCTGCAGCACGTTCGACGCCCCATCCTGCGGACAGAAATGGGCGCATGAGGTCTTGCCCGAGTAGTAGCCCCAGCTCACGCCCGCCTTATGCAGCAGGTATGTGATGTCCGTCCACGCGTACGTTGGCCTGGTCCCGCCCTGCCGCTGGTAGCGCACGGCGCCTGACACCGATTGGTTCGACCGGCAGCTCATCGGCTGAAGTGGATCAGAACACGCCGCCGACCAGGCCGACACGAGGTACAGGTGCGACGGAAGCGTCCATGAGTCGGTCGGCGCGAACAGCCGGTCTTGCAACAGGTAGGTCGAGGCCCACGTCCAGTAGTTGGGGATCTCACGGGCGTCGTGGTAGCCCATCACGTCCGGCTGCCCTTGCGGTCCGTTGTGGTGTTGGCAGAGCGACGACGATCGGTCGGCGGCGCACGAGTAGCCGGCGCTCACCACCGTGTTGATGAAGCCGTCCATCTGTCCGTTGTTCTGGTCCTCGATGGAGGCCGTCTGTTCGTGCGGGCCGCCGTAGTCGAGCAGGCTGCTGTCGTGATACGGGCCCGCGCATGATCCCGTGATGGGGTCAGGGACGCAGGTCGTGAAACGTCCATCCTTGGTCGGGAATCCGTCGGCACCGGGGAACGTGCCGAAGTACTGATCGAACGAGCGGTTCTCTTGCACGATCACGATCACGTGCTTGATCGTGTCCAGTCCGTCGGCGCCGGCGGACGAGGAACCCGTTGCGGATGACGTGCCGCTTATCGGGGGCGAGGACTCGGATCCTTGCCCGCCGCCGTTCGTGCATCCGACGAACACGGCCAACGTGAGGACGGCGGCGGCAGCGCTCCGTCGCCGAGTCCTACCTGATCCGCGCACGCATCCCTAGACGGCTCGCGACGGATCGTCGACCGGTGGCGAAGGCTCATCGACCGATGGCGAAGGCTCCTCAACCGATGGCTTTGCCTCGTCGATCGGGGGCGAGGCCTCATCAGCCGGTTGGTCGGCTTCGCCGAGAGCCAACATCTGCTCGAGCCGCTTTGCCATCTTCGGTGAGGCCCCCTCGTCCTCGTGCTTGAAGTAGCAGAAGATCGTCGCGCCACCGTCGAGCGCGGGCTGGATCCGCCCAGCCCACTCGCGAAGTTCGTCGTCCGAGTACTCCGTCTTCCGCAGACGGAGATAGCCCACGGGTTCCCATGAAAGGTCCTCCGGCTTCGGATCCTTCTCGTCGGTCTCGGCGACACACCACCCGACACCGGCGTCGAGAAGTCGAGCGCGCGCGGCCGACCACGAATCGTGTCGGAACTCCATCGCGTAGGACGGCCCGTCGGCAGGCAGCGTCGCGAGGAACCCGTCGAGCAACGCCGCGTCGTACTTCAGGGACGGCGGACACTGGAACAGCACGCAGCCGAACCGGTCGCCGAGGAGCTTCCCCCGCGCGACGAAGTCCTTGACGTCCTCGCCGACGTTCTCGAGCTTCTTCCAATGCGTGATCCGCTGGTTGGCCTTCAGGGTGAAGACGAAGCCGGGCGCCGCTTTCGTCTTCCATTTCTGGACGGTCGTCTCGGCCGGGAAGCGGCGGAACGTGTAGTTGATCTCGACCGAGGACAGCTGCGTCGAGTAGTAGTCGAGCATGTCATCCTTCTTGAGGTCCTCGGGGTAGAAGACGCCTTTGCGCCACTCGTCGTAGGCGAACCCCGACGTGCCCAGGTAGAAGCGGCCGCTCACGCTGGCATCATGGCAGGTGATGAGCGAGGGGTTCCGGCTCGAGACCTCCAAGGGGGATGTCGCCGCCGCGTGGCACGACGGCGGGAAGCGCGCATCCGCGCTGGTCGTCGCGCACGGTGCGGGCGCCGGGATGGATCACCCGTTCATGGCGGGGTTCTGCGACGAGCTGGCTGCCGCGGGTGTCTCGGCCCTGCGCTTCAACTTCCCGTACCTCGAAGCAGGGCGGAAGAGCCCGGGCTCGCCGAAGGACGCGACCGCCGCGGTGGTCGCCGCGGTCGACGCGGCCACCGCCCGCACCGGCGGCCGGCCGGTGTTCGCCGGCGGCAAGAGCTACGGCGGTCGGATGGCCTCGATGGCCGCCGCCGAAGGCATGCCGGCCGCCGGCCTCGTGTTCCTTGGCTATCCGCTCCACGCACCGGGCCGTTCCGATCAGCCGCGCGACGAGCACCTCTACGGCCTGAAGATCCCGATGCTCTTCCTCCAAGGGACCAAGGACCCGTTCGCCGATCCCGACGTCCTCGCCGGCGTTCTGCGAAAGCTCGGGAAGCGCGCGACGTATGTGCCGTTCCAGGACGCCGGGCACTCGTTCGAGCGGTCGCGGAAGGACAAGCCGCGCGACAACGCGGCGCAGCTCGTTCCCTACGTCGTCGACTTCGTCAAAGGAAACCGCTGATGCCCCGGAAGAACAAGCGCGCCCCGCTCGAGTACCTCCCGTCGCCCGCGCCGGTCGGTGGGCGGCGCGCACCGACCTGGGCGGTCGTCGACGGGTACGAGGTCCGGGAGGTCGCGAGCGACAAGGAGTACCGCTGTCCGGGGTGCGATCACGTCGTCCGGCCTGGTCTGCGACACCTCGTCGTCGTGCCGAACGGCGCGGCCGACGACCGCCGCCACTGGCACACGGAGTGCTGGCGTAAGGAACTCCGGCGCCAGGGGATGCTGCGAGGCTGATGTTCCCCGGCCGCGCCGGTGGCCGGGTGTAGGGTCGCCACGATGGCCGACCAGACCGCCCCGGCACCCGTCTGTCTGCCAGTCGACGAGTCCAAGCGGTTGCCCTGTGACCTGTGTGGACATCCGATGGAGCCGGAACACGCGCACTACAAGTGTCCGGACTGCGGCTATATCCTCCCGTGCTGCGGATGGTAAGGCCGGGTCCCTCGGGAACCGATCAGTGTCGTTGAGCGTCAGCGTCTAGAGAACCCGCGCATCCATGCGCGACCCGACCCCGGGAGGGACTTGTGCACCGGAGCCTCCGCGTCCTGCTGACCGTCCTTGCATCGATCACCTTCGTCGGCGCGCTGGTCGCCGCCGGTCCCGCCCAGGCGACACCCCAGGGACCGCGGCTCCGCCTATTCAGCCCCACGTCGAGCATCACGGAGACGCGTTATCGCGCGAACCAGAAGATCTATGTCGACAGCGGACTCTGGGTGTCGGCGGCCGATTCCACCTTCGAGGTCATCGCGCATCGCGATTCCTACACCACGCCCATCGTCGCGACCCAGGTGATCGATCCGGAGACCTCGCCGACGCAGGTCCCGCTCCCGGCCCGGGTGCTCGCCCCCGGATGGTCCGGGCTTCGCCGCTTCTTCGATGTGACGGTCGCGAACGCGACGGGGGATGTTGTCTACCAGGGGACCGTCCGGTTCTGCCCCGATAGCTGGAACGTGCAGCGTGCGGACGCGAGCGGGCCGATGGACTCGACGTTCCCGCAGGGGTGTTACGCGAACCCGTTCACGACGGGCGTGGTGTGGGGGATCGACCAAGGCTGGGCGGTCGGCGCGCTCGATATGTCGCGCATCCGGTTCGCTGGACCGGACGGGACGTACACGGTCGAGGTCAAGATCGCGCAGCTTTATCGGCGGCTGTTCGCCATCGCGCCGGCCGACGCGTCTGCCACGCTCGGTCTCGTCGTGTCGACGTCCCGTCAGTCGGGCTGTCCCCCGTTCTGCCCGCCGGCGACCGGCGCGGCGCCCACCGGCAGGACCAACGCGGTCCTCCCGATACGAACGAACCCGCGCCCCAGCACGCTCCCGGATCTCGTGGCGCTCCCCGCGTGGGGGATCTCCACCGACTCGCGCGCGCACGGGGGACGAGACTTCCTCGACTTCGGTGCGACCGTGTGGGATGCGGGTCCCGCACCCATGGTGGTCGAAGGGTTCCGTCGCACGGGGACCAACGTGATGGACGCGTGGCAGACCTTCTACCGTGGGAGCACGCCGGTCGCTCGAGCGCCCGTCGGCACGCTCGTGTACGACGCGAAGCCAGGACATGAACATTGGCACTTCGAGCAGTTCGCCACGTATCGGCTCTTGAGTGCCGACAAACAGCAGGTCGTCCGCAGCCAGAAGACGGGGTTCTGTCTTGCGCCGACCGACGCCATCGACCTGACCGTCCCCGGTGCCATCTGGAATCCGGGAACCCTCGGCCTGTTCTCGGCGTGCGGCGACGCGTCGGCGATCTGGACCAGGGAAGCGCTTCCGACCGGCTGGGGGGACACGTACTTCCAGTCGCTGCCTGGGCAGTCGTTCAACATCACGAACCTGCCGAACGGGACGTATTTCATCCAGGTGCAGGCCGATCCCACCGGGCAGATCTTCGAGCGCTCCAGCGCCAACGACTCTCGGTTCCGCAAGGTGATCCTCGGAGGCGTCCCCGGCGCACGCACCGTGACGGTGCCGCCGTGGCATGGCATCGACACGGGTTGAGGACGCCAGCGGCCTTGTGGCCTGGAGCCTTGTGCGGCTGAGGGACGCTGTCATACCCTCCGCCTCGTGGCGGACCCGGTGCGAGCGCGGCTGTGGCGATCCGGCGGGCGTTGGTACGCGCGCGTGCTCGACGCACCGATGTACGTCGAGGTCACTGGCACCTCGCGCATAGGGTGCCTGGACGAACTGCGGAAGGCGATCGGCGACGACGTCGTCCTGACCGTCGAGGTCGTCCCCGAGCTCGTCGGCGTCTCGGAGGCGGCCGACATCATGGGCTGGGACAAGCGGCGGGTGATCACCTACATCGACCGCGGGCATTTCCCCGAGCCGATCGCGTCCCTCGCCGGCGGCCGCATCTGGCTACGTGAAGAGGTCGAGGCCTACGCCGAGGACTGGCGCGCCCGACATCCGGATACGGTCGCCCGGTGACCGAGCGCCGCGTCTACCTGATCCGCCACGGCAAGGCGGACCACCGCTCGAGCGTGCACACGCCGACGACGCGTGGTGTCACGGCGGATCCCCCTCTCG